>NZ_CP061813.1:87500-455000 GCF_014784055.1 Polaribacter haliotis | reverse complement strand
AGTGTAATTATTGTAACTGCTGTATTTTTTAGCGCGATACAAAAATCGGATACGAATGTTCCTTCGAATACAGATCCTGAAACGCAAACACACCAAACTTATAAAATAAAATCTTTACAGCTTCCAGAAAATTTAAATTTGGCAGGAGAAATAGTTCCTGTAGAAATTGAAGATGTTAGAGAGCGAATGGAAAGAGAATTATTAGTAAATACCTATTGGCAATCTAATGGATTGTTACTTATAAAACGTGCAAATAAATACTTTCCAGTTTTAGAGCCGTTATTAAAAAAATATGGTTTACCAGACGATTTTAAATTTTTAGCTTTAGCAGAAAGTGGTTTTATAGACGAAACTTCCTCTGCTGGTGCAGCAGGAATGTGGCATTTTATGCGAACTACTGGAAAAGAATATGGTTTGGAAATAAATAGTAATGTAGACGAACGTTATCATATCGAAAAATCTACAAAAGTTGCTGCAGAATACTTGAAAAATTCATACGAACGTTTTAATTCTTGGACATTAGCTGCTGCTGCTTATAATGCTGGTAATTATGGAGTTTCTAAAAGAATAAAAGCACAAGAAGTAAACAATTATTACGATGCAAAATTACCTGATGAAACAGAAAGGTATGTATTTAGAATTTTAGCTTTAAAAGAAATTATTTCAAATCCAAAAAAATATGGTTTTGTATTTGAAAAAGAAGATTTATACACTTTAGAGAAAACAAGAACTATTAAAGTTGATACTGCAATTTCTAACATAACGCATTTTGCTAAGAAATATGGTATGAATTATAAAGAGTTTAAAATTCTTAATCCTTGGTTGAGAGAAAATAAACTAAATAACAAAAGTAGAAAAATGTACGAAATTAAGATTTCTGCAAAGTAATTATATTTTTTACTCTACCTACAAGACCAGACTCTAACCGTACTTTTATTCCATAAGGATGGTTTGGCGATTTTGTTAGAATCTTAGCCACTTTACCACTTGTTAATTCTCCACTTCTTTGGTGTGGCTTTTGAACGATTTCTACAAACAGACCAATTTGTATGTTTTTTCGTTGTCTTCCGTCGATCATTATAATTTATTTCTTGTTTTATTTAAAAAAACAAACATAAAAAAAGCCTATCAAAAATTTGATAGGCTTTTAGTTAAAAAATTAACTAGTAATAAATATATATTATAATACTCTTACGTTTACTGCGTTTAATCCTTTTTTACCATCTTGTAAGTCAAATTCAACTTCGTCGTTTTCACGAATTTCATCTACTAATCCTGACACATGTACAAAATGTTCTTTGTTGTTTCCTTCTTCAGTGATAAATCCGAATCCTTTAGACTCATTGAAAAATTTTACGGTACCTTTATTCATAATAATAATGTTAAATATGTTGCTTGTTTAATTACTAACAACATTTATTGAGTTGCAAAGATAGTGCCATTAATTGGAAGTACGCCTTATTATATCAATTATAATAAAAATATAAATATTCTGCATAAAAAAAGCCTATCAATATTGATAGGCTTTTAGATAAAACTTTAAATAGTAATAATATATAATTATATAACTCTTACGTTTACTGCGTTTAATCCTTTTCTTCCATCTTGTAAGTCAAATTCAACTTCATCGTTTTCACGAATTTCATCAATTAAACCTGAAACATGTACAAAATGTTCTTTGTTGTTTCCTTCTTCAGTGATAAATCCAAATCCTTTAGACTCATTGAAAAATTTTACGGTACCTTTATTCATAATAATAATATTAAATGTGTTGTTTGTTTAATTACTAACAACGTTTATTGAATTGCAAAGATAATGCCAATAAATTAATTTCACAAAAATTATTAATAATTAATCTAAAACAACGCTAAAACCTATCTACCAAAGCTTTTACTTCGTTAAATTCTTTAATAATATTCTCCAAAACTTCTTTTGCGGGCTTAATATCGTTAATTAATCCAGCAATTTGCCCTATTTCTAATTCTCCTTCTTCTAAATCTCCCTCAAACATTCCTTTTTTGGAGCGTGCTCTACCTAAAAGTTCTTTTATTTGTTCTAAAGATGGCTTTTTTAAGTATAATTCTTGCACATCATTATAGAATTTATTTTTCACCAAACGCACAGGAGCCAATTCTTTTAAAGTTAAGTGGGTATCTCCGTCTTTTACATCTATAATCGTTTTTTTAAAATTTTCGTGAGCCGAAGATTCTACAGTTGCTGCAAATCTACTTCCTATTTGCACTCCATCTGCACCTAAAACCATTGCTGCCAACATTCCACGACCAGTTCCAATGCCTCCTGCAGCAATTACTGGTATTTTTACTTGCTCTTTTACCATAGGAATTAAGGTAAAAGTGGTCGTTTCTTCCCTTCCATTATGTCCACCAGCCTCAAAACCTTCGCAAACTACAGCATTTACTCCTGCTAGTTCTGCTTTTAGGGCAAACTTTACAGAACTTACTACATGCACCACTGTTATTCCTTTTTCTTGCAAAAAGGAAGTCCACGTTTTTGGATTTCCTGCAGAAGTAAAAACAATTTTTACACCTTCTTCTACGATAATATCCATAATTTTTTCAATATCTGGGTATAGCATTGGCACATTTACACCAAAAGGTTTGTCTGTTGCTTTTTTGCATTTTTGAATATGCTCTCGTAAAACTTCTGGATACATAGAACCTGCTCCTATCAACCCCAAACCACCAGCATTGGAAACAGCAGAAGCCAATCTCCAGCCAGAAACCCAAATCATTCCTCCTTGTATTACAGGGTATTTTATGTTGAATAATTTAGTAATGGTATTCGTCATTATTGTTTTATAATTTTAATTGTTTTTAAATTGATTCCTTTTTCAATTCTTAAAAAATAAATTCCTTTTGCTAAGGTTGAAATGTTTATTTCCTTCGAAAGGTCTTTATTTTGTTGATAAACTTGCTTCCCAAGAATATCAAAAATATGGATTTTTAAATCTTTTAAATTATCCTGTATTCCTTCTATGTTAAAATTGATTGAAATAGGATTCGGAACTATTTTTAAATCTTTAAAAAAAATATCTTCAACAGAAAGTGATGATTTATACAATGCAAATGCTTCTTGAAAATTAGGAATTCCATACCCCATTTGCGCAGTTGGATTCGAATATTTATTGGCAGATGTATAAATTGCTTCTTTTAAAAAGTTATTATTTCTCTTTTTAGTTTCCAAATTTTCATATTGATTCAAACAAGCAATTACACCAGCCATAATTGGCGACGAAAAAGATGTTCCATTTGAGGTTGTAATCGAACCATTCGTATGATTAATTACGGCTGCTCCTGCTCCTTTTGCTACAATTTCTGGTTTTATACGACCATCGAAACTTGGTCCAAAAGAACTAAAAGAAGCAATATTTCCATCTTTATCTACTGCTCCAACTGTAATTACAGATTTTGCATCTGCTGGCGCAGAAATATATTTCCAATTTTTATTCCCTTCATTTCCAGCGGAATTAACCACCAAAATTCCTTTTTTTGCAGCCATTTCTGCTCCTCTTGTAATAAATGTTGTTTTGCCATCCATATCATTATAAGAATAATCATATTTTGGATTATCGAAAGTGGTATAACCTAAAGAGGTATTAATAACATCGACTCCTAAACTATCGGCTCTTTCTGCGGCTTCTACCCACAAAGTTTCCTCTAAAGGAACTTCTACTGGCGCATTTTCTGTTCTAAATAAATAGAACAATGCATCTGGTGCAGATCCTACAAATTGGTTTTCTATATAACCTCCAATGGTTGATAATACATTGGTTCCATGATTATGACCCGTATAAAAATTGTCGTTTCTTTCAACAAAATCGTAACCTCCCAAAATTTGATTATTATCTCGTAATCTTTTAAATGCAGATAATGTATTTACATTTGGAAAACCAGCATCAATAACTGCTATAATTTGATTTTTTCCAGTGAAACCTTCTTTGTGAAGAAAATCTGCCTTCAACATTTTAATCTGATTTTCTGTATTTCCATACGTAAAATCAGTTTTAGAATTTTCGAACTTATTATAATGATTTCGTTTACTTTTTACAGAAGTTATTTTATTGCTTCCATTTAAAGACTTGTCTGCAAATTCAATTTTATCAATAAAACTAAAAGCCGATTTTAAATTATCGACATTCGTTTTTGTTCCTTGAATATGAACTGCATTCAACCATCTCGATTTTCCTAGAACAGTAATGTTTACAATATTTTTTAAAGTATTATAATAACTTGTTTCTATAGGAACATCTGTTTCGTCTAAAGAAACATTTTGCGTGTTTCTTCTATCCAAAGCTGTTTGAGAAAGCATGGTTAATGGATTTGCTAAAAAAGTGGCTTTACTAGGTTTGTCTTTAAAAAACACCCAAGCATCTTGTTCCTGACAGTAAAAATTCGCAGTAACAAAGACAATTAATAGAAATAATATGTTTTTCATAACCCATCTAATAAGTTATAAAAATACTACTTTAAAAATGCTAAAAAAAGTTTTTAAGAAATAACTCCAGAGCCTAACAATTCTTCGTTTTTATACCAAGCAACAAATTGCCCTTCTTGTATGGCAGATTGCTTATTTACAAACTGAACATACAAACCAGTATCAACTTTGTGTAAGGTCGCTTTTTCTAGGGCTTGTCTGTAACGAATTCTGGCTTCGACTTCCATAATCTCTCCAATATTTAATACTAAATCCTCACGAATCCAATGGATTTCTTCATTAGAAACAAACAAAGTATTTCTGTACAAACCTTGGTGATTCTTGCCTTCTCCTGTGTAAATGGTGTTTGTATTTACATCCGTTTCAATCACATATAAAGCTTCTTTTGTTCCACCAACATTTAAACCTTTACGTTGTCCTTTTGTAAAATAATGCGCACCTTGATGTTTCCCAACAACTTTTCCATCTTCTTCTGAATAACTGAATTTCGTTGCGAAATAGTCAAGTTCTGCTTCTTTATTTACAAATTTTGGAGTCTCTTTTATATACTGAGAAAAATCCGAAGGAATTTGAACAATATTTCCTTCTTTGGGTTGCAATTTTTGCTGTAAAAACTCTGGTAATCTAACTTTACCTATAAAACATAATCCTTGCGAATCTTTCTTTTCTGCCGTAATTAAATCAGCTTCTTTTGCAATTTCTCTTACTTCTGGTTTTGTTAATTCGCCAATAGGAAACAACGCTTTTGTTAATTGTTCTTGCGAAAGCTGACACAAAAAATAAGATTGATCTTTGTTATTATCTTTTCCTGCCAGTAATTTGTAGACTGGTTTTCCATCGATAATTTCTTCACCTTTTCTACAATAATGTCCAGTTGCAACATAATCTGCACCTAATTTTAAGGCAATATCCATAAAAACATCGAACTTAATTTCTCGGTTACAAAGTACATCAGGATTTGGTGTTCTTCCTTTCTCATATTCTGCAAACATATAATCTACAATACGTTCTTTATATTGCTCACTTAAATCTACCACTTGAAAAGGAATTCCTAGTTTTTCGGCAACAATCATAGCATCATTACTATCTTCTAACCAAGGACATTCGTTAGAAATAGTTACAGAATCGTCGTGCCAATTCTTCATAAAAAGCCCAATAACTTCAAAGCCCTGTTCTTTTAATAAATGTGCTGTAACACTAGAATCTACACCACCAGAAAGACCTACAACTACTCGTTTCATTCTTATTTTTTGAGGGTGCAAATATACAAATTAGAAATGGTTTTAAAGATTGAAAGAATTGATGAAGATATTGTTTTGGTTTATATAAGACGTTTGATAAAACTTTGAAACTAAAATCAATTATCTTTTTTTAAAACAAACTTTTTCTTCTTCTTTTTATCTTCTTCAGGCGCTATTTCTCCATCTAAATAATACTCCCATTTTCCTACTCTTTTTCCATCTTTATAGACACCTTTTTCTTTTAATTTTCCATTTAATTCGAAATACTGTGCAAGACCATTTTCCTTTCCATTTTTGTACTCCACTTCTTCGATAAGATTTCCATTACTGGCATATTTACTAGTAGTTCCATGCAATTTTCCGTTTTCGTAAACTGAAAACTCTGTTACTTGTCCATCTGGATAATACACCAATTGTTCCCCATGAAATTCTCCATTTTTATTGTAATTTTCTTCGGCCATAATCGTTCCATCTGGATAAAAGTATTTCCAGTTTCCAACTCTTGCTCTTTTATTTAAAATCCCCTCTGTTTTAATACTTCCTTTTAGTGTATAAAACTGAACAAATAAAGAATCTGAATCGTAGAAAAAAGTTTTTATAATTGTTGGATGATCGGAATTTGTAATGTCATAAAATTTAAAAACACCTACTTCTTTTCCTTCTTCAAACTGCCCTGTATAACGAATTCTTTTATTTGGGTAGTACTTTTTCCAAACACCTGTTCGTTGTTTATTTTCGTTAAATTGATTTATTTTTTGCGCCTTAACATTTTCACTTATAAAAAAACAAGCAAAAAATGCCAAAACAAAAAACAGTCTTTTTATATTTATCATTTCAATAGAATTTTAATACAAATATACATTAATAGTGCCAAAATCAAATCTTCTTTATATAACAGAACAGCTTAATAATATAGAAAACGCTAAAAGAGAAAACCGACAAAGGGTTGCAAATATTGTATTAGAAAATAGAAATTTATTTAAAGAATTGGTTTCTATAACTTTTGATGTTGATAATAAGGTGTCCATAAAAGCGGCTTGGATTTTAGAATGGATTTGTACACACCATAAATTAAGTTGGATACTTCCTCATTTAGATGATTTTTCAACAAAAATAAATACTCTAAAATTTGATAGTGCCATTAGACCTTGTGCAAAAATTTGTGAACATTTAGCCACTGCTTATTATTCAAAAAATGATAATGAGGTTAAAAAAAACCTCACAATAAAACATATAGATGCTATTGTAGAAACTGGTTTCGACTGGTTAATTACACCACAAAAAATTGCAGTTAGAGCTTATACAATGAATACTTTGTATTTTTTTGGCTTGGAAAAAGATTGGATTCATCCTGAATTAAAATACCTCATTGAAACTAAAATTATCCATGAAAGTAAAGGCACAAAAGCCCGTGGAAAATTTATTATAAGCTTGATTGAAAAACATGAAAAATCACTAAAATAAATGTGTTTTAATCCCTATTTTTGTTGCTTACAACACAACAAAAAATGAACTTAACAAAACTAAATGCAATCTCTCCTATTGATGGAAGATACAGAGGTAAAATTGAAAAATTAGCAAACTATTTTTCTGAAGAAGCTTTAATAAAATACAGAGTTTTAGTAGAAGTAGAATATTTTATAGCACTTTGCGAAGTTCCACTTCCGCAATTAGCAGATTTTAATACTTCACTTTTTGAAGATTTAAGAAACATTTACAAGAATTTTACAGCAGAAGACGCTCAAAAAATAAAAGATATCGAAAAAGTAACCAACCACGATGTAAAAGCGGTTGAGTATTTTATCAAAGAAAAATTCGATGCTTTAAATTTACAGAAGTATAAAGAATTTATTCACTTTGGATTGACTTCTCAAGATATAAATAATACTGCAATTCCACTTTCTATTAAAGAAGCAATGAACGACGTTTATGTGCCTCATTATTTCGAAGTTTTAGAGAAATTACAAGAATTGGTTATTGAGTGGAAAGATATTTCTATGTTAGCGAGAACACATGGACAGCCTGCTTCTCCAACAAGATTAGGTAAAGAAATAGATGTTTTTGTGGTTCGTTTAAAAGAACAATTCAATTTGTTAAACGACATACCAAGTGCTGCGAAATTTGGTGGAGCAACTGGTAATTATAATGCTCACAAAGTTGCATATCCAAATATCGATTGGAAAGAATTTGGAAGTAATTTTGTGCAAGAAAAGTTGGGTTTACAACACTCTTTTCCAACAACACAAATAGAACATTACGATCATATGGCTGCGTTGTTCGATACTTTAAAACGTATTAACACCATTATTATCGATTTAGATAGAGATTTCTGGACCTATGTTTCTATGGATTATTTTAAACAAAAAATTAAGGCTGGCGAAGTTGGTTCTTCTGCAATGCCACACAAAGTAAACCCTATTGATTTTGAAAATTCTGAAGGAAATTTAGGAATCGCAAATGCTATTTTCGAGCATCTTTCAGCAAAATTACCAATTTCTCGTTTACAAAGAGATTTAACAGATAGTACTGTTTTACGTAATGTTGGTGTACCTTTTGGACATACAATTATTGCTTTTACATCAACTTTAAAAGGTTTGAATAAATTATTGTTAAACAAGCAAAAATTTGAGGATGATTTAGAAAATAATTGGGCTGTTGTTGCAGAAGCAATTCAGACAATTTTAAGACGTGAAGCATACCCAAATCCTTATGAAGCTTTAAAAGGATTAACTAGAACGAACGAGAAAATAAACCAAAATTCAATTGCTAATTTTATTGATACTTTAGAGGTTTCAGATGAAATTAAAGAGGAATTAAAGGCTATTACTCCTGCTAATTATACTGGGATATAGTTGGAAGTGAGAAGTGGGAAGTTGGAAGTTGGAAGTTGGAAGTTGGAAGTTGGAAGTAATTTTAAAAATTAAAAGGAATGAATTATAAAAAAAAAATTAAAAATTTGATGTCGGAAGTGAAAAGTGGGAAGTACTTTTCTAATTTACATACTTCAATCTTCATTCTTCTTGCTTCAATTTTTATTATTTCTTCCTGTAAATCAGAAATTGAAGATAATTCCGATAAATTTAAAACAGGAGTTTTTGAAATTCCTGCTGGAGATGGTTATGGAAAAACAATTATTACAAGAATAGATAGTTTGCAAATTGAAGAATATGAAAAAATAGTTTCTATTTCTAATGACAGTACTTCTGGTGTAAAAAAAACAAAACATATTGATACATTATATATCAAATGGAAAAATAATTTCTTTTACACATTAAGAATGAAATCTCCGAAAAAAGAGATGGATAAAGATCCTATTTTTGTTCAAATTACAAAGGTTACAGATAATTCTTACGATTTTACTGCCAAAATAGGGTTCAGTAAATTCAAACAAGATGGTACTGTTTATAAAGTAGATTAATATGGAAATATTTGCACATGCTGATACCTGGGTTGCCCTGTTAACCTTAACTTTTCTAGAAATAATATTAGGAATCGATAATATTATTTTTATATCTATTTCTGCCAATAAATTACCAGAAAATCAAGTTAAAAAAGCGACTTTATTAGGTTTGGCTTTAGCTATGATTACCAGAATTATATTACTTTTTGGAGTTTCTTATTTAATAGCATTAAAAGATCCTTTTTTAGAAATCGACACAGGTTGGTTTAAGACAGGATTAACAGGGCAAAGTATTATTTTATTTCTTGGAGGTCTTTTTCTATTGTACAAAAGCACCAAAGAAATTAGAGAAAAAATGGAGAATACAAATGAAGATGAAGTCTTAAAATCTCCGAAAAAAATATCTTTTACCAATGTAATTATTCAAATTATATTAATAGATATTGTTTTCTCTTTCGATAGTATTTTAACTGCTGTTGGAATGACAAATGGTGTGGATGGTGCTTTAATTATTATGGTTATTGCAGTAATTGTTTCTATTTTAATTATGATGATTTTCGCAAACCCAATCAGCAGTTTTGTAAATAGAAACCCAACTATACAAATGTTGGCTTTGTCTTTCTTAATTTTAATTGGTTTTATGTTAATTACAGAAGGCGCACATTTATCGCATACAGAAATTTTTAACAAAACTGTAGGAGCAATTCCTAAAGGATATTTGTACTTTGCGATCGCATTTTCGTTAGGTGTGGAAATGCTGAATTTAAGAATCAGAAAAAAGAAGTAAATTGTTTAAAAAGCTAGTCAGCATATTTTTTCTTATTCTATTGATGCTTCCAGTAACAATAGAGGTTTTGCACGACTTAGAAGAACACGAACATACAGTTTGTACTTCTATTGGCGAGCAACATCTACACAAACAAGATTTAGATTGCGACCAATTTCATAAACAATTAACTGTTTTTTCGTCGGAAATTGCTTCTAATTACGATGTAATTCCGCCACATTTTTATAAAACTACCTTTATTGATAAACCTCAAATTACTTCAGAAGTTTATCATTCTAAAAAATGGTCTAGAGGGCCACCAAATTTTACTATTTAATTAAAAATCTCAAAATAAACTGTGTCTATTAGATTTCAGTAGAGAACTATTTAATATCTAAATACAACTAACCTTTTTTTTTATCTTAAAGAGATCAAGCAGAAAGTTTATTGTATTTAGGAATTAATAACTTTCAATAAATTAGTAAAATAAAATCAATGAAAACATTAATAAAACTGCTATTTTTTATAGCTATATACTCTGTGAATGCTCAAAATAGTATTTCAGGAAAAATTACAGATTCTAACAACAAGCCACTTTTTGGAGTAGAAATTTATGCTTCAGAAATTCATAAAGGAACTACATCAAAAGAAGATGGAACTTACAAAATTAACAACATTCCTAATGGAAAAATTAAAATTACATATACTTATTTAGGCTTTAGAACAGTTTCTAAAGTAGTAACAATTAATTCTGAAAATAAGGAGTTAAATATTCAATTAGAAGAGAGTTTTTTTCAAATTGACGAGATTATAGTTTCTACACCTTTTAATAAATTACAATCCGAAAATGTAATGAAAGTAGAACGTTTGGATGCTAAATCTATAAGAAAATTAGGAAATACTACTTTGTCTGAAGGAATAACAAATATTGCTGGAGTTTCTCAAATCTCTACAGGTACTTCTATCGGAAAACCTGTAATTAGAGGTTTAAGTGGAAATAGAGTTTTGGTTTATACACAAGGTATCCGTTTGGAAAACCAACAATTTGGTGGCGAACATGGTTTAGGAATTAACGATGCAGGCATTAGCAGTGTAGAAGTTATAAAAGGCCCAGCTTCTCTGCTTTATGGCTCTGATGCTTTGGGTGGTGTTTTATATTTAAACCCAGAGAAATTCGCGTCAGAAAACGATTCTGAATTTAATTTTAGTCAGCGTTATTTTAGAAATACTTTAGGAAGTAATACTTCTGTTGGAGGGAAAATATCTAAAGAAAACTGGAAATTTTTAGCAAGAGGAACGTATGCAAATCATTCAGATTATAAAATTCCTACAGACCAAAGAGTAACAAATACTCGTTTTAATGAGAAAGATTTTAAAACAGGAATTGCATATTCTAAAAATATTTTCACTTCCGAAGTTCGTTATAATTTTAACAGATCTAATTTAGGTTTAACTGAAGGAATTACAGATCAATCTACAAGCTCAGATCTTTTGGAGCCTTTTCAAAAAATAGACAATCATATCTTAAGTTCTCACAATCATTTCTTTTTTGGAGACTCTAAATTAGATGTAGATTTAGGTTACACCTATAATGATAGGCAAGAATTTGAAGAACATGAAGACCATGATGATGACGAAAGTGAAGAGGAACATGATGAGCATGAAGAACATGAGGAAGCCGCATTAAGAATGAAATTAAAAACTTTTAGTTACAATGCTAAATACCATTTCCCAAAAATTGGAGAAGTTGAAATATTATCTGGAGTGCAAGGTTTGCGACAAACAAACAGAAATTTTGGTGAAGAAATTCTAATTCCTAATGCAGATGTAAATGATTTTGGTCTTTTTACAACTGCAAATTATGCATGGAACAGAAATACGCTACAAGCTGGAATTCGATTTGACAACAGACAAATTTCGACAGAAAGAATGGAAATTGTTCATGAAGGAGATTCACATGTTTTTGAAGCGATTGATAAGTCTTTCAATAGTTTTACAACTTCTTTAGGTTTTAAAACTTCAATTTCTGATGCAATAACTGCTAGAATAAATCTCGCTACTGGATTTAGAGCTCCGAATTTGGCTGAATTGAGTTCTAATGGAGTACATCATGGAACCAATAGATTCGAAAAAGGAAATAGTAATTTAACGAATGAGAAAAACACTCAGATAGATCTTTCTTTAGAATATAAAACAGAACATTTTGAGTTGTTTACTAACGGGTTTTACAATCATTTAAACGATTATATTTATATTTCTCCAACAAACGAAATTGAAGATGGCGAACAAGTTTTTACATACATTCAAGAAAATGCAAAATTATATGGTGGAGAATTTGGTTTCCATTTACATCCACATCCTTTAGATTGGTTGCACTTAGAAAGTACTTTTGAAACCGTAATTGGGAAACAAGATAATGGAGATTATTTACCATTAATCCCTGCAAATACATGGAGAAATACATTTCGAACAGAATTTACAATTGGTAATTGGTTGCAACAAGGCTATAGTTCATTAAGTTTACAAAGTACATTTGCACAAAATAACATTAGTAATTTTGAAACTACAACAGATGGTTACAATTTACTAAACTTAGGTTTTGGTGGAGATGTAACTTTAGGTAAAACCAAGTTTTCGACTTCAGTTTCTGTAAATAATTTATTTAATAAAAAATACATCAATCATTTATCTAGATTAAAAAACGACGGTATTTTTAATCAAGGTAGAAATATTGTTTTAGGAATTAATTTTACTATTTAAATTCTTAAATAAAATGATAAAAAAGTGTTACTTAATGGTAACACTTTTTTATTTTTGCTAAAATTAAACTGTGCTGTTTTAACTCTTCTACAAGTGATAAAAATGCTCGAATTATAACGCATTTTTATGTCTAAATTACCAAAAAAACATCAATTTATAGATTTATCAGATTATGGGAGACCTGTTGCAAGAATTATTGCAAACTCCTTAAAATCAACTTCTTTTACGCCAATAGACGTAACAATTGCGTTTGTTATTTCTGGTTTAGTTGGAATTTATTGTATGATTGAAGGTTATTATTGGGCAGCCGCATTTTTCTTAATTTTCAAATCTATTTTAGATGCTGCAGATGGCGAACTTGCCAGAATTAAAAAAACCCCTTCTTATACAGGTCGTTTTTTAGATTCAGTTTCCGATATTATTCTGAATTTTATCATTTTTATGACACTTTGGTACGTAACAGAAGTTAGCATTTGGTGGACTGTACTCGCTTTTTTCGGAATTCAATTACAAGGAACATTATATAATTACTATTACGTAATTCTAAGAAATCGTTTCGAAGGCGATACCACAAGTAGAATTTTCGAAGACTCCACTCCTACTGCTTTAGAAGGTGAAAAACAAAAACATGTAAATACGCTCTATTTTATTTACAAAGCTTTATATGGTATTTTCGATGAAATAATTTATGCTTTAGATAGAAATGCGCCTAAAGGAAAACCTTTTCCTAATTGGTTAATGTCTTTGGTATCTACTTTTGGTTTAGGGTTTCAATTATTAATTATTAGTCTCTTTTTGGTTTTAGGATTAAAAGAAATGATTATTCCGTTTTTTATTGCGTATTCTGGAATGATATTCGTTTTTATATTAATAAGAAAGGTTTTTTATTAATACACATGTTCGGTTTTCTTCAATCTACTTAAAACAATAAAAGAAGCCACAAAAAACAATGCCAAAGAAAGCACACTCCATTGCATAGATTCTGTTAAATAAATTAAGAATCCGAATACAAAAGTTCCTAAAACAATCGCTATTTTTTCAGTTACATCATAAAAACTAAAAAAGGTGGCATTATCATGCGTTTTTGGTAATAATTTCGAATACGTAGATCTTGTAAGCGACTGTATTGCTCCTAAAACCAAACCTAACAAACCTCCTAAACAATAAAAATAAATATCTACATTGGGTAGGTTTTTTTCTAACATAAAAGCACTAAAACAGACTAAAATCCAAATAAGTACTGTGATTTTTAACGCTTTAAAATTTCCATATTTCTCTGAAATATTTGTAAAAATTTTAGCACCAAAAATGGCAACAATCTGAATTAATAAAACAGTTATAATTAAATTCATGGTATCTAAACCTAATTCCGATTTCCCAAAAATTGTAGCCAATAAAATTATAGTTTGTACTCCTACACTTAATAAGAAAAAAGCGACTAAGAAATTTCTTAAAGTTGGGTAGTTTTTTAATTCAATCCACACTTTTTTTAATTCCTTAAAACCTTTCCATATATAATCTTTCTCAGGTTTTCTGTTATGAATATTATTGGGCAATTTTTTAAAAGTAATTTGCGCAAAACCAATCCACCAAAGACCAACCATTACAAAAGAGTAACGCATCATTGTTAGTTTTACTGCATCATCCGATTGCGACATAATCATCGCTAAACTTGCGACTAATAAAATTACAGAACCTACATATCCATAAATAAATCCTTTTGCACTTGCTTTGTCTTGTTGATGTGGGTGTGCAACTTCTGGCAAATAAGAATTATAGAAAACAATACTCGACCAAAAACCAATACTCGCTAAAACTGTACAGATAATTCCTATCCAAGCAGTATTTAAATCCTTAAAGAAAAACATACTCATTACAGAAATACCTCCTAACCAACAGAAAAACTTCATAAATTTTAACTTATTTCCTGTATAATCTGCAATTGCAGATAGAATTGGCGACATAAATGCAACTATTAAAAAAGAAAAAGACAATGCATAACTGTATAAAGTATCTGGATAATCCCATTTCATTCCTAAAAAAGAAACTGTTTTTCCGTCTGTAATTGCACTATAAAACAATGGAAATACAGCTGTACTAATTACTAAAGAATATACTGAATTCGCCCAATCGTAAAATGCCCAAGCATTTATTAATTTTTTATCTCCTATTTTTAACATAAATGTTTTTCTTTAATTCTTTTAGATTCTGAAACAAATTAAATATTACTTAAACACATATATATTATTGGAATAGTACAAAAGTGTTTACATAAAAATGCCGTTCAAATAATTTTTGAACGGCATACAATATAGTAAAAGTTTTCTTCTATTATCTTGATGAAGAACTTCCTGTTCTATTAAATTTTTCTGCATATTTTTTTGCAGTTGGTAAATAGGTTCTTAAATCATTAATTCTAGACGCATTTGAAGGGTGTGTACTTAAAATTTCTGGCTGAGAACTTCCTCCAGATCTTTGACTCATTCTTACCCAAACTTCTGCAGCTTCAGTTCCATTATAACCAGCCATAAGCATAAAAACTAAACCTAATCTATCTGCTTCTTGTTCATGAGTTCTACTAAATTTTAACATACCCAAACCAGAACCAATACCAAAGGCAGTGTTCCAAATTTGTTGTGTTTTTGGATCTTTACCAGAAGTTCCAAGAGCAACAGCCAAACCACCAATTTGTTGTAATTGTCCTTGAGACATTCTTTCTTGACCATGTTTAGCAAATGCGTGAGCAACCTCATGCCCCATAACTGCAGCTACACCATCTTCGTTTGCACAAATTGGCATTATTCCTGTATAAAAGACAACTTTTCCTCCAGGCATACACCAAGCGTTTACTGTTTTATCTTCGATTAAATTGAATTCCCATCTGTAAGCATTTGCTTCAGAAACCATATTATTTGCTCTCATAAAACGATCTACTGCCGCAGAAATATTTTTACCAACGTTTTTTACTTGATTGGTCATTTCTCGATTATTAGAAACTTTATTTTCAGCTAGAAAACCTTTGTATTGGGCAAAACTCGCAGGTAAAACTTGCGAATCACTTACAAAATTAATTCTATTTCTTCCAGTAATAGGTACTTTAGAGCATTCTGTAAATAAAAAAACGGTTAATAATAGAATTGCTATTTTTTTCATTTTTGTATAGTTTTAGTTTTTAACAGTGGCAATTTATTCATTTTATACCAAAAAATTGAACTCTATTCGAAATTAAAATATCTTATTTAAAAAAAAATAATTATTATTTATGACTAAATTTGTTAGTTTTTCAGAAAAAAATCGTCTAATATATAAGGTTCAGTAAGATAATTTCTATCAAATCTGAATTTTATAAAATTTCTAAAACTTAAAATATATTATGAAAAAAATACTTAGTTTACTTTTATTAACATTATTTATTGGTTGTTCAAGCAATGCACAATCCACAAAAAAAGAGAATAAAGAATATAAAATTTCCAAAACTGAAGCTGAATGGAAAAAACAACTTTCGGAACAAGAATTTTATGTTTTAAGAGAAGCAGGAACCGAAAGAGCTTTTACAAGTCCATTAAATAAAGAACATCGAAAAGGAACTTTTGTTTGTGTAGCATGTAATACTGCTTTGTACAAATCTGAACATAAATTCGATTCTGGTACTGGATGGCCTTCTTTTGACAGGGCTGTAAAAGGAAATGTGGAATTAGATGTAGATTATAAAATTGGTTACGCTAGAACAGAATTAAAATGTAATACTTGTGGTGGTCATTTAGGACATTCTTTTGACGATGGTCCGAAAACTACAGGAAAACGTCATTGTATAAATGGTGTTGCTTTAAAATTTATTCCGAAAGAGAAATAGATTTTTTTGGTAACAAATATCATAGATTCATGTGTTTTTCTGTGTGAAATTATTAAATTAGATAAATTTTGAAAAAAAAAGAGCTGAAAACATCAGCTCTTTTTTTTTGACAAAAATTTTACAAATTTAGATGGACTTGGATCATTTTTTTTTCAAAATTCTTAAAATTAAAAATGAACTTAATTTAATAATTCTTGTAAGCTAAAAACCCAAATATTATCTTTACTATTAGCATCTTTATTACTTTTTAAAATATATCCTTTTGGAGCTTCCACATTAATATTCCAACTTTCTTTTTGGTTGATTTCTATAGTAATCTCATTATCTTTCTTGGTATATATTATAGAAACACTGTTTCCAGCTACAAAAAGTTTTTTTACAGAAGCGTTTTTCCATTTTGTTGGCATTTGTGGTTTTATATCTATTTTTTTCTCAGCTGCATTTGGTTGCACACCAAAAAACTGTTCAATTATAGCCACTCCAAAACCATAGATATTCCAAGCTTGTACAAATTCGCCATGATCTGGAGAAACTTCGTACATCGCTCCAGGAGAAGCATAACTAAAACTATTACACATTTTCTTAAGATATTCTAAAGCCTCATCTGGATTTCCATATTTATTTTCTGCAATTGCAGAAACTCCAGTTGGTAATGTCATAACAGCAGAAACATAAGGATTTGCATATCTTTTTACTTCTCCAGATTGGTATTCTTTTGGATCGTTTCTATCGATTCCAGTTACATAAGTTCCGTACAAATTCGTAAATTGTTTTGCAGTTTTTAAAGCTATTTTTGCTTTTTTTACATCTGCAACACCAACTTCCATTGGCGTATTTACAACATGATTATGGTGTAAAACAAAAGGTCTTGGTGTTTTCGAAGGATTTTTTAAAATAAACGTTTTTGTTTCTAAAAGTTCTTTTACTGCCCAAGATTTTTCTAACTTCTTAGCTCTTCCAATTGCAGTTTCAATTAATTTTAAAGCTTCTGAATCTGTTCCTATAAAATCTGCAAAAGATTTAAATTCTTCCGACCAAAACTCGTTATTTATTATCTTTTTTAATTGCTCTGATTTTAATTTATACTCTTTAGATAATTCTTCTTCTCCAAGAACTCCAGCAATTTTAGATGCGTTCACTAAAGCATGTTGTGTGTACACTGCAACATCTATCATTTCGCTATTTAGCCCATGAATTTCCATCATTCCATACCCTTCTGGAACTAAATTTTTATTGGTGTCTTTTTCATTTAATAACCAATTCATTCCGTTTTTTACACTTGGAAAATATTTTTTCAAGAATTCTTTGTCTCCATTCCATAAATAAACTTTCCATAAAAGACTAATAAATTGTGGTGTCTCTGTGGTATTTCCTGTATTGTAAATTCCTCCATTTGTAGATATTTCGTGAACAATTCTTCCACTTGAATTATGTTTAGAAGATATTTTTTCTAACAATTCAATGGTGTTTAAAGTAACATCATTTCTTCCAATTGTTAAATAACCTTGCAATGCATATTCGCTATCACAACCAAACCACCAAGGAAAATTCGGGTAACCAGCAGCCATTCCACTTCCAATTTCTGGCACTTCTCTAACAAACCAATCTGCAGTATATTTTAACCATTTAAAGGTTTTATTTAAAGTAGTATCTGGCGTTTGTAAAACTGTAAGATTTTGAAGCTCTGCATATCTTTTGTTTTTTTCCTTTAAAAATTTTGATGCATTTTTTTTCAAAGAATTGTAGGTTGCATTTACTTCATTTTTTGATGTATAACTTCCAGCAATGTAAAAGTTCAATAAATATTCTTCATTTTTAGGAATTGAAAGCGCATAAGATAATTCCCCACGAATTCCTTTTCCTCTATAAGCTGTACTATCTTGTTTAAATTTAGACGGTTTTTCGTCACTTCCAAATTTTACATACCATTCGTTTTTTATATCTTTTGCTTCCAAAGAACCATCGCTTTCTATATAATTCATCGTATCTAAACTATCAATCATATTTGTTCGTTCGCCCAACCAAGTTGCTCTTAAATCTACACTTCCATTAAAATTAAATGTTGTTTTAATGTTTTTAGAATTGGTATTTTTAATTTTATATTGAATAATCATCCCTTCTTTATCATCTGGCACAAACTGAACTTGAGTTACGTTTAAATTTTTTGCTTTCCAATCATATTCTAATAAATTTGCAAACGGATATTGTGCAAATCGAATTGCATTATTGAGTTTAAATGTATCCTTTTCAATTTGAAGAGAAGCAGAAAAACCGTCCATTAACTTTATAGGGTGATTCCAAATTCCCCCCATTTCAGCTCCAATATGCCAGCCAATTTCTGGGAATTGTCCATTTTGAGCACCAACTGAATATACTCGATTTCCAGAAGTTAAATAGGGTTCTTTTTTAAAAGCTTCCTTACCATTAATGTGTTCCATCGAATCTACGATTTTTAACAAATCTGTTTTTGGAGTAGAACAGGAAAAAATAATCAATGAAAATAGATAGAAAATTTTACGCATTGGTTTATTATTTTTTAAGTAAATATAAATGATTTTCATTTTTTAAGTACTTTTTGAAGCAATTTTAGTTACTTTTAAAATCATAATATAAAAAGAATATGGAGAGAGATGCAATTGTAGATTTATTGGAAGAAAAAAACAGTAACTTGTTAGCTTGGCTAAACAAACACCCAGAAGAACTTTGGGAAAAAGGGCCTGAAGGAAAATGGACTACAGCACAACAAGTGCAACATTTGGTAGATAGTTTACAATTATTGAATAACGCTTTAAGCTATCCTCGTTTTTTTTTAAAACATAAATTTGGTACTTGCAATAGAGAAACTAGAGATTATGATACGATTGTAAAAAATTACCAACAAAAATTGATAGAAAACAAAGAAAGAGCAGCTGTTTTTAATCAAAAATTGAAAAAACCTTTGTTGAAAAATAGAAAGAGATTATTGAATAGACTTCAAATTCAACATAAAAAATTACAATACAAAACACGAAAAATTAGTGATTTGAATTTAGATACTTTGGTAATACCACATCCATTAATGGGAAAAATGACTATTCGTGAAATTATTATGTGGACTGCACATCACACAGAACACCACACAAACATTTTAAAAGAAAAATACAAAGAAACACTGCTATAGAATGAAAACTATTATTGCAAAGCCACACCTTTTCTTTTTTGGACTAACAATGTCTTTTTTTATTTTAGGTTTTTTAAATAGAGAAATTCCTTTCGATATTAATATTCACGCGACCTATTATGTTTCAACACTTAATTTTTGGTTTTATATTTCTGCTGTTTTTTTCGCATTAATCGGCTTTAATTATTTCTCTTTGGCTTGGGCAGAAAAACCTCCTAAAAAATGGTTAACAATAACACATATTTCTCTTCAAATACTTTCACTTTTATTATTGCTAACTAAAGAAAATTGGAATTGGATTGGAAAAGAAAATTCACAAAAACTCTCTATTTTTAGTGATAATGATCAATTAATAATAGCAATTTCTATAAGCATCTTTATTTTTTCTATATTTATTCATTTAATAAACTTCTTTACAAGCCTATTTTTAAAGAAAATATGATTAAAAAACTCCATTTTTAAACATAAAAATTCCTCTAAATTCCTATATTTGTGCTTCCAAAAAAAAGACACAAATTATGTTTAATAATTTAAGCGATAAATTAGATAAAGCCTTACACACCCTAAAAGGCCATGGTAAAATTACAGAAGTTAATGTTGCAGAAACGCTAAAAGAAGTTCGAAGAGCGTTATTAGATGCCGATGTTAACTTTAAAATTGCCAAAGATTTTACCAAAAGAGTACAAACCAAAGCCTTAGGACAAGATGTATTAACAACATTAAATCCTGGACAATTAATGGTTAAGTTGGTGAAAGACGAACTTACAGAATTAATGGGTGGCGAAACTGTTGGTATTAATTTAGGTGGTTCGCCAACTGTAATTTTAATGTCTGGTTTACAAGGTTCTGGTAAAACTACTTTTTCTGGAAAATTAGCAAATTATTTAAAAACTAAAAAAACAAAACAAGTTCTTTTAGTAGGTTGTGATGTTTACAGACCAGCCGCAATAAACCAATTACAAGTTGTTGGAGAACAAATTGGTGTAGAAGTGTATGCAGAAGTTGGCAACAACAATCCTGTAGAAATCTCTAAAAATGCAATTGCACATGCAAAAGCAAATGGAAAAAATGTGGTGATTATTGATACTGCTGGACGTTTAGCAGTTGATGAAGAAATGATGACAGAAATTTCTAACATCCACAAAGCAATTGAGCCACAAGAAACGTTATTTGTTGTAGATTCTATGACTGGGCAAGATGCTGTAAATACAGCCAAAGCTTTTAACGATATTTTAAATTTTGATGGTGTTATTCTTACAAAATTAGATGGAGACACACGTGGTGGAGCTGCATTATCTATAAAATCTGTTGTAGATAAACCAATTAAATTTATTGGTACTGGAGAGAAAATGGATGCGATTGATATCTTTCACCCAGATAGAATGGCAGACAGAATCCTTGGAATGGGAGATGTTATTTCTTTAGTGGAAAGAGCTCAGGATCAATATGATGAGGAAGAAGCAAGAAAATTACAAAAGAAAATTGCTAAAAATCAGTTTGGTTTTGATGATTTCTTAAATCAGATTCAGCAAATAAAGAAAATGGGAAGCATGAAAGACCTTATGGGTATGATTCCTGGTGCTGGAAAAGCGTTAAAAGATGTAGATATTGATGATGATGCTTTTCAAGGAATTGAAGCCATTATTCATTCCATGACTCCTTCTGAAAGAAGTACGCCTTCAACTATAAATTCAAGCAGAAAAAAGAGAATTGCCAAAGGTTCTGGAACTTCTATCCAAGAAGTAAACCAATTAATGAAGCAATTCAACCAAATGAGTAAAATGATGAAGATGATGCAAGGTGGTGGAGGCAAAAAGATGATGCAAATGATGAAAGGTATGAAATAAGGTTCAGTTGGCAGTATTCAGTTGGCAGTATTCAGTCGGCAATTGCAGTCACAATAGAAACTTTGAAATTAAAAAATAATAGCCAATATTAACAAACATGACAATTTTAGACGGAAAGAAAACAGCAGCAGATATTAAAGAAGAATTGGCTTTAGAAGTCGCTGAACTTAGAAACAAAGATAAAAAAGTTCCTCATCTAGCAGCAGTAATTGTTGGTAGTGATGGCGCTAGTTTAACTTATGTTAATGCAAAAGTTAAAGCTTGCGAACGTGTTGGTTTCGAATCTACTTTAATAAGATTGCCAGAAAATACAACAGAAGAAGATTTATTAAACGAAATAAATATTTTAAATGTTGATACTGATATCGATGGTTTTATTGTACAACTTCCATTACCTAAGCATATAGACGAACAAAAAATATTAATGGCTGTAGATCCTGATAAGGATGTGGATGGTTTTCATCCAACAAATGTTGGTAAAATGGCTTTAAACTTACCAACTTTTATTTCTGCAACGCCTTTTGGAATTTTAGAATTGTTAGATAGATATAATGTAGAAACTTCCGGTAAACACGTTGTTGTTTTAGGAAGAAGCCATATTGTGGGTAGTCCAATGAGTATTTTACTTTCACAAAAAAGAAAAGTTGGAAATGCAACTGTTACTATGTGCCATAGTAGAACTAAAAATCTAAAAGATATTACTTTACAAGCAGATATTATTGTTGCTGCAATAGGTATCCCAGAGTTTGTAAAAGCAGATATGGTAAAAGAAGATGTAACTATTATTGATGTAGGTATTACGAGAATGGCAGATTCTTCTAAGAAAAATGGGTTCAGATTAGTTGGAGATGTTGCTTTTAAAGAAGTTTCTGAAAAAGCGAGTTTTATTACTCCTGTTCCTGGAGGAGTTGGTCCAATGACTATTGCAATGTTGTTAAAAAATACTTTATTGGCTTGTGAGAGAAGGTCTTAATTAATTAAATATGACAAAAAATAGAATTGTTAGCAATTTTTATGAATTCATTCAAATATTTTTTGGAATTATTCTCGCAAGTATTGGTTTAAAAACATTTCTGTTACCTAACGGATTTTTAGATGGTGGTGTTACAGGAATTGCAATACTTGTAAAAACACAAGTAGATATTAGCATGTCTATTTTATTAGTTCTTTTTAGTATTCCTTTTCTAATTCTTGGTTATTTTACGGTTTCTAAAAGAATTGTAGTAAAATCTATTATTAGTATTTTAGGTTTAGCTCTTTTTATTCATTTTGAAAACTTCCAAACAGTTACAGACGATAAATTATTAATTTCCATTTTTGGGGGGTTATTAGTTGGTTCTGGAATTGGTATTGCTATTAGAAATGGATCTGTTTTAGATGGTTCAGAGATTCTTGGAGTATATTTAAACGATAGATTTGGAATTAGTATTGGAAAAATAATTCTCGTTTTTAACATCGTTTTATTTAGTATAACTGCCTTTGTTATTTCTACTGAAGTTGCTCTCTACTCTATTTTAACTTATATAATTGCATCTAAAGTTACAGACACAGTAATAGAAGGTTTCGAAGATTTTATTGGGGTTACCATTGTTTCCAAAAAAAACGATTTAATTAAAATTGCTATTTTAGAAGAATTAGGAACTGGATTAACTGTATATAAAGGCGCATCTGGTTTTGGAAGTAAAGGTGAAGCAGAGGATTTTGAGATTATACATTCTATAGTAAATAGGATAGATATTAAAAAAATGTATCGATTAATTAACGATATAGATACACAAGCTTTTATTGTAGAGTTTGATGTAAATAGTGTTAAAGGTGGTGTTCTAAGACATTATATTGATAAGAAAAAGAATAAGAAGTTAGAAACTTTTAAAGCATCTGTTTTAGCTAAAAATAATAAAGAAGATAGTTTATAAAACGGCTTCTTCAGTATTATGTTTACCAAATTCTTTTCTGTAAATTCTTACTATTACTAGAAATAAACTAATTAGTAAAGGTCCAAATATAAGTCCAATAAAACCAAATAAAGGAACACCTACAATTACACCAATTAATGTAATTAATGGGTGTACATTATCTAATTTTCTTAATAAAAACAGTCTTATAATATTATCTGTAGAACCAACAACTACCAAACCGTAAATTAAAATTCCCCAGGCAGAAGTTTCGTTTCCAGAAGCCATTGTTAAAATAAAAACAGGTAGTATTCCTATTAAAGTTCCCACAAAAGGAATCATAGAACCCACTGTTACGATTATAAACCAGAAAAAAGGATCGTTAATTCCAAAAATTAAAAAACCAATTAATGCAATTATTCCTTGTGCGATTGCTACTAAAGGAATTCCGATTGCGTTAGAACGAACCATTGCTTGAGATTCTTTACCAATTATTTTTAAATTTCTCTCGCTAATTGGTATATATTGGTACAAAGAATCTCTTAATTGAGATCTATTTGTAAACATATAATATAGTAAGAAATACATAATTCCTACAGATATAAAAATGTTAAAGGTACTTCCTGCAACTCCTTCTAAATTGCTTGTTATGAAATTAGAAACCTCAGAAACATTTATTTTAGAACCTAAATCGTAACCAAATCTGTCTTCAATTTTACCAAATTGGTCTTTAATAACCTGCATTACTTGCTCGGAATTACTTACTGCGTCTCCAATTTTATTTCCCAACATTAAAACAATACCAGTTACTGGTAATAGAATACAAACAAAAGAAACAACCATTAAAAGAGCGGCTGCCAAATCTGGATGCCATTTTTTACGTACCAAATACACCATCCATTTTCTTAATAAAACATAAATGGTAATTGCACCTAAAACACCTGAAAAATAAGGCATCATTTCTCTAAAGATAAGAATTCCAATAAATAGAATTAGTAATAAGACAAAAACTTGTCTTATTATTTTGGGAGCGATAGTATCTGACATTAATTTTTTTGTTGCAATTTATTAAAAGTAATCTTTTAAACTGAATGCAATACGTTTTTATATGGACTTATATAATAATTAATTTTCTTCTCTATTAACTAAGTCCATAGAAAACGCAGGCAAACAAATGGCTAAATACTCACAGTTTTGCTCAAAAGGATTTGAATATTGAACTCTTGTATTTTTATTAATTTTTATAGATTGCCCTGCTTCTAAAACAACAGTTTCATCGTCTATAATAAATTGTTTTTTGCCTTTGATGATATAGGTATATTCGTCGAATTTTGGTGTTTGAAAAGGTTCGCTCCAACCAGAAGGTGCAACCATATGTGCAATGCTTACTTGAGAATTTTTATCAGTTGCATTGCCAAAATGTTCTTCTATAAGTTTTCCATCAGTTGTTGGAACTACGAAAGGAGATTTTTGAATCTTAAAGTTTTTTCCCATAATGAATAACATGTTGCGAAAGCGATTGAAACGACATCCTTTTTAATTTATTTTCAAATTAAAAAGATATAGTGTAAAGCGCGGTTACGCTTTTTTGCGTAATTCGCCCTAATTAAACCAAACAATTAACGATTTCATTTTCGCTAAATCTGGAATTTGCTGTAAGCTAACTTTCTGTGTACTAAAGTTTTTTAAGCCTAATTCTTCTTTGTCTATAGCAATTGTAATATTAAAATCGTTTATAAATAATGTCGCAGAAGAAATGGTAGATTCTATTCTATTGATGTTGTTATTGTTATTAATTTCTGAAAAACTTGAGTTTAGATTAATGCCAGTTTCTGTTTTAAAACGAGAATCGTGAATTTCTACACTTTTTATGGTGGATACTGAATCTAATTGCTCTTTTGGAACGACAGTTAAAATATGCTTCCCTCCTTTTTCGAAGATTAAATACTCATCATCGTCTTGAAAATAATCGTCTCCTAAAGCGCCTTCGCTTAAATTTTTTACAATAGAATCGTTTTTATAAAGATTGTCTAGATCTTGGATGGTAGTTTTTGATGTAATGTAGCCTACTTTACCTTTTTCGATTTTAAATTTATCTCCTCCACTACAACTAATAATAAATATTGAAACTAAGATAAGTACGATGGTTGAAAGTTTGTTTTTGATCATGCTGAATATATTTTTCGTTTATATAACGTTCTTTTTTTTATTTTGTTACTTTAATACTTTTTTTAATATCCCAAATGCGGCTCTAATAAAAGTAGCACTTGTTAATACTTTTACAATAGGGTTTTGCCTTGTACTTCTTCGAGAATACGTTTTTCTAGAAGCTTTTTCTTCTCTTCTTCTTTCTGCTTCTCTTTCTTTTTCTTTTTGTTCTTTCTCCTTTTCTTCTGCAGCTTTTTTAATTGCTTTTTCTTCTGCTAAATTAATGCCTTCTATTTTACTATTTAGCATTTCGTAAGCACTTTCTCTATCTAAATCTTGATTGTATTTATGTATTAACCTCGAATTATCTATAACATGTTTTAACTCTTTGTTCGTTAAAATATCCATTCTACTCATTGGAGCACGTAACATGGTTCTTGCCAAAGGTGTTGGAATTCCTTTTTCGTTTAAAACGGATACAAATGCTTCTCCAATTCCTAATTTCGTTAAAACTTCTTTAGTGTCGTAATAATCTGAACTTGGGTAATTTTCTGCAGCCAACTTAATAGCTTTTCTGTCTTTTGCAGTAAATGCTCTTAATGCATGTTGCACTTTTAAACCTAATTGCGCCAAAATATCTTCTGGAACATCTTTTGGGTTTTGAGTTACAAAATACAACCCAATTCCTTTTGAACGGATTAATTTTACAATACTTTCGATTTGATTTAATAAAGCTTTGGAAGCTTCTTCGAAAACCAAATGTGCTTCGTCTATAAAAATGATTAATTCTGGTCTTCCTGAATCTCCTTGTTCTGGAAAGGTTTCATATACTTCTGCCAATAATTGCAACATAAATGTAGAAAACAATTTTGGTTTGTCTTGAATATCTGTTAAACGCAACACAGAAATAATTCCTCTTCCATTTTCGTCTACTCTTGTTAAATCTTCTACTTCGAAAGATTTTTCGCCAAAGAATAAATCTCCTCCTTGTTGTTCTATTTCTATAATTTTACGCAAAATTGCGCCAGTTGAAGAAGATGAAATTCGACCATATTCATTCTGAATTTCTTCTTTACCTTCGTTAGTAACATAATGTAAAACTTTTTTAAAGTCTTTAATGTCTAACAATGGAAACTTATTATCGTCGCAATATTTAAAAATAATAGCAACTATTCCACTTTGCGTTTCGGATAAATCTAAAATTCTCGATAATAAAACGGGTCCAAATTCCGAAACTGTGGCACGCATTTTTGTTCCTTCTTGTTCGGAAATTGTTAGAATTTCTATTGGAAACTTTTTAGCTTCGAAAGGAAAACCAATTTTTGCATGTCTTTCATCTATTTTTGCGTGTCCAGGACTTGGTTGTGCCAAACCAGATAAATCTCCTTTAATGTCCATTAATAATACAGGAATTCCTTTTTCGGATAAATTTTCCGCTAAAACTTGTAGTGTTTTTGTTTTTCCTGTTCCTGTTGCACCTGCTATTAAACCATGTCTATTTAAGGTTTTTAAAGGAATTTTTACGATAGCATCTGTTATGGTTTCTTCGCCCAACATTGCTGCACCTAATTCTATAAAATCGCCTTTTGTTTTGTAACCTTCGTTAATGAAATCGAAAAATTCTTCCTGTTTACTCATTTAATTGTTTTTATATGGAATCTGAAACGAGTTCAGATTGCAAAGCATAAAAATAATCAAAGTTTAATTGTTAGGAAATAAAAAGTTAGGTTTGTTTAGATATGTTTTATATAGATTGCCAATATTTAATCTTCTTTTGGTAAAATATCGAATCTTGCAGTAGGTTTTGCCAATAATCTTTCTTCTCTTATTAATTTACCTGTTCTTTCACAAACCCCATAAACCTTGTTCTTTATTCGTTGTAATGCAGATTGTAATTCTCTTTCTTTTTCTTCTAAACGTTTTTTCAATTGCTCGTTCTTTGCTTGTTGTTGCGAGTGTTTACTAGTTTGGTTAAAATCTACATTTGCATTTGATAAACGTTGTTTTTGTTCTTTTAAATTTGTTTCGAATTTAGAAAGTTCCTCTACAGTAGTTTTTAAATCCTCTTCTATAATTATTTTAAATTCTTTTAATTTTTCTGTACTATATTGTATTGTATCTGACATATTTTTTTATTTGAATTAATATTGATGAAATTAAATTTCAGCTAATATCTCAAATATAAAGGTTATTATAAGAGTACTTGCTTCCAATAAAACTAATTATTAACTCAAATACAAATTGCTTTAATTTATTTAAAGTCAGTCTATCCAATTCTTAAAATCTTTCACTCGTTCTCTACTTACAATAATTTCAGTTTCATTGTAAGAATTTAAAATTAATTTTAAACGTGAATTAGAATATGCAATAATGTCTTTTATAGCATTGATGTGAACTATAAAAGTTCGGTTGACTCTAAAAAATTGTTCTGGATCTAATTGTTCTTGCCAATTTTCTAAAGAATGGTCTAATAAGAAATTTCTGTTTTCTGAAGTATGAATATAAGTGGATTTATTTTCGCTATAGAAACACTCAATTTCATCGATATTTATAATTTTTATATGCTGACCAACCTTAATCGAAATTCTTTTTTTAAACTTTCTATCAACAGGATTTATCAGTAATTTTCGAATGTCATCTAAATTTACTTGAACATTAGATTGTTGTGGTTGATATTCTTTAAATTTATCAACAGCAACCTTTAATTCGTCTTCATCTAAAGGTTTTAACAAATAATCAATACTATTTAATTTGAAGGCTTTTAAAGCATATTCATCATAAGCAGTTGTAAAAATAATTGCCGATTTTACGTCAATTTCTTCGAAGATTTCAAATGATAATCCGTCTGATAATTGAATGTCTAAAAAAATTAAATCTGGATGCTCGTTATTCTGCAACCATTTTAAAGATTCTTCCACAGAATGCAACATTTGCTGGACTTCAATCTCTAAAGCGCCCAACATTCTGTTTAACCTTCTTGCAGCTGGTTTTTCGTCTTCGATTATTAGTACGTTCATATTGTAGTAAATAGGTTTTAGTCGTTAGTGGTTAGTTTGTTCTTCTTAATTATTTTAAATTGATTCTAAAACTTCAAGTATCGAATCCTGAACTTTAAACTTTTAATCTTAAACATTGAATTTTTGTTTACTTCTTCATCATTTCGTCAATCTTTCGTTGTTCCCAATCTTTACTAAAAATTTTGGGAGCTCCAAAAACTAACATTCCGTGAATTATTAAGCCAATTCCCCACCAAAAGAAAAAATTATAATTATTGATGTCTGTAAATGCATCTATAACTGAATCTCCACGATTGATATCTTTGTAAATTCTTCTTCCAATAAAGAACAAATTAATAATTAAATAGGCAGAAAAGTGTTTGTAGAATTGTTTAATTTCATGAATTCTCTTTTTTACTTTCTTATATTTTTCTGAATCAAAATCTCTTTCCATCTTATTGTTTGTTTTCTTTCATTATTTCTTTCATCTTCTTTTGTTCCCATTTATCAATAAAATTAGCTTTAAATTTAAAGACATAAATTCCATGAATAAGCAAACCAAAAAACCATAATACAGCATTTACCCATATGTTTGCTTTTATCCAACTTAATGAATTTGGATTCGAAATTCGAGCTTCAAAAAAACTGATAATCATATCAGAAAAAAGTAATAAAACAAGCATCATTATTACAAATATCTGTAAATGATTGTAAAAATTTTTGATTCTTTTTACTGTATTCTCTGCGTCTTTATAAGTAGTATTTTCCATTCTAAATCTATTTTAACTTTTAAGTTATTGTTTGGTTTTCAAAATTAAAATTTATGATCGTCCATATATTTTTCAATTTTCCTTTTCTCCCAATCTTTTCCGAAAAATAGGTTGGTTCCAAAAACGCCCAACCAATGGAAAAACAATCCTATTCCCCAAAATAACCAAGTAGAATACGTTCCAAAATGAGTAATTGCTCCTGTAAAACCATATTCGCCATCACTATCGTTGGTTAATCCGTAAATAATAATTGCGCTAATAAAAATATTTACAACAATATAAACCGCTAAATGAATGTAAAAACCTTTTATCTTTTCTACTCTTTTCTTCGCTAAAAGATATTTATGTTCTTCTGTAAAACTACTTTTGGTATTATCTATTCTTTCCATTTTCTTTCATTATTTGTTTAATTTTTTTCTCTTCCCAATCATTTCCTAATCCTAATTTAGAAAACCCAAATACTTGCACCCAATGTATGGCTACAGAAAATAACATTCCAAATCCTGCCAACCAGAAAAAGTGGAAATGTGGCACAAACATCAAGTTTACAGTTACAACTATGGGAAATGCAAAAATCATAACTGCTAAATGCATGTAGAAATCTTTTATTTCTTTTACTTTCTTTTTTGCTTTGATGTATTCTTGTTCTTCTATGTAATTATGTTCCATTTTATTTTTTCTCTTCGTTCATAAATTCTTTAATTTTTCGGTCTTCCCAGTTTTTTTCTAAACCTAATAACCGAATCCCGAAAACACTTAACCAGTGGCAAAAAAGCCCTAAACCCCAACCTATTAAAGAGAACCAAAACCAATGAAAATGAGGTTCAAATTTTAAATTTGTAAAAATAATGACTGGTATAATTACACAATAAACTGAAAGATGTGTGTAAAAAGCTTTTATATCTCTAACTCTTTTTTTTGCTTTTGCATATTGTTGAGCTTCAACGAAATCTTGCTTCATTTTAATTGTATTTATTATTATTGTTCTGCTCCATCATTTCCTTAATCTTTCTATCTTCCCAGTTTTTTCCCAAGAAAATATTGTAATTATTCACTTCTAAAAAATGAAAAGTCAAGCCTATTCCCCATCCAAAAATTGGAAACCAAAACCAGTGAAACCCAGGAGAGAATCTTAAATTGATGAAGATTAAAAACGGAATTACCAAACAGTAAGACGCTAAATTCTGATAAAATTCTTTCAATTTTTCTACTCTTTCTACTGCTCTAACATATTTACTATTTTCTAAATTATCTTGGTACATAATATTGTTCATTTTAATTAAGAGAGGTAAACTCACCTTAAATGTTTTGTTGTTATTTTCTATTTTCACTCCTTTATCAGTGATTAATCCATATCTATCAGCAATATTCTGCAAACCAACTTTGGTACTTTTTCCTATTGCTTCTTTAGGATTGATGTTGTTTTCTATAATTAAATAATTATCTTCTTGATAAATATTAATTGTTAAGGGTTTAGAGGTGGAAACCACATTGTGTTTCACTGCATTTTCTAATAAAAGTTGTAATGATAAAGGCACAATTTTCAACTCATTATTATCAATAGAATCAGGAATATTGAATTTTACAGCATCTTCAAAACGCATTCCTAACAATTCCATATACGTTTTTGCAAATTTTAATTCTTCTTCAATAGGTACTAAATCTTTATTTCTTTGCTCCAAAACATATCTATAAACTTTAGATAATTTTGTAGTAAATCTTTCAGCTTGATGTGGGTTTTCGCCAATTAAACTAGTTAAAACATTTAAACTATTGAATAAAAAATGCGGATCTAATTGGTTTTTTAAAGACTCAAATTTTGCAGTTTCTGTTTTTGCAACAATTTCTTGTTTGGTAGTTTCTTTTGTCATTGCTAACTTCCAATTCTTCATAAAACCTCTTGCATGTAAGAATGTTGAAATTCCTAAAGAAAGAATGATATAAAACAAGTGAATCCAAAGAAAATTACCTTTAAAAAAATTATCAGCTTGGTTACCATTTATTATCACAAACACCACATAATCAATCAATAAAACAACAGGAATTGTATATAAAACTGTGGCTATGATTCCTGCCCAAACTCTTTGATTTGTTTGTGTAATCCAACTCCATTTAGAAGATAAGTAATTGTTTATAAAACCATTACCAAAACCAATTCCAAAAGAATACATTCCAGAGATTATAAAAGACCACATAATACCCTCTACAGTTGTTTGACCGAAAATAATACTAAACAAGATTCCAAAAATTATGGTTAGTTTCAAACAAAGAATTGCTCCTTTTTTAATACTTCTTATCGTGTAAACCTCTTGATTGGTATTCATTTTTATCTTTTATTAAGTTTGATAAAGTTAAATATTAAAATTTAATTTCTAATTTTAAATCTTCATCTTTCAACATAAACTTTGCATTTTCGAAACTTGGTGGCGCAAAAGCCATTACGTTATTAGAAGAACCATAATCTTCTAAAGGCATTCTGTTTGCAGAAAAATCCATTTTATCGTTGTTATTTTTGTCATGATAACAAGTAACTGCATATTCTCCTGAAGGAACATTTTCGAAAACAATAGTTGACTTTCCATTTACAATTTTACCGTTTTTACCTTGAATTGGTTTCCCCATAAAATTGTCTTTAGTATATAATGCATATCCTATTTTCCCAGCATCTGAAGTTGCATTTACAACAGTTACAGTAATTGTTTGTGTGTTTTGAGCAGTAATCGAATTTGTAATTGATAACATTGCTACGACTAAAATTGATAGTAAAAATTTCATAATATTTGTGTTTAAGTGTTCCTATTAATTGTTATTGATGGTACAAAGATGCAACACAACCACAGTTTTTTAAATTAAAGAATACCCAACTGTAATTTTTTTATGCTGAATTGTAGTTTTCTATTAAAATGAAGATGTTTTCGTTTAAAATATTCAGTAATTAGATAAGAACATCAATAATATGAATTACTAAAAAGTAGCTTTTTCTAAAAATTCAATAATTATAAACTTCTTTTTTTATCAGATTGATAAAAATTAATAAAAACTCTTCATTTATAACCATTGAATCAAAAATTAATTTACATTTACACCATGTTTACAACAAAAAATAAAACAAATACTATAGTTCCCAGATTGCGCTTTCGCAGTCAAATTCGCTAATTCTTAAATTTAGCAAAAAGGAAACTATAATTTTTATTTTTTATCATGTATTACAATCACACAACAAACATCAAAAGCAAACAAAACCAAGTTATTACTTCTAATAACAATACTTTTGTACGCCGCTTTTTCTCTACACGCCCTTTGGGTGTTTAAAAAATTATGGAATTAGGTGAGTCCAATTCTGCATTTCAAAACAACAAAACAAATACATTTAACATTAAAACATCAATACAATGCAAATTGTAATTGCAAACAAATCTCATAGTATTTACGCAGAAACTATCTGTAAAACTATAGAAGAAGCTTCTAAAGTTAGAGGAACAGGAATTGCCAAACGTAAGCCAGAATACATTACAACCAAAATGGAAAATGGAAACGCAGTTATTGCTTTAGATGGCGATAAATTTGCAGGTTTCTGTTATATAGAAGCTTGGGGACATGGAAAATTCGTTGCCAATTCTGGTTTAATTGTACATCCAGATTTCAGAAATTTGGGTTTAGCAAAAAAGATAAAACAAGTCGTTTTTGAACATTCAAGAACAAAATTTCCAGACTCAAAAATCTTTAGTATTACAACTGGTTTAGCGGTTATGAAACTAAATAGCGATTTAGGCTACAAACCTGTTACTTTCTCGGAACTTACAGACGACCAATCTTTCTGGAAAGGTTGCCAAACTTGTAAAAATTACGATGTTTTAACAAGAACAGAACAAAAAATGTGTTTGTGTACAGGAATGTTGTACGATCCAAAGAAAGAAATAAAAGAAGAATCTAAAGAGGTTAAAAAAAACCGATTTGAAAGAATAAAGAATTTTAGACAAAACTTGTTTTTAAAAAAAGATAAAAAATAATTAAGATGAAAAAATTAGTAATTGCTTATAGTGGTGGTTTAGATACTTCATATTGTGCAGTAAGTTTATCAAAAGAATACGATGTACATGCAGTTAGCGTAAATACAGGTGGTTTTTCTGATGAAGAAATAAAAAATATAGAAAGTAATGCTTATAAAATGGGCGTTTCTACTTATAAAAATATTGATGCTGTTGCAACTTTCTACAACAAAGTAGTAAAATATTTAATTTTTGGAAATGTATTAAAAAATGCAACATATCCTTTATCAGTAAGTGCTGAAAGAATTATACAAGCCATAGAAATTATAGAATACGCAAAAAGTATAAATGCAGAATATATCGCTCATGGAAGTACTGGTGCAGGAAACGACCAAGTTCGTTTCGATATGATTTTTCAAACATTGGCTCCTGGAATTAAAATTATTACGCCAATTAGAGATGGAAAATTAACAAGACAAGAAGAAATAGATTATTTAAAATCTGAAGGTATTGATATGCCTTGGGAAAAATCGAAGTATTCTGTAAATAAAGGACTTTGGGGAACAAGTGTTGGTGGAGTTGAAACTTTAAAATCAGAAAAACCTTTGCCAAGTGAAGCATACCCTTCTCAATTAGAAAAAAACGGAGAAGAAAAAGTTACAATTACTTTTAAAAACGGAGAATTTGTAGCTTTAAATGGTGAAGAAAATAAACCAGAAATAAATATTGAAAATCTAAATGAAATTGCATCAAAATATGCAATTGGTAGAGATATTCATGTTGGAGATACTATTGTTGGTACAAAAGGAAGAGTTGGTTTTGAAGCTGCTGCTGCTATAATTACAGTTAAAGCGCATCATTTATTAGAAAAACATACGCTTACAAAGTGGCAATTACAGCACAAAGAATATTTATCGAGTTTTTACGGAATGCATTTGCATGAAGGTCAATATTTAGATCCTGTGATGAGAGATACTGAAGCTTTTTTACAAAGTTCTCAAAAAATGGTTTCTGGAAATGTGGTAGTTACTTTAAAACCATATCATTTTTCTTTAGATGGAATTGTTTCTAATCACGATTTAATGTCGAGCGCATTTAGTACGTATGGTGAAGAAAACAAAGCTTGGACTGCAGATGACGCAAAAGGATTTATCAAAATTTTAGGAAATCAGAATAAGATTTATCAACAAGTAAATAAATAAGGATGTTAGAAGTAGGAATTATTGGTGGTGCAGGTTATACAGCTGGTGAATTAATAAGGTTATTATTGAATCATCCTGAAACAAATATCAATTTTGTTTTTAGCACCTCAAATGCTGGCAATAAATTATATAAAGTGCATCAAGATTTAATTGGAAGCACAGAAATTGTTTTTTCTTCGGAAATTAATAAAAATGTTGATGTTTTATTCTTGTGTTTAGGTCATGGAAATTCAAAAGCGTTTTTAGAGAAAAATTCTTTTTCTGAAAGTACAAAAATCATCGATTTAAGTAACGATTTTAGATTGATTGCTGATATGAATTTCGAAGGAAAAGAATTTATTTATGGTTTACCAGAATTGCAAAAAGAAGCGATAAAATCGGCTAAATATATTGCAAATCCTGGTTGTTTTGCAACGGCTTTGCAATTAGCTGTTTTACCTTTAGCAGAAAACGGATTGTTGAAAAAAGACATTCATATTAATGCTGTAACTGGTGCAACTGGTGCAGGAACTTCATTATCTGCAACTACGCATTTTACGTATAGAGATAATAATTTTTCGCATTATAAAGCATTTACACATCAACATTTGGGAGAAATAAACCAAACAATCAATCAATTACAAAGCGATTATAATGATGATGTTATTTTTATTCCAAATAGAGGAAATTTCTCAAGAGGAATATTTGCCACGGTTTACACAAAATATGATGGAAGTGTAGATGACGCAAAAAAAATCTATAAAGAATTTTATAAAGATGCTGCTTTTACATTTGTTTCTGATGATGAAATTCATATGAAACAAGTAGTAAACACCAACAAATGTCTGATTCACTTAATGAAATACCACAACAAATTATTGATTACAAGTACGATTGATAATTTACTAAAAGGAGCTTCTGGTCAGGCAATTCAGAATATGAACTTAATGTTTGGTTTCGAGGAAACAACAGGAATTAATTTAAAAGCGAATTATTTTTAAACAAAAGCCCCTCCTAACCTCCCCAAAAGGGAGGAACTCTTACTCTTGTGAAAATATTTTTAAGAGTTTAATCGCAAGAGTAAGTGTTCCCTTCCTTTGGAAGGGTTAGGGTAGGCTAAAAATATAATATTATGAAAATAGCAATCATAGGAACAGGGAATTTAGGAAAATCTATTGCGAAAGGTTTAATTACCAACAACGCAATTACATCTTTGTACTTGACCAAAAGGAATTTAGAGGAACTTGAAGATTTAGATGGTTACAAAAATATATTCTTAACAACTGACAATCAGGAAGCTGTAAAAAATTCTGACATTTTAATTTTCGCGGTTCAACCTGCTCATTTTGAGAAGATTTTAAATGATATTAAACCATTATTGACAGAAAAACACACGATTGTTTCTACAATTACTGGTTTTGTAATTCCTAAAATTGAGGAAGAAATTGGTGCAGATAAATTTATTATTAGAGCAATGCCAAATACAGCAATTGCTGTTGGGAAATCGATGACGTGTATTTGTTCTAATACGCAAGGGAAAAAGAGAGTTCAATTAGCAGAAGCAATTTTTAACAGATTAGGACATTCTTTAGTAATTCCTGAAGCTCAAATGCAAGCTGCAACTGTGGTTTGCGCAAGTGGAATTGCTTTTTGGATGCGTTTAATTCGTGCGACAACTCAAGCTGCAATTCAGTTAGGTTTCGATGCAAAAGAAGCACAAGAATTGGCAATGTTTACCAGTGAAGGTGCTGCGAATTTATTAATTACAAATGGAAATCATCCAGAAGAAGAAATAGACCGAGTTACAACTCCAAAAGGTTGTACAATTACAGGTTTAAATGAAATGGAACATAAAGGTTTGAGTTCTTCATTAATTCAAGGAATGGTGGCTTCTTTTAATAAAATTAGTAATATTAAAAAAGAACAAATATAATGAGCTTATTTAATGTATATCCGTTGTTCGACATCACTCCTGTAAAGGCAAAAGATGTGTATGTTTACGATGAAAATAATACCGAATATTTAGATTTATATGGTGGACATGCTGTAATTTCTATTGGACATTCTCACCCAAAATATGTAAAAAATATTAGTGACCAAGTTGCAAAGATGGGATTTTATAGTAATTCTATTCAGAATCCGATGCAAGTTGAATTGGCGAACAAATTAGAAGAAATTTCTGGTTGCAAAGACTACGAGTTATTTTTATGCAATTCTGGTGCTGAAGCTAATGAAAACGCTTTAAAATTAGCTTCTTTTCATACTGATAAAAAGAAAGTTATTGCGTTTAAAAATGGTTTTCACGGAAGAACTTCTGCGGCTGTTGCTGCAACTGACAATCCAAAAATTATTGCGCCAATAAACGCACAACAAGAAGTCGAAATTTTAGAATTAGGCGATTTAGTTGGTTTGGAAAAAGCATTGGCAAAAAACGATGTATGTGCTGTTATTATAGAATTTATACAAGGTGTTGGAGGTTTAGACGAAAGCACTACTGCATTTTATGAAACTGCAGATAAATTATGTAAGAAATATAATACTTGTTTTATTGCGGATGAAGTTCAGTCTGGTTTTGGTAGAACTGGTGATTTTTTCGCTTTTCAAAAATTTAATGTAACTCCAGATATTATTTCGATTGCTAAAGGAATGGGAAATGGTTTTCCTGTGGGTGGAATTTTAATTCATCCTTCTATTAAAGCTTCTTTTGGTTTGTTAGGAACCACTTTTGGAGGAAATCACTTGGCTTGTGCTGCTACTTTAACGGTTTTAGATGTAATTAAAGAAGAGAAATTGATGGAAAATGTGAAAGATATTTCAACATATTTTATTGAAAAGTCAAAGGAAATTCCACAATTAAAAAATTTAAAAGGAAGAGGATTAATGTTAGGTTTGGAATTTGATTTTCCGATTGCAGAATTGCGTAAAAACCTGATTTATAATCATAAAATATTTACTGGAAGCGCAAAAAACCCTAATTTAATTAGAATTTTACCTTCTTTAACAGTTCAGAAAAAACATATTGATGTGTTTTTTGAAGCTTTAAAAAGTGAATTGAATTCTTAAAATTAAACGCAGAGACGCAAAGAATTTTCGCAAAGTTTTTTTTTCAAGAATGAAACTGAAAACTGTTACTGTAAACTGAATACTGAAAATATGAACACATTACTTTCCATAGAAACAAGAAATAAAGTATTGCTAACAATGGCAACACTTTTAGACGAAGAAAGAGAAGCAATTATCAGCATCAATAAAAAAGATTTAGACGCTTATAATGGTAATGATATTTCTATGTTTGATCGTTTAAAAGCAGATGATGCAAAAGTAAACGAAATGATTACTGCTGCTAAACATTTGGCTTCTCAAGAAGATCCTGTTGGTGTAGAACGTTTTAGTTTTAAACATGATAATGGCATGCAGGTTTATAATAAAACTGCTTCTTTTGGAACTGTTTTAATCATTTATGAATCGAGACCAGATGTAACTGTAGAAGCTGCAGGAATTGCATTTAAATCTGGAAATAAAATTCTTTTAAAAGGCGGAAAAGAGTCTTTAAATTCCAATTTAAAAATAGTTGAGCTTTGGCACAAGGCATTAGAAACACACAATGCTTCAAAAGACTGGGTAGAATATTTACAGTTTAACAGAATAGAAACACAAGCTTTTTTAGAAAACCCTTCGCAAAAATTAGATTTAATTGTGCCAAGAGGTGGCGAAAAATTAATTGCTTTTGTTAAACAACATGCAACTTGTCCTGTAATTATTAGCGGACGTGGAAATAACTTTGTCTATGTTCAAAAGGAAGCAGATTTACAAATTGCTATTGATGTTATTATCAATGGAAAAAGTAAAATATCTGCTTGTAATGCTGTAGATAAGGTTTTAATTGATAAAAATCTTCCAAATAAAGACAATTTTATAAAAACCTTAATTTCAAAATTAAAAGAAGTTAAAATTGAAGTTTTAGGGGATGAAATTGTTGCAGGAAATCACAATTTAAATGTCATAGATTCTGATGCAGTTTGGTCTGAAGAATTTTTAGATTATAAAATTGTAGTTGGAGAAATTTCTTCCACAGAAAAAGCTATAGAAATGATTAACAATTATTCTGGTGGACATTCTTCTGCGATTATTACAAAAAATGAAATTGAAGCAAAATTATTTATGGAAAATGTAGATACTGCTGCAGTTTATCATAATGCTTCCACAAGATTTACAGATGGTGGTCAATTAGGTTTGGGTGGCGAATTAGCAATAAGTACAGATAAATTACACCAACGTGGCCCAATTGGTTTGCAACATTTGGTAACTAATAAATGGTACATTTTTGGAAATGGACAAATAAGAAAATAGTTAGCAGTTTTTCAGTCGGCAGTTGGCAGTCAAAAGCTATGTGACTTTGTGAGAAAAAAATAAATACAATGCAAAAAAAGAAAAGAATTTTACTAAAAGTTGGTTCTAATACTTTAACAAAAGAAACCAATAATATTTCAAGAGGGAAAATTGAAGATATTGCAAATCAGATTGCAAAATTAAAAGATTCTTGTGAGTTTGTTATTGTAAGTTCTGGTGCAATTGCAGTTGCGAAACAGTTTGTAAAATTAGAAAGTAAACACGAAGAAGTTTTTGTAAAACAAGCTTTGGCATCTATTGGTCAGCCACATTTAATTAGAATTTATCAAGAAATTTTTAGAGAATATGGTTTGTTAACTTCTCAATGCCTTCTCTCCTATTCAGATTTTGAAAAACAAGAAAGTAAAACAAATATTGTAAATACAATTAATGTTTTAGTGAGCAATAACTATATACCTATTATCAACGAAAATGATACAGTTGCTACAGATGAAATAAAATTTGGTGATAACGATAAATTAGCCGCATTAACAGCGTCTTTATTAGAGGTAGATTTATTAGTAATTGCTACAAATACAGATGGAATTTACACAAAAGAATCCATCAAAAATAATGCACCAAAAACGATAGAAATAGTATCAAATTTTGAAGACTTAAGAAAAGAGGTTGTCAATTCTAAATCTTCTTTGGGAACTGGGGGAATGGAATCTAAAATTGAAGCTGTTGCAGTTGCAAAAAAAGCAAATATAGAAACTTGGATTGTAAATGGTTTAAAGGACAATTTTATTACAAATGCGTTTGAAAATAAAATTCCGTTTACTAAAATAAAGTAATATTTATTACAAGGGATTAAAACCCCTTGTCGAAAAAATAAGAACATGAAAAATTACACACACATAAACGATATCGACGATATTAATTCTTGGATTAAAGAAGCAAAAGCGCTTAAGAAAAATCCATTAAAAGATATTGAATTAGGAAAAAACAAAACATTGGGATTGTTATTTTTTAATTCAAGTTTAAGAACACGTTTAAGTACTCAAAAAGCAGCATTAAATTTAGGAATGAATCCTATTGTAATGAATGTTTCTGGTGATGCTTGGGGAATTGAATTTTTGGATGGAACAGTTATGAATGGAAATACTGCAGAGCACATTAAAGAAGCTGCGCAAGTCGTTTCGCAGTATTGTGATGTAATTGCAGTTAGAGCTTTTCCTACTTTAATTGAGAAAGATAAAGACGAAAGTGAATTGGTTTTATCTTCTTTTGTAAAATATGCTTCTGTACCTATTATAAATATGGAAAGTGCAACTGGACATCCTTTACAAGGTTTTACAGATGCAATTACTATTTCAGAAAACGCCACGAAGAAAAAACCAAAAGTAGTTTTAAGTTGGGCGCCGCATATTAAAGCATTACCTCATGCAGTTGGAAATAGTTTTGTACAAACGATGCAAAAAATGGATGTTGAATTTGTAATTACAAATCCTGAAGGTTATAATTTAAACCCAGAAATTACAAAAGACACACCTATTTATCACAATCAAAAAGAGGCTTTAAAAGATGCCGATTTTGTTTATACAAAAAACTGGAGTTCTTACGACGATTATGGAAAAATCCTGAAAACAGATTCAGATTGGATGATTACTAATGAAAAAATAGGTAATGCAAAATTTATGCATTGTTTGCCAGTTAGAAGAAATCTTGTGGTCGAAGATGCTGTTTTAGATGGAGAAAATTCTTTAGTGATTGAACAAGCAAATAATAGAACTTTTGCAGCGCAATTAGTTTTGAAAAAGATTTTAGAAAATGGATAAAGAGAAACTATCAATCATAAAAATTGGAGGAAATATTATTGAAGATGCAACTTCTTTAGATGCTTTTCTTGAATTATTCTCTAATTTAGAAGGAAAGAAAATATTGGTTCATGGAGGTGGAAAACGCGCTACAAGTATTGCATCAAAATTAGGTATTGAATCTAAAATGGTGAATGGTAGAAGAATTACAGATAAAGAAACTTTAGAAGTAATTACAATGGTTTATGGTGGTTTAGTCAATAAAAATGTAGTAGCAAAACTACAAGCTTTAAATATTGATGCAATTGGTTTGACTGGTGCAGATATAAACAGTATTCAATCAGAAAAAAGACCTGTAAAAGAAATAGATTTTGGTTTTGTTGGTGATGTAAAAAAAGTAAATCATACAAATATTGATAAATTAATTCAGGCTGATTTTACACCCGTTTTTTGTGCGATTACACACGATGGAAATGGACAATTATTAAATACAAATGCAGATACAATAACTTCTCAGGTTGCAGTTGGAATGAGTAATTTATACGAAACATCTATTTATTATTGTTTTGAATTAAATGGTGTTTTACAAGATTTTAACGATAAGGAATCTGTAATTAAAAATATAAATACTGATAAATACAAACAACTTTTAGAAGATAACATTATTGTAGATGGAATGATTCCTAAAATTGACAATTGCTTTGATGCTTTACAAAACGGAGTTGAAAAAGTACATATTGGAAACACTTCTATGTTCACAAAAGAAAATAATAACTTTACAACAATTACTTTATAAATGGAAATTCAACAATTAACAGAAAATGCGATTTCACTTTTAAAAAGATTAATTGAAACGCAATCTTTTTCATCAGAAGAAGATAAAACGGCTCTTTTAATAGAAAACTGGTTTACGAGCCATAATATTCCTTTTACAAGAACAAAAAACAACGTTTGGGCAACCAATAAATATTTTGATGAAAGCAAGCCTACAATGCTTTTAAACTCTCATCACGATACTGTAAAACCAAATTCAGCTTACACAAACGATCCTTTTGAAGCTTTTGTGGAAGATGGCAAATTATTCGGTTTAGGTTCTAATGATGCAGGTGGATGTTTGGTTTCATTAATGGCAACTTTTACACATTTTTATCAGCAAAAAGACTTAAAATACAATTTGGTAATTGTAGCTTCTGCTGAAGAAGAAAGTAGCGGACCAAATGGTTTAAATTCTATGTTGGCAATAATTCCACATATTGATGTTGCCATTGTTGGAGAACCAACCTTAATGAATTTAGCAGTTGCAGAAAAAGGTTTGGTGGTTTTTGATGCAGTTGTAGAAGGAACTCCAAGTCATGCAGCACATCCAAACAATAATAATTCAATTTATAATTCGATTGAAGTTTTACAGTGGTTTAAAGATTTTAAGTTTGATAAAACTTCAAAAGCTTTGGGTGATGTAAAAATGACAGTTACACAAATTAAAGCAGGTTCTCAACATAATGTTGTTCCTGCACATGTAGATTTAGTGGTTGATGTTCGTGTAAATGACGCTTATTCTAATCAAGAAATTGCGGATATTTTACAAGAAAATTCACCTTGTACAAAAATAACTCCAAGAAGTTTAAAATTAAATTCTTCAGCAATTTCTGTGGAACACGATTTAGTAAAAGCAGGAATTGCCATGGGAAGAGAAACTTATGGTTCTCCAACATTATCTGACCAAGCTTGCTTAACTTGTCAATCTTTAAAATTAGGACCTGGAGACAGCACACGTTCTCATTCTGCAAATGAATTTATTTATGTCGCAGAAATTGAGGAAGGAATAGAAATATACGTGGAATTGTTGAATCGTGTAATTGGTTAAATTTTGTAATAATTAAAAAATAATCGAAAATGTTATTTCGACCTTGTGGAGAAATCTTAATAATGAGATTTTTCAACTTCATTTTTGCTACGCAAGCTACTTTCAATCAAAATATATTTTGATTTCAGTAATGCTCAAAATGACATTTTAATATAATAAGAAAAATATGAAACTTTGGGATAAAGGATTTTCAATAGACAAACAAATAGAACTTTTTACAGTTGGTAACGATCGAGAAATTGATATACATATTGCAAAATATGATGTTCAGGCTTCGTTAGCACATGCAATTATGTTAGAATCTATTGGAATTATAACTGCAGATGAGCTAAAAGACTTAAAAAGAGGCTTGCAAGAATTAGCAACAGATATCGAAAATGGAGACTTTGTTATTGAAGAATCTTTTGAAGATGTACATTCTAAAATTGAATGGGAGTTAACAAACAAATTAGGTGAAGTTGGTAAGAAAATTCACACAGCACGTTCTAGAAACGACCAAGTTTTAGTGGCACTACAATTATATTACAAAGAAAATTTATCAATAATAAATGAGAAGACTAAAACACTTTTTGATACACTTTTAAATCTTGCTGAAACACATAAAGAAAGCCTTTTACCCGGTTATACACATTTGCAAGTAGCAATGCCATCTTCTTTCGGATTGTGGTTTTCTGCTTATGCAGAATTACTAATTGACGATGTTTATATGCTTAATGCTGTCGCAAAAGTTGTAGACCAAAATCCTTTAGGTTCTGCTGCTGGTTATGGAAGCTCCTTCCCTATTGACAGAGAATTAACCACCAAAGAATTAGAATTTTCAACACTAAAATACAACGTGGTTGCAGCACAATTAAGTCGTGGAAAAAGTGAGCGTTCAATTGCATCTGCTTTGGGTGGCTTGTGTAATACAATGTCACGTTTTGCCATGGATGTTTGTTTATATATGAGTCAGAATTTTGGTTTTATAACTTTTCCAGATGAATTAACAACAGGAAGTAGTATTATGCCACACAAGAAAAATCCGGATGTTTTTGAATTAATTCGTGGAAAATGTAATAAAATTCAGGCTTTGCACACAGAAATGGTAATGATTACTAACAATTTACCAACAGGTTATCACAGAGATTTTCAATTATTGAAAGAAAATATCATCAATGCATTTGAAGATGTAAAAGATATTTTAGACATTTTTAATTACTCGATTCAGCAGGTTATTGTAAAAGATATCGATTTGAATGATGAGAAATATCAATATTTATTTACGGTAGATTCTATCAATAATTTAGTGGTTGAAGGAATGTCTTTTAGAGAAGCCTACCAACAAATTGGAGGTCAAGTACAAGCAGGAACTTACAAACCAGATTTAGGAAAACAACATTCTCATGTGGGAAGTATACATAATTTGAGTTTGGATAAGATTGCTGAAAAATATCCGAAATAATTAAACTCGTAAAAGTTTAAAATTCAAAATAAGAAAAAGCTCTATTTATATATTTTAAATAGAGCTTTTAATTTATAAGTAAAAGTTTACACCCACATCAAAACTAAAAATATCTTTCATTTTTACTTCTTTTGTTGTAATAGCGTACCATAAATAAGATTCTACAGTTCCTACTTCAAAATAAAAATCGGCACCTTTAAAGATTTTAGTGTTTTTAAAATTTTGATGTACAGAAGCACCTGCATACAACGTAAAATGAATAGCTGTAGGAACATAATAACCATCTGGATATTTACTTGGAAGTGTGGTAAATGTGGTTGTACCAATATCTAAAGTAGTCGCAAAACCAGCAATTGGAGAAATAGTTAAGTTTTTACCAATCTCTTTTTTAATTATTGGAAAAGTGTTTTTTATTGTTATTAAATGTATTCTATCTGCTTGGGAAATAGATTTTGGTACGTAACCATATAATAGTTCTGAAAACAATACATTCTCGAAAACTTCATACCCAATACCAAGAGAAATAAAACCAATGTTACCTCCAAATTGCATTTTTACATAATCTGGCTTGTACCATGGTTTTTTATCATTAGAACTTGGCTCTTGTGCATTAAAAAAAGTAACGTATATTAATGCTATAGATACTATAATATTTTTTTTAGTCTTCATTTTGTTTATAGCTCTATCAATTCAACATTAAAACTTTTTTCTTGTACAGTTACAATTCCATAACCTAAATCTTTTAGTGATGGTACCGTAAAATAACTTACATCTCCTTGTTCATAAGAATAAGTGTGAGTATGACCATGTAAAGATAAAGGCACGTTATTCTCTTTCAATATTGTTCTATATTTTTGTTCCATTTCATCATTAAATTGATCGCCATTTGGTGGAATATGTGCAATTACAAATACTTGATTATAATTCTCATTTCCAATTAACTCACTAGACAACCAATTAAAATCTGGGTCTTTATTACTCTCTAAAACAACATCATCAAAAAGCACAAATTTGTTATTATTAAATTCGAAAGAGTAATTATAATCTCCAAACATTGTTTTGTATATAAAACCTCCATTTGAATTATAATCGTGATTTCCAATAACTGTAAAGTATGGTTTTTTTAAAGTTTTCATTATATCATAAAAAAACTCATACTCTTTTAATAATGCTTGATCTGCAATATCACCTCCAAAAATTACAAACAAAACATCTTCTCTTTTGTTTATGTCATCTATTACTGCTTTAAGATCATCATAATAATAGTGAACATCCGAAAGAAATGCGAACTTAAACTCTTGAGATTGGACTGTAATATTTTCTAATAATTGTAGATTTTTAGAGGTTGTATTTTTATTTGAAGCTTTTACATTTGCTTCATATACACTAAATTCAAAAAAGTGTTCACAGGAAGAAAAAAAACCTGCAAATATCAATAGTATTATTATTCTAAAATATTTCATTTTTTTATTATCATTTTAAAGGTACTCATTATCAAATCCATACAAATTTATAGGTTTTTAAAAAGTTTAAATATACATACATAGACGTGTTAAACTTATAATCTTACAGAAATAATTAAAAATTTTAGAAATAAAAATTTACAAATTTTAACTAATTAATTTTAGTAGAAGTTCCTGTAAAAATAAGTTTTTGATTACAAGCGTTATGTAGGTATAACTATTAAAACTTTAGAAATTAGAACTGTGTTAAAACTATTTCGTTTTAAATATTCTTTAATTTTTTTTAAAAAAATTAGGAAGAATTAAATCGAGTAAATAAATATTACATTTCGAGATATTGGTTTAATTATATATTAGATTGAAACTGAATAATTTTTGAAAAGAGAAAAACCTTTGTGAAAGCAAAAAAACTCGAAGTAAGTGTGTTAAGGATTGAGCCTTTCGACTTCGCTCAAGACAGGCTAATTGTTTGAGCTCTTTTTTAATTTTCATAAAAAAACGAGTAGCGAAAGCCCGTTAAAACGCCCAAAACAAAATTAAAACAAATTCTGTTCTTTAAAATATTTAAGAGGTACAAACAACATTCCAAAACATTGGCTGTCTTCTTTACCCATATTTTTATGGTGCACTTTGTGTGCTTTTCTTAAAGCTTTTAAGTATCTATTATCTGTGTTTTTAAACCATTTAAAACGTTGGTGAATTAAAACATCGTGTACTAAAAAATAGGCAATTCCGTAACATAAGATTCCTAAACCAATAAAAAGTAAATATGTGTGTGGTGTGTAGGTTCCTAAAAAAAATAATGCCATACTAGGTATCGCAAAAACGATAAAAAAAGCATCATTTTTTTCGAAAACATGAGGATAACCTGGCTCATGATGGTCCTCGTGTAAAAACCAGCCAAAACCATGCATTACATACTTATGTGTAAGCCAAGTTACACATTCCATCAATAAAAAAACAGCTAGCGTAATTAATGCGTATAACATTTTAAATCATGTTTAATTTATATTTTACATAACTTCTTGCAAGCAAATTTATTTTCATTGGATCAGATATTCTAATTCTGGTGTCCATAATTTGTTCTGAAGGTACATTACTTAATTTCTTTAATAACCTTCTGTAATATCTATATGCCATATATACTCCGAATTTTGCTTCTACTGGTAATTTTAAAATTCCATTTTTAAATGCATAATCGAAATCGGCTTCAATTTCGTCTATAATTATTTGTTTTGAAGATTGGTCTAATTTACCTAAATCGATATTTGGAAAATAAGAACGATTTAACAACTCTAAATCGTCTTTTAAATCTCTTAGAAAATTTACTTTCTGAAAAGCGGACCCCAAACGCATTGCTGCATCTTTTAATTCGTTAAATTGATCATTATCTCCATTTACAAACACTTTTAAACACATTAAACCTACAACGTCTGCAGAACCATAAATATACGCATCATATTCTTCTTTTGTTTGATATTCTGTTTTGTATAAATCGGCTTTCATGCTCGATAAAAAAGCCTGTACCATGTGATCTGGAATATTATATCTATTTACAGTTTGCTGGAAAGAGTTTAAAATAGGGTTTAAGCTAATCCCTTTTTCTTGTGCTAAGTAATAATCTTTCTCGAAATGCGCCATTAACTCCTCTTTATCATAATCATGAAAAGTGTCTACAATCTCATCAGCAAAACGAACGAAACCATAAATATTATAGATATCTGTTCTAATTTTTGGGGACAACATATTTACAGCCAAAGAAAAAGAAGTGCTGTATTTTTTTGTAACAAGTTTGCTACAATCATTTGAAACCGTATCAAATAATTCTTTCATAGTTAATGTTGTTTTTTTATAATTAATTCCGACGCTATTTTTCCAGAAATTAATGCTGGTGGAACTCCTGGGCCTGGAACCGTTAACTGACCTGTAAAATATAAATTTTTTACTTTACTGCTTTTAATTTTTGGCCTTAAAAAAGCTGTTTGCAATAAAGTATTTGCCATACCATAAGCATTGCCTTTATAAGAGTTGTATTCTTCTTTAAAATCGTTTACACAAAACGATCTATTAAATAATACGTATTTTTTAACTTCTTGGTTTGTTAATTTTTCAAATCTTTCTATTATTTTATTAAAATACGTTTCTCTTAATGTTGCTGTATCTTCAATTCCTGGTGCTAAAGGAATTAAGAAAAAACCTGCTTCTTTACCTTCTGGTGCAGAAGTCTTATCTGTCATAGAAGTAAAGTTAGCATAAAATAATGGATCTGTGGGCCATTTTGGATTATCGTAAATTTCTTTTGCATGTGCATCGAAATCTGAATCGAAAAATAACGTATGATGACTAGCATTTGTTATTTTCTTATTAAAACCAACATAGAATAATAAAGATGATGGTGCAAATATTTTCTTATCCCAATATTTTTCTGAGTACTGTCTTAAACTTTCGTCTAATAAGGTTTCTGTGTGATGATAATCTGCGCCACTTAAAATTAAATTTGTTTTAACTTCCTTACCATTTACCAACAAACCTTTAACGTTTTTGTTTATATCTGTTAGAATTTTTTCGACATTTGAATTTATCTGAAAATTTACACCTAAAGATTCTGCTAAAGAAACCATACCTTCTACAACTTTATACATTCCTCCTCTTGGATGCCAAGTTCCTAGGCCAAAATCTGCATAATTCATAAAGTTATAAAACGCAGGAGTATTGCTAGGTTTTGCTCCTAAAAATAAAACTGGAAATTCTAAAATTTGAATTAATTTAGAACTCTTTATATTTTTTCTTACTTGTTTTCTAATTGTTGAAAAAAACTGTGTAACTCTAGCTACAGTTTTTGTTGTTACCAATTCTAAAGGTGAAATTCCTGGTCTGTAAACCAAATCTAAGATAGCAGTTTCGTAATTCGATTTTGCAGAGTCTAAAAAAGTTTTTAAATGCTTTGCGCTTCCTTTTTCTTCTTCTTCGAACATTTTATAAATGTCTTCTAAATTTTCTGATATTTTTAAAGATGAATTTTCACCAAAATAAACCTCATAACCAGGATTTAGTTTATCCAACGTATAATAATCTGAAGGTTTTTTACCAAAATCGGCAAAAAAACGTTCAAAAACATCTGGCATCCAGTACCAAGATGGACCAAGATCGAATGTAAATCCATCTTTTTTAAATTGCCTTGCTCTTCCTCCTAACGTACTATTTTTCTCTAAAACAGTAACTTTGTAACCTTCTTTTGCTAAATAACAAGAAGCTGCAAGTGCAGAAAATCCTGATCCAATAATGTGAATTTCTTTATCCATAAAATATAATGTTTAACAAATATATTAATTTATTAAACAGTTTTAAGTTTAGTAACTGAAATTTATAAGACTTTTAACACTTCTTTTACAGAATTATAAAGTGACAAGTTAAAATTATAATCACTTTTTTTGAGTAAAGTAGTTTTATGACCAATTGCAATAAATTGATGATTTTTATCTTTTAAAGCCTTTTCAATTTCAATAAAATAAGCATTCAATTTATCATCATAAGGTTGCACTGTTAACGAAGTAATAAAACAGATTTCTCTATCATTATCGAAAAAATGATGCAAATTATCTAAAGGCAAACTTTGCCCTAAATATATTGTATGATTTCCTCTTAGAACCAACTCATAATTTAAATATAATAAACCTAGTTCGTGAATTTCGTTTTCTGGTAAAAACAAAACATATGTATTTTTCGATTTTGGGATACTATATTGTAATTTCTCTGTATTCGTATGTATTTTTTGAGCAATTAAATTAGATATAAAATGTTCGTGGGCAGGTAAAACTGTATCTGTTTGCCACAATAAACCAATATGATTTAAAAAAGGCATAAAAACATCTTTAAAAATTTCTCTGAATGTTTTTTTATGCAATAACTGGTCATAAGTATTATTAAACAACGCTTTATCGAATTGTAACATCGATAATTTTAAAGAATTAATAGCTTCGTCTTCTATTGCTAAAGAAAATGCCAATTCTCTTGCTTGGAGTTTTATTTCCTCGTCATTCATTTTGGCAATTTTAGAAACTTTGTAGTTGTTTTTGTTTAATAAAACAACATTTAAAAGTTTTTGTAAATTGCTATGAGAGTAATAACGAATGTTTGTATCTGTTCTTTTTGGCTCTAATAAATTATATCGTTTTTCCCATATACGTATAGTATGAGCCTTAATTCCTGAAATATTTTCAAGGTCTTTAATCGTAAAATCTTGCTTAATATTGTTCAATATAATTAAATTATGTTTGAACAAATGTAAAAAAATTTACATCAAAAAAATATTTTTTTAAAGAATTGTAACATTTTATACTTTTGAGCTACTTATAAATAACAATCAACCAACAAAGCAAGTGCATAAAGATTTAGAGAAGAATTTTTTAGCGGACTTTGAAAAAAATCAGAATATTGCGCATAAAATTTGTAGACTTTATACTACAAACCAAAGTGCTCACAACGATTTATTTCAAGAAATAACCATACAGGTTTGGAAAAACTACCCAAAATTTCGGGGAGATTCTAAATTTAGTACATGGATGTATAGAGTAGCATTAAATACAGCGATTTCGTTATATAGAAAATCTACTCGAAAAGTGAAAACACAAGATTTTAGTGATGTTGCTTTTAAAGTAAAAGCAACAGATTACGATGATACTGAAGAAGTACAATTAAAGGCTCTTTACAAAGCAGTTCATCAATTAAATGATATTGATAAGGCACTTATTTTTTTATACTTAGAGGATAAACCTTACAAGGAAATTTCGGAAACATTAGGTATTTCTAGTGTAAATGCAAGAGTAAAAATGAACAGAGCAAAGGAAAAATTAAAAAACATATTAAACCCATAATTATGGATTTATTAGAAAATTATAAAAAGGCTTGGGTAAACCAGCCAGAAGAAATTAGTAAATTTTCTGCTATTGAAATTTACAAGTTAGCGCACTCAAAATCATCATCTATTGTAAAATGGATTTTTATTATTGGTATTTTAGAGTTTATATTTTTAAACTCACTGTACTTTTTTGTTGATATGGATGATGCTTACGCAGAGTATAAAAAAATAGGATTAGAAAATTTTATATATTTCTCACAGATAGTATTTTATATAATAATCTTCTATTTTTTGATGAAGTTTTATTTGAATTATCGAAAAATTTCTACTTCAGATTCTACTAGAGTTTTAATGAAAAAAATTCTAAAAACTAGAAAAACTGTTCGAAATTATGTGATTTTCAACTTAATTTATATTGCTTTAATCTCAGTTATTGTAATGGTTGCTGAAATAAATTTAAATTTTCAAGACTTTAATGCAAAACAAATTATATTGTTTTGCTTATTAACTCTTTTATTAACAACAGTAATGTTAGCAGTCTTGTATTTATTTTACAGACTACTTTATGGAATTTTATTAAAAAAATTGAAAAGAAATTACAAGGAATTGGCTAAATTAGACAGCGCAAACTAAAAGAGTTGTTATGAAAAAGTTTTTATCTGTTTTATGTATCTGTTTATCATTAACTTGTTTTTCACAAAAAGCAGATTTCTGGGACAATGTACAATATGGAGGTGGATTTACCTTGGGTTTTGGAAACAACCAAACTACAGTAGGTATTTCGCCAAGTGCTATTTATAATTTTAACAATGGTTTTTCTTTAGGAACTGGTGTAAATTATTTGTACTCTAGAATTAACGACTTTACTACAAATGTTTATGGTGCAAGTATAATTTCTTTATATCAAACAGATTTTGGTATACAATTTTCTGGAGATTTAGATTATTATTTTGCAAAACAAACCGATTTTAGCAGTAATAATTCTGTAAAAACAAATTTCCCAGCTCTACATTTAGGTGTTGCTTATAACCAAGGAAGATTTGCTGTTGGTATAAGATATGATGTTTTATATGATGAGAATAAGAGCGTATTTGCTTCGCCAATTTCACCAGTTGTCCGTTTTTATTTCTGATAATTTATCAATTCTTTCAATAAAATTTTGTGCATTTCCTCTGTATAATCTAAATGCGTAACAATTCTAATTCTTCCTTCTCCCATTGGCGTTAAAAGAATATTTTTTCCTTTCATACTATTGATAAAATTGTCTGCTCCTATTTTTTCATCAACATAAAATATTATAATATTTGTTTCAATAGTTTCCACTTTTGTAACATAAGAAACTGACTTTAAAACAACTCCTATTTCTTGTGCTTTTTTATGATCTTCTGCCAATCTTTCTATATGATTGTCTAATGCATAGATTGCTGCAGCTGCCAAAAAACCAGCTTGCCTCATAGCTCCTCCAAATAATTTCCGAATTCTTAGTGCTTTAGCAATATGCTCTTTACTTCCTACTAAAATAGAACCAATTGGTGCTCCTAAACCTTTAGATAAACAAATAGAAATGGTATCGAATATTGCCCCATATTGTTTTGGAGTTTCATTTTTTGCAACCAAAGCATTAAATAAACGTGCTCCATCTAAATGAAAAGCCAAGTTATTTTCTTTGGAAATTTTCTGCAATTTTTCCAATTCAGAAAAATCCCAACAAGCTCCACCACCTTTATTTGTGGTGTTTTCGATACAAACTAAGCTCGAAAACGGAACATGAATATCCGATCTTCCTGCAACTGCTTCTTGTAATTGTGCAGCAGTAAACATTCCTCTGTTTCCATCAATTAATTTACAGGTTACTCCAGAATTAAATGCTGCTCCTCCACCTTCGTAATTATAAACATGTGCGTATTTATCGCAAATTAATTTATCTCCAGGTTGTGTATGTAATTTTATAGCTGCTTGATTCGCCATTGTTCCAGAGGGAAAAAATAAAGCATCTTCCATTCCAAACATTTTGGCAACTTTTTCTTGCAACTCATTTACTGTTGGATCCATTTTAAAAACATCATCACCAACTTTTGCAGTAATCATTACTTCCAACATTTCTTTTGTTGGTCTAGTTACAGTATCTGAAATTAAGTCTATTATCATATTTCTTATATATCTGCTAAAATTATGCTATTTTAAAAAAAACACAAACAAAATAACGTTATTTTTAAGAATTAAAAATTATAATATCTTTTTGTTAATAGTATTTTTGGTATTAATAATATTCTATTTTTTCTTATGAAACATATTAAATTATTTTTGATGGTTGCATTTTCTTTCCTTGCAATATCTACAAATTCTCAAAATTATTTTACAGAATCAATTTCAGAGAATCTTCTTACATATAATTTAAAAAATTATCCAGAAAAAATATTTATTCATTCAGATAAAACCTTTTATTCTAATGAAGATACTGTTTGGTTTTCTGCGTATTTAGTGAATGGAGTAACACATCAAAAATCACAAAAAAGTGCTTTAATCTATGCTGAGTTAATTAACGAAAAAGATAGCGTTATTGATCGTAAAAAACTTTTTATAAACAATTTAAATACTGCTGGAGATTTTAAATTATCTAAGAATATAAAATCTGGAAACTATAAAATAAGAGCCTACACAAATTATATGAGAAATAAGGATCCTGATTTTTTTTTCCAAAAGGAAATAAAAATTTGGTCTTCTAATAAATTAGAAAATAATAAAGAAAGCACTCAAAAAAATAATACTTATAATAATATTGAGATTAAACCAGACATAAGTTTTTACCCTCAAGGAGGCTATTTAGTAGATGGACTTTTAAATAAAGTAGCTATAAAATTAAAAGATGCTATTTTTAATGAAGTTAAAATTAATGGAATAATTAGGGATGAAAATAATAATGAAATTACCAGTTTTAAATCTGTAGAATTTGGTTTAGGAGAATTTTTTATTACTCCAGAAAAAGGTAAAACATATTTCGCAGTTATAAAAAAAACGAGAAAACATATACTTACAAACTACCCATTTCATTAGAAAAAGGATTTGTTGTTAATGCCACAAATAATCAAAAAGAATTATTTATTGACTTAAAGTCGACAACTATTAATGGTTTGCTAGGTACTTCTTTAGTTATTCATCAACGAGGAAAATTAATATATAACAACTCTTTTAGCAATGTTGTAAATTCTAAAACTCTAAAGATTCCAATAAAAATGCTAAATAGTGGTGTTTTACATATAACACTTTTCAATTCGAATACCCAACCTGTTTGTGAGCGTCTTATTTTTATTGAAAACGACAATAAAAAAACAGCCATTTCAATAGAAAAACCAAAAGAATATTTTGGAAATAGAAAAAAAATTACTCTAAAAATAAATGTGGAAGATGCACTAAAAAACAACATTCCTAGTAAACTTTCTATGACTGTAAAAGATTTGAATATTTCCCCAGAAAATACCAAAGAAGAAAACATAAAAACTTGGTTATTATTAAATTCCGATTTAAGAGGAAAGATTAAAAACCCTAATTATTTTTTTGAAAACGAAAACATTAGAAAACGTAGATATTTGTTAGATTTAGTTATGTTAACACATGGTTGGAGGAGATTTACTTGGCAAGAAATAAACACAAATCAACAAAATAAGCAAAAATTTGAAGCTGAAAAAGGAATTATTATTTCTGGTAAAACTTTAAATATGGAAGCTCCTTATGGAATTAAATCTGTGCCAACAAGATTAACATTTATTGGAAAGGTTTATGAACAAGAACCTATTCAAAAATCTAATAATAATGGAGAATATTCTTATGGTCCTTTTTTATTTTTTGATAGCATTCCTGTACTTGTAGAAGCCAGAATTAATAATTTTCAATCTAATGAAATTAAAGACAGAAAAATATTAATAATCCCAAATACCTTTGAAGAAGTAGCAAAATTGCCATTAAAATCGAATAACGAAGGCGAAAAAAGACCTAAAAATGATGTTGATTCCTATTTAAAATTTCAGAAATATTTAGAAGATATTAAAAATCAATTTAAACAATCTGACTATATTTTAGATGAAGTTGTTGTAAATTCTAAATTGAAAAATTTAGAAGATATAAGAGAAGAAAACATGAATGCAAGAGCTTCGTATGGATTTGCTACAAACAGGTTTGATGTTACAAAACATAATTATGGTAGCAACTCTGCTTTACAATTATTTAATAGTATTTTAGGAGTAAGAGTAATTAATGATTCACTTATAATAACAAGACAACCAAATGAAAGACCGCTTTTAATGTTAGATGAAAATCCAATCGATGTTTCAGATTTATCTTTAATTTCTGCTTCAGAAATTTCATTTATCGACGTTTTAACAGGTGGAGATGCTTTAATGCTTAGTAGTAATGGTGCAGTAATTTCTATGTACTCCAAACAAGGTGGTGGGTTTAACTCGAAAAGAAAAGTAAAAAGAAAGCCAGGCATTATAGATTATATTGCATCAGGCTTTTATACTGCAAAAGAATTTTATGCTCCAGATCATATAAATGGTTTTGAAGAACAAACTAAAGCAGATATTAGAACAACTTTACATTGGGCACCAAATATTGTTATAGATGGAAAAAAAGCTGTAGAAATATCGTTTTTCACGTCGGATGCAGACAGTAAATACGTTATAGAAGTCCAAGGAATTACAACTTCTGGAATTCCACTTTACCAAACCACAGAAATTACTGTAGACTAAATATTTATAAAATATTTTTAAGTGTTTTTTCTTCTTTGGGAGATTCTAAAACAATCCATTTTTTATGAGAAAATAATGTAGATTTCCAATCTTTCATTCTTCTTTTTCTGTGCCAATAGGTTTTAAAAATCCATAGAAATAAACTTTCTTTAGAGAAGGTTTTAGCTAAAGTTTCATAATTTTCACCACAACATTTTTCTTTTAGAAATACTCTTCTATAAGTTCTTATAAAATATCTTCTAATAATTAGATTTAAAGGATAATCTAACCAAATAATTGTGTTTGCTTCTTGCCAAACTGTATCTTTTAAAAGTGATTGATAACTTCCTGAAACAATCCATTCATCATATTTTTGTATTTCCTTATTTACATCTTTTACAAAAATCTCTTTCTCTTTTTCTACCCAGTTTGGCAGAAAGTGTAAATCGTCTAAATCTATTTGTATAATAGATAATTCTTTTGCTAATTTTCTACCTAAAGTTGTTTTTCCAGTACAAGTTGTTCCTGTGATTATTATTTTTCTTTTCATTAATATTTATCACTCCCAATTGGAGAACCATCTGGAATTTTAGGCGCTTTATTTTTCTTGAATGAATTTGGATTTTTCTTAAAATCTTCAATCATTTTAATCATGGCTTTGTTGTACATATTTTGGATTCCTGGAGAATTACTACTATTTAAAATTGATTTAATTTCATCGATCTTAAAATTTACAATTGCATTTACTTGAGCATATTGATTTTTATTTGCACCCAAAGCAAAAAGTTGCTCTAAAACTTTAATATTTACAACATTTTGCAATTCTTGGTAGTAAGTATCTTTATGTGTTTTTTTAATGGTTTTATTCACCAATTCATCAATCAATTCATCTAAACCAAGCTGGTTTTTTTGTAGACTTTTATGTGCAATTAATCTTGATGCTCTTTGTGGATTTAGTAATAAATTCAATGTCATTTCAGATGCGGTTTCTACTGCAGAAAAAGCATCAAAAGCAACACCTAACTTACTATTAAAAGATTCTCTACTTCTACCATAACCCATTGCTCTTGGTGGAAATAATGCTAATTTTTCTTTCGGAATTGCAATTTCATCAATATTAATAGTCTGTAATATTGCTTGTAAAGCGATTCTTTCTGTAGTTCCAGAAACTCTTTTTACAATTGTTTGGTTATCGCCTTTTACAGCGTAAGAATAATCTAAACCTCCAATAAGTTTTACAGTTGCTTCTGTTTGAAATCTATGAAAGAAATATAATGGTACAAAAACATCTTCCAGCACAGAATATGGTTCATTTGTTTTTATATTATCAGTAGAAAATTTTTCAATGGCTGTTTTTCTTATCTTTAAAATATTATATAATTCATCATGAATATTACCTCCATTATCCCACAAATGTGCAGATGCACTTGCACTTCCTTGGCTTCTTGCATCTTGGTCTGACAAATATTTTAATCCATTTTCTGTGGCTTTTTCTAAAATTTTATTTAACTCAACTTCTTCATTTTTATCCGAAGGAAAATCTTGATAAAAATAGGCAACTGTTACTTTATCCCAATCTCCAATTTTTGTATCATAAGCATCAGAAAAATCGATACTTCCATCTCCCTTCAAACTAAATTTTGGATGTGGATAATCCATTACTGAAGCTCTACCATTTGTACTTGCAGAAAAATTGTGCGCAAAACCTAAAGTATGCCCTATTTCGTGTGCAGATAATTGTCTAATTCTAGCAATTGCCATTTGTAGCGCAAAATCATCTTGCACTATATTATTTTTGTAAGGAGCTTGCAACGCTTGTGCAATTAAGAAATCTTGACGAATTCGTAAACTACCTAAACTTACATGACCTTTAATTATTTCTCCAGTTCTTGGGTCAGATATGCTTGCGCCATAACTCCAGCCTCTAGTTGATCTATGAACCCATTGCACCATATTGTAACGAACATCTAAAGGATCTGCACCTTCAGGTAACATTTTCATTTGAAAAGCATTTTTATAACCTGCAGCATCAAAGGCCTGATTCCACCAATTACCTCCATCTAATAATGCAGAACGAACTGGTTCTGGAGTTCCTCTGTCTAAATAATAAATAATTGGTTTTTTGGCTTCAGAAATTGTAGCATTTGGGTCTTTTTTTTCTAATCTGTGTCTGTAAATAAAACGTTTTGTAATTGATTCATTTACTGGGGTTGCATAATCTAAATAAGACATTGGGTAACCTCCTGAGCGCGCGTCGAATTTTCTTGGTTTGTAATTATTATCTGGTAACTCTACAAAAGAATGATGCTGATGAACAGTAACTAAACTGGCATCTGGAGTTACACTTCTAATATTATATCCTTTAGGAGAACCTTTAAAAGTTAACATTATATCAAATTCTACATTTTTAGGAAATGCTTTTGTTCTTGCCATATTAAAAGCAGATTTGCTTTTATCTAAACTATAATTTCCTTGGTTATTTCTTGCCAAAGTTCTAGAAACACCATGAGCATCTCTCATAAAAAAAGAAGTTGCATCTACTAAATAGGTTCCTTTTTTTTGTTCTTTGATTACAAAACCATGTAAAACCGATTTTGCAAATGCTTCTTTTACAGACTGTTTTTCTTCTTTATTATTGGTAATTGCTCTAAAATCTTGATTTGGCTGAATCAACATTAACTTATTACCTACTTTTTTAAAATGAACCACTACTCCACCTCCTAATTGCCCACGATCTAAACCAATATCGTTCGAGCCAATTCCTTCCGAAAGTGAACGTACATATAAGAAATCGCTATTAATTTTATCTATTTGTAAGAATATTTTATCTTGATTAGTATCGTAATAAAAAGTAAAATATCCATCGAATTTTGTTATTCCTTTTTGAAGTTTATCTCCAGATTTCTCAGTAAAAAACTGAGAAAAACCATTCAAAGAAAATGAAACTAAACATAGTAGTAAGAGTAATTTTTTCATGATTGTTATATTTTTTATAAATCTATAAATAACTATTAGTTTTTAAAAGAAGAAATCATAAAATTTGATTTATTTTTGTAATATAATCTTTCACTTTAAAAATACCACGAATTCACGAATTAAAAAATCGAATGATTCTTATGTGTTTTTAAATTAATTTTCACAAATAAAATTCGTGACTTCGCGACAGATTTATTTTAAATTCTATGATAACACAAGACCAACTCAAAAATATTTCTGAAAGAATCGACAAGCTAAAATCTTACTTAGAGATTGATAAAAAACTTATTGAAATTGCCAATGAAGAAGAAAAAACGGCAAATCCCGATTTTTGGAATGATCCAAAAAACGCAGAAATTGTTATGAAAGAGCTTCGTTTTAAGAAAAAATGGGTCGAAGATTATAACAAAGCCATCACTTTAAATGAAGATATTACAGTTTTGTATGAATTTTATAAAGAAGGTGAAGTTGAAGAAAGTGAAATTGAAGAACAATTCGAAAATGTAAGTACTTTTTTAGAAGATATAGAATTTAGAAACATGCTTTCAGAGGAAGGAGATTCGCTCTCTGCAACTATACAAATTACAGCTGGTGCTGGAGGAACAGAAAGTTGCGATTGGGTAGAAATGCTCTCGAGAATGTATACAATGTGGGCAGAAAAACAAGGTTTTAAATTAAAAACACTTAATTATCAAGCTGGTGATGTTGTTGGTATTAAAACAATTACTATAGAAATTGATGGCGATTATGCTTTTGGTTGGCTAAAAGGAGAAAATGGCGTGCACAGATTGGTGCGAATTTCGCCTTTCGATTCAAATGCAAAAAGACACACTACTTTTGGTTCGGTTTATGTTTTTCCTGTAGCAGATGATTCTATAGAAATTGAAATAAATCCTGCTGACATCGAAATTGTTACAGCAAGATCAAGTGGTGCTGGAGGACAAAATGTAAACAAAGTAGAAACGAAAGTTCAGTTGACACATAAACCCACAGGTATTCAGATTTCTTGTTCTAATTCTCGTTCTCAGCATGACAATAGAGCCACTGCTTTAAAAATGTTAAAGTCTCAATTATACGAAATTGAATTGCAAAAACAACAAGCCGCAAGAGACGAAATTGAGTCAGGAAAGTTAAAAAACGAATGGGGAAGTCAAATTCGAAACTATGTAATGCATCCTTATAAACTGGTAAAAGATGTAAGAACTGGACATGAAACTGGAAATGTAGACAATGTAATGAATGGAGATATCAATCCGTTTTTAAAATCTTATTTAATGTTGAATGGACAGAAAGATTCGTAATAAAAGACAATACTTTTATATTGCATCATTAATTATTTTTTTAATGATTCCTAACCTTTTATTAATTATAATTGGAGAAGATTCTGCTGTAGGTAGTTTGTTTAAGAAAATAGTCTTTTTTTTAATATCGTTTTCAATTGTTTTGCTTCCTTTATCATTTTTAAAACCTAAATTTTATACATATATAATTTTATTATTATTTCCTGTAGTAGTTTTTGAATCCTATCATATTTTACATTTCAAAACAATTTCTTCACAAGAAATAATAGCAAATATATTTCAAACGAATTTTAACGAAACAAAAGAGTTAATTATTTCTAACGTTAATTATTTTGTTTTGTCTTTAATTATTCTCTTTTTAATTTTGTGGATTTCTACAAGAGTAAAAAACTCATTTTATGTATCAAAAAAATTTAAAAAAACAATCTTACTATTATTTTTATTCACTTTTACCATACTTGGAATAAGGAATTTTCGATTAGCTTATAATAATCACGAATCGAAATCTGATATTATTACGACAATTAACTATTCTTTTAAAGTACAAATGACAAAAAACTTTCCTGTTGGTTTTTTTATTAAATGTATTAATGTTTTAAAAGGTTTTGAACTCTTAAATAAATATGATTTAGAAACAAAAAATTTTAAATTTAATGCCGTAAAGAAAGACACTTTAAATGAAAGTGAAATTTACGTGTTGGTTATTGGTGAGACCGCAAGAAAACACAATTTTCATATTTATGGATATTCAAAAAACACTTCACCAAATTTAGATTCAATTAAGAATTTACTAATTTATAAGAACGTAAAAAGTAATTCGAATGTTACTTCCTTAAGTGTTCCATTTATGCTAACTCGAGCAACACCAGAAGAACCAAATAGAAAATACAATGAATTATCTGTTCTAAAAGCTTTTAGAGAAGCTGGGTTTTCGACATATTGGATTAGCAATCAACAAATTGGAATCGGTAGTGTTTTTAATTTATATTCTAAAAATGCAGATACCTACATAAATACATCTAAATCTTTAGACGCATCAGGTTTCGACGAGAATATATTACCAATTTTTAATAATGTTATAAATAATTTTAAACAAAAAAAGTTTATAATTATTCATACCATTGGAAGCCACTTTAGATACAACTATAGGTATCCAGAAAAATACAAAAAATTTACACCAACATTAAAAAAAGGCCTATCTATTGAAAATACAACTGACTCTAAAAAGAAAAAAGAAATTATAAATAGTTACGACAATTCAATTTTATATACAGATTTTCTTTTAGGTGAAATTATTCAAAAGTTGAAGAAAAAAAACGCAGTCTCTTACATGTATTACATTTCCGATCATGGAGAAAATTTATTTGATACTGAAGATAATAAAATTCTTCATGGTTTCGAAACTCCAAGTAAATTCGAAATTGAAATTCCATTATTTATCTGGACATCAAAAAAATACAATAATTTATACTCGGAGAAAACAGAGAATTTAAACAAAAATATCAACCATAAAATATCTTCTATAAATACATTTCAAACAATTTTAGATATGTCTAATATTTCATATCCAAATTTCAAAAAACAAAAAAGTTTTGCCAATAAAAAATTCGATACTTTACAAAAAAGAACCTTTTACACCGTAAATAAAACAGTTTTAAAATTAGATTAAAAATGATAAAAATATACCACAATCCACGTTGTTCTAAATCGAGACAAGGTTTAGAAATTCTAGAAAAATCAGGAAATTTATTCGAAATTATAAAATATTTAGATGTTGTTCCTTCTGAAGAGGAGTTATCGGAAATTATAAAAATGTTGGGCATCTCTCCTATTGAATTGGTTCGTAAAACCGAGAAAATTTGGAAAGAAAATTACAAAGGCAAAGAATTATCGAATTCAGAAATTATAAAAGCCATGGTCGAAAATCCAAAATTAATCGAAAGACCAATTGTAATTAACAATAAAAAAGCAGTTGTTGGTAGACCTCCAGAAAGTATTTTATCAATTATTTAAAAAGTCATTTTACCTGTAACTTGTTAGAAAGCAGAAAAGTTTAATTTAGAATTCTTTTAATTAAAGTTCTTTAACTTTTCTTTAACTAAAAGAGATTAAACTTAATCGGAATTTTGCTGTCTTAAATAAAAAAATCGACAAGTTTTGACTAAAAAAATCACTATTTTAATATGTTGCCTTTTCTCGGCCACATTTTTATTTGCACAGCAAGAACCAACTTTAAACACCATTAAAATCTCAGGTAAAATTGTAGATGCAGCAACCAACCAAGCATTGGAATATGCAACAGTAATTTTAAAAGATATCAAAACCCAAAAAGTTTCAGGTGGTATTACAGATCTAAATGGATTTTTTAATATACAAGTACCAAAATCTAGGTATGAAATTAGCGTAGAATTTATTTCTTTTAAAACAATAAAATTCCCAGCACAAGAAATTACTGCAAATAAAGATTTAGGAATTATAAAATTAAAAGAAGATGCTGCTAGTTTAGATGAGATTGTTGTAATCGCAGAAAAATCGACAGTAGACATTCGTTTAGATAAAAAAATATACAATGTTGGTAAAGATATGACTGTTAAAGGTGGAACTGCATCCGACGTTTTAGACAATGTACCATCTGTAGATGTAGATCCAGAAGGAACTGTAAGCTTAAGAGGAAGCGAAAACGTACGAATTTTAATTGATGGTAAACCTTCTGCAATGGTTGGTTTAAATGGTGCAGATGCTTTAAGACAATTACCTTCAGACGCAATTGAGCGTGTAGAAGTTATTACTTCGCCATCTGCAAGATACGATTCCGAAGGAACAGCAGGAATCTTAAACATTATTCTTAGAAAAGGAAGAGCCAATGGTTTTAATGGTTCTGTAAATGTAAATGTTGGTGATCCAAGATCTTACCAGAGTTCTGTAAACTTAAATCTTCGTTCAGAAAAAATAAACTTATTTACTAATTTTGGGTATAGAGATAGACGTGGACCAGGAAGATATAATTCAGATATTTCTTATTTATCAAATGGAATTGTAGATAGTACAAGAATAGAAGACAGAAATTTCGATAGAGCAAGTAAAGGTTTTAATGGAAATGTTGGTTTGGAATATTTTATCAACAAAAAAAGTTCATTAACAGGAACCATTTTCGTGAGAGATTCAGATGGACAAAATTTATCGACTACAGAAATTAGTTCTTTCGACCCTTCAGGAAATAGTTTGTTCAATTCTTTGCGTATACAAGATGAAGGCGAAACAGACCAAAGTTTACAATTTTCTTTAAATTATGTAAATAATTTTAACGAAAACGGTCATAAATTAACTTTAGATTATCAATATGGAGTAGATAAAGAAAACGAATCTGCAATAATTACAGACGATAGACCAGAAACAAATACAACAGACGAATTATCTATTGATAAACTTTTTCAAGCAGATTATGTATTGCCAATTGGTAAAAACTCTCAATTTGAAGCTGGTTATAGAGGTAATTTCGAAAATTTAACTTCAGATTATTTAGTAACATTATCTAACTCAGACGAGTTTAACCCATCTAATAATTTAGAATTCACACAAAATGTAAATGCATTTTACACTCAATTTGGTAGTAAAGTAAATAAATTCTCTTATTTATTTGGCGTTCGTGCGGAACTTACTAAAATTGACGTAAATCTTTTAACATCACAAGAAAAATTCACAAAAAACTATACAGATTTCTTTCCTACAGTAAATTTAGGATATGAAATGACAGAAGACCAAAGTTTTACTTTAGGGTACAGCAGACGTTTAAGAAGACCACGTTCTCGTTCCTTAAATCCGTTCGAAAACAGAGCTAGTAGAACTGTAATTTCTAAAGGAAATGTAGATTTAGATCCAACATATACCAATTCTTTCGATTTAGGTTACCTAAACAGATGGGGAAAATTAACTTTAAACTCCTCTATTTATTACCAACATTCTACAAACGATATTGTTAGAGTTAACAGACAAGAAGTTCGGTTAATAGATGGTAAAGAAACCAATGTTTTGGTAAGACAACCAATTAACTTAGCATCAGAAGATAGAATGGGGTTCGAATTTAACGCGAATTACAATCCATCAAGAAAGCTACGTTTTTCTGGAAGTTTTAACTTCTTTCAATTTAAAACAGATGGAGACTATTCTTACGAAGTAACAAATCCAACTACAGGAACAACATCAACAATCAACCAAAATTTCGATGCCACAAACACCTCTTGGTTTACAAGATTCGATGCCAGAGTTACCTTGCCAGCAGATATCGAATGGCAAACAAGATTATTTTACAGAGGCCCAAGAAGCGATGCACAAAGCGATACAGAAGGAATTTTATCTGCAAACCTAGCCTTTAGTAAAGATATTCTAAAAGACAAAGGAACCTTGGTTTTAAACGTAAGCGATGTATTTAATTCTAGAAAATATGTAACCAATGCATTTGCACCAAGTAGAGACAATCCTACGAATATTACCAACCAAAGTTTCCAATGGAGAATGCGTCAAATCTCGTTAAACTTTACCTACAGATTCAATCAAAATAAAAATCAAAAGAATAAAAACTCACAAGAAAGAGAAGACGATGGTGGAGGAGAATTTTAAAAGCATCTAATTTATTTGGGCGTTCCCTAAAGGTCGGGCTTTTCGCACTCGCTTTTTTCAAAAAAGAAAAAAGAGCTCAAACAAATGCTTCAATCCCTAACGCACTTACTCAAACCCATAAAAAAACTCGTTCAATTAAATTGAACGAGTTTTTTAATAAAATATATTTTTAGAATACTACTTACCTTCAGCAGCTTTCCTTGCTTCTTTCTTTAATTTCATGTTTTCCCAAATAGTTCCACCAATCCAGTAAGGAACTACAAATGTTAACAAGAATATTAACAACCAAAAACCAGCTGTAAAAATAAACATGAATAAAACTAAACCTGAAAATTGAGAAAAATCTAACATTTGTTTCTATTTGAATAATTAACGTTGCAAAAATAACACATATTTTCAGAATTCACCATCAAAATTTAATTTTTTTCAACAGTATTTCAAGAGAATTGTTCATAAAGTTTTCACTGCTTTTTGTAAATTTGTAAGACTAAATTCCACATAAAATGACGAAATTCAGAATTGAAAAAGATACAATGGGTAATGTAGAAGTACCTGCAGATAAATATTGGGGAGCACAAACAGAGCGTTCTCGTAACAATTTTAAAATTGGTGCACCAGCATCTATGCCCTTAGAAATAGTTTATGGTTTTGCATATTTAAAGAAAGCAGCAGCTTACACAAATACAGAATTAGGCGTTTTAGCAGAAGAAAAAAGAGATTTAATCGCACAAGTTTGCGACGAAATTTTAGAAGGAAAACACGACAATCAATTTCCGTTAGTAATTTGGCAAACAGGTTCTGGAACACAATCGAACATGAATGTAAACGAAGTTATTGCTAATAGAGCGCATGAAATTGCAGGAAAAGTTATTGGCCAAGGCGAAAAAACCATTCAACCAAACGACGATGTAAATAAATCGCAATCTTCTAACGATACATTTCCAACAGGAATGCACATTGCCATCTACAAGAAAATTGTAGAAACAACAATGCCAGGAATTATTAAATTAAGAAACACTTTGCACGATAAAGCTGTTGCTTTTAAAGATGTTGTAAAAATTGGTAGAACGCATTTAATGGATGCTACTCCACTTACATTAGGCCAGGAATTTTCTGGTTATGTAGCACAATTAGATTTCGGTTTAAAAGCGTTAGAAAACACATTGGCACATTTAAGTCAGTTAGCATTAGGAGGAACTGCAGTGGGTACAGGATTAAACACTCCAAAAGGATATGATGTTTTAGTCGCTAAATACATTGCAGAATTTACAGAATTGCCTTTTATAACTGCAGAAAATAAATTTGAAGCTTTAGCTGCACACGATGCGTTAGTAGAAACACATGGTGCTTTAAAGCAAATAGCAGTTTCTTTAAATAAAATTGCAAACGATATAAGATTAATGGCTTCAGGACCAAGATCTGGAATTGGAGAAATTATTATTCCAGCAAACGAACCTGGTTCTTCTATTATGCCAGGAAAAGTAAACCCTACACAAGCAGAAGCAATTACAATGGTTTGTGCACAAGTTATGGGAAATGATGTTGCTGTAACAGTTGGTGGTACACAAGGACATTACGAATTAAACGTTTTTAAACCAATGATGGCTGCAAACGTTCTACAATCTGCTCAATTAATTGGAGACGCTTGTACTTCTTTCGAAGAAAATTGTGCAGCTGGTATTGAACCAAATCATACAAGAATTGCAGAATTAGTAAGCAATTCTCTAATGTTGGTAACTGCTTTAAATACTAAAATTGGTTATTACAAAGCTGCAGAAATTGCAAATACAGCTCACGAAAACGGAACTACATTAAAACATGAAGCTGTACGTTTAGGTTATGTAACACCAGAAGAATACGATGCTTGGGTAAAGCCAGAAGAAATGACAGGAGGGTTAAAGTAGGTTTTTAGTCTTCAGTTTTCACTTGGCAGTTTAAGTTGGCAGTCTCAGTTGACAGTAGGCAGTCTCCAGTTTTCAGTTATCAACTTTACTGCATTACGAGAATTTAGTCACAATTTGAAGTAACAATAAACAGGAACCAACTTTGCTACTTTGCGAGAAAATAAAACATAGATAAAAGCAAATTTTCAATTTAAAAGTTTAATATAACCCTAACATTGAATTTTAAATTTTAAACTTTAAATTCGAAGTATGAATACACACGAAGAATACATGAGTGAAGCAGTAAAAGTTGCTTTAAAAGGAATGAGTAATAATGAAGGAGGGCCTTTTGGTTGTATCGTAGTAAAAAACGGAGAAATTGTAGGTCGTGGAAATAACAAAGTTACTTCTACAAACGACCCAACAGCGCATGCAGAAGTAACTGCCATAAGAAATGCTTGTAAAAACTTAGATTCGTTCCAATTAGATGGTTGCGTAATTTATACTTCCTGCGAACCTTGCCCAATGTGTTTAGGCGCCATTTATTGGGCAAGACCAGACAAAGTATATTATGGAAGTAACCAACAGGACGCAGCTAATATAGGTTTCGATGATGAGTTTATCTACAAAGAAATTCCACTTCCGTATAAAAAAAGAAGTATTCCATTCGAACAAATAGGACGAGAAATTGCTTTAGAACCTTTTATTAAATGGTCGAAAAAAGAAGATAAAATTAATTATTAAAGTAAACCTCACAGAAATGTGAGGTTTTTTTTATAAATTTTTAGATACATTAAAAATAAATTATATTTACAGGAATATAACAATAAAGAAATTCACATATCCTGCTTTATTTGCGGGATATCGTTAATAAAAGTTACTATATAACGAGTTGGCAAACATTTACCAAACCAATGAAAACAGGAATAATATTAATAATAATCGTTCTAATACTAATCGGAATTTTTTGGTTTCGTAATAAATCAAAAGTGTATGAAAAAGCACCAAATGATTTTGTTATGTTGGAATCGGAAACTGAATCAACTGATTATCTTCCTATCGTTGATGAAAATTGGCTGAAAGAAACTGAATTAAAATATGCTGGAAAAGAATGGGAATCCTATCCAAATGAATGTACTGACCAAGGAGAAAAACTATGTAATGATGTTTACAGACCTTGGAAAGGTGAAATCACTCATACGGAGTTTTTAAATAAATTGACTAAAGAACAAAGAATGTATTTTGCTTTGATAAATTTTGAGTCTCAGACTAACAATGGTGGAGTTTATCAATTTTTATTTAATTATCCAGAATTATCATTAATTACACTTCAGGCAATGAAAGTTGCTAAAATGGAAAAATTGGCTTCTGATTATGAAAATGTACTACACGAATATTTCGGGAAATTTGAGACAATTCAAGAGTTGAATAATAAATTTCAAGATGACAGTAAAAAGTGGGATAAACGATGGAATTCATTTGCTGAAGGCTATAAAGAATTAGAATCAACATTTGAGATTGAAAACTATTTTTATGATAAAGATTATGTTAAAGAATTTCACTCAAAAATGGTGGAATTTGTAAAAGAACATAGAAATGGATTAATGAAAACAGAATAAAAACGATTTGCCAACACCGTATATAATTTATTGCTAGTTCTAGCCTACTTACGAAAATCCTCGCGGATTTTCTATTCGGTTTTTATTTGCTAAATTACGTGCTAAACCACGCAACAAACCATATACAAAAACGTTGTAACCAATACCCTACCGAAAAAAATTACGTTTTTATTTTTATACATCGAACTTCTATGTATATTTGTATTCTCAAAGGAAATAAAATATGGAAAAACTATCAAAAGAATTAATTGGAGCATCTTCAACACCAATTATACTATCAATTTTGACAAAGAACGAGTCATATGGTTATGAAATAATCCAAGACATTAAGGAAATATCAGGCGGAAAAATAGAGTTTGGAGAAGGAACTTTATATCCTGTTTTGCATAAACTAGAAAAAAAGGGTTTAATACAATCATCGTGGAAAATAGCTGAAACTGGAAGAAAAAGAAAATATTACAAAATCAGTAATGAAGGAAAAAAAGAGCTTAAAACAGAAAAAGAAAATTGGAATACTATCAATCAAATAATAACAAAAATATGGAAAATAGAACCGAATTTAATTTAGATAAGAATATAACAAAGTGGAAATCAATTCTAACTACAAAAAACAATTTAACCAAATCTAATGTTATAGAACTTGAAAATCACCTAATTGACTTAATTGATGATTTGGAATCCAAAGGTCTAAACAAAGAAGAATCCTTTATTATTGCTAGGAAAAGAATTGGAAAAATTGATGACATTTGTTTAGAATTTGATAAAGTGAATAATGATTTTTCATTTATCAATCAGTCAATTCCTTATTTAAAAGGTGCATTAATTTATATTGCATTCATAATTTTAAGTAAACTATTTTTAGTTAGTACTCTACTTTTATCTCAAAAATTAAATATTGATAAAAATACATTCGACATTATTTCTATAACACTGTTGGCTTTTGCTTCAATTTCTTTCTTTGGTATAGTATATTTTAATTTAAAAAGAGGAAAACAACTTTTAAGTAAATTAAGTAATACTAATATATTAGTAACATTAATTATTATATCATCTTTAATTACATATAGATTATATGCTCAAGTTCCACTTCCTGGAATAGATGTTTCTAAATTGGGAAATACAATTGCTGATTTTTATACATTGGAATTAAATTTTGGAATTTATAAAATGTTGAGTGGATTAATATTGTTGACAACCTCACTAATTTTCTTTTGGAAAAATAAAAAGTTTAATAAATTAAAATACACGAAATAAGTACTGGTTACAACACCGTATATAATTTATTGCTGGCTTCTTACCTACTTACGAAAGTCCTCGCGGACTTTCTTGGTCGGTAATTATTTACTAAATTAGTTGCTTGAAACACGCAACAAACCATATACAAACACGTTAGGCAACATAAAGAGGAACGACATTGACAGATAGAAAAACCAACTTCAAAACCATTTGGCAAAGAGCTAAAATTAGACCAATATTACTGCTTTTTGCATTTCAAGGAATTGCATTTGCACTATTATTGTTTCTTCCAATGGGATTAATGATGAATTCTTTAGGAGATAGCTTCCCATTTGTTGATAACGTGGAAAAAATCCAATCTGATGGAGAAAAAGAAAATGCTGTCCTGACAAACATCAAAGGAATTAACAACATTACGATTAATGGAAATAATCCTCAAATCTTGACCTATGAATTTGATTTTAATGGACAAAAAACGGAATCAAAGTTTAGTGTATTTGAACCTGACAAAACTGATATTTTAAAAACTGGAGATATTATTCCAATTAAACATTTGAACGGACAATCAATCCCGACAGAATTTGAGCAGTACACGTTTAATATGGATTTTATGTATTACATAGCTGGAGTTGTTCTGTTAATTGGACTAATTCTTTGCTATCTTCTATACTCACGAATAAATAAGGAAATCTTATTATATAAAACAGGCAGAATTATAGAGGGAAAAATAGTTTCAATAAGCCATAATAAAGGTTTCGCATTTTCAAAATTTGGTTCGTCAATGGATGTACATTATGAATATGGAAATAACGTTGCGAAATCAAGAACTAATAATTTTGCTTTGACAAATAATAAATCAATTGGAGATTCAATTAAAATTTTGGTTTCACAAGATGGAAACTCATCTTGTATATATCCGGAATTGATTGCTAAAACCAATGGTTGGAAAAAAAATTACGTTGCCTAACACCGTGTATAATTAATTGCTTTTTAAGTGCTTACTTGCGAAAATTCCTGCGGAATTTTCTCGGGTTCGTAAAAGTTTGCTAACTTAGTTGCTAAACCACGCAACTAACCATACACAAACACGTTACCTATAATGCAAAAAAAGGACATTGCTATTTAGCTAACTTGGTTTTTAAAACGGAATTTTAGAATAAAAAAATGGAAATAGGAAGCTTTAAAATATCTGGACATTCGACAAAACGAAATTGGGCAGTATATTTATTCGTTGCAACACCAAAAGAACAAACTGAAAAAACTATACTTTATGTTGGGAAAGTTGGAGATAATCGCGATGGATGCAATCCTGTAATATCAAGAGTTGGAAATCACTTCTCGTTTAACAAAATTCATTCGCAAATAAGAAACGAAATAAAAGAAACGGAAAATTACGATTATGAATATTTTTATTGTCATTTTGGAGAATATGAAAATGACGAAAACAAGCACTTGAGAATTAATAGTCGGAAAAAAACTGACGAACTTGAAAGAGAGCTAAATCGAATTGTGCAGAAAAAATTAAATGCCGAAAAACACGAATTAATAAAACCTTTTAGCGGAAAAACTATTTCTACTGAAAAAACAAAACGTCGTGCGGAATTAATAACTGATGAAGAAAGAATGATGTTAAAAAAACTTTGTGCGCAAGCACTATAGGTAACAACGTATAAAAAAAATTGCTACATTAGTGCTTAACCAAAGGCAGTTGCATTTTTGCCAACTTCTGAATTTCCTTCGGAAATTCCTCGCTGACAAAACCGCAACTTTCCTTATACAACAACGTTGTAACCAATTTGAGAAATCCGAACTACCGAGAATGTTATTTATAAAAAAACATACTTTAATTACCGAAAAACCTATCAATATTGTGAGGGATGAATTTAAATCATCAACTGACAAAATAAATGTTACGGAATTGAATGAAACCAAATTACACGGATTAATGAAAAACAAATACGGAACTGGATATGATATAATATCTGATATTAATTTAAAATCTATTTCGTCTGACAAAACAACTGTTGAAATTAAAAACGAATTTGACTTATTTACAAACCTGTTTCTGATTGCAATGTTCGTTGGACTTTGGGGAGTTTCAATCTATAAATTAATCAACGGAGAAAGTATTTTAAGTTTTGAACTGATTTTAATGTTGACTTTCCCAATTATTGGAGCTTTAATTACAAAATCATCTTTCGGAATTTATGACAAACGAATAATGAAAATTTACTCTTCGTTATTGAATAATAAAGAACCGAATTAAAAAAACTGGTTACAACAAAGTATAAAAATAATTGCTATTTTAGGCTTAAACAAAGGTCGTTGCAATTTTGTTACATCTGATTTTCCTGCGGAAAATCCTCGCACACAAAACCGCAACTATTCTTATACATAAACGTTAGCATTCATTAAAACCAACCACTAACTAAATGATAAAATTCTTTAGAAAAATTAGACAAAATATGATTAAGGATAATAAGGTCATTAAGTATTTTCTTTATGCTATTGGAGAAATTATACTTGTGGTTATTGGAATTTTAATTGCGTTAAGTATAAATAATTCGAATGAATTAAAAAAAACCCGAATTGCTGAGAAAGTCTATCTAAAAGAAATAAAGAGTGATTTAATTCAAGATACATTATTGTTGTCTCAAGTAATTAAAGATCATAAATGGCGAATTGCTCAATTAATGTCTCAAGATACAACTATTGACTTTATATTCGAGGAAATTATAGGTAAGCTTCCTAAAGTGGAAGGAGTATCTCAATTAGAATATATTTTCTTTACAGACAGAAAATTTCGACCAAAAATTGGGACTTATAATTCAATGATATCTGAAGGGAAATCAAACATTATAAGCAATCGTGAGTTATTTAGTAATATTCAAAATATCTATGAATTGAGGGTCCAAAATATCATAACTATTGGAGAGGATGTATTGAATCGTTCTATTCAATTAAGAAATAAATATGCGTATGAAATAAAATATGGTGATTTTGGCTCACCTATTAAAATTACTGATAAACGAATATTAGCCGATTTTTATATTTCATCTAGGCTACTTAATTATTATACAAGGCAATCAGTTTTATTAAAAAAGGATATAACAGAGTTAATTGAGCAAATAGATAATGAATACCATTCAATAGAATAGAATAACGAAAGACTATCTTAAGACGTATATAATTCTTTGCTTGGTACTAGCCTACTTGGAAATTCCTTCGGAATTTTCTCTGGTTTTATAATTAAGCCTCTAGTAATTGTAACAAGTTTCAATATAACACGTCATATTGTTTTAAATAAAAAAAATGAAAAATCAAATTCTAATATTACTTGCAGTAGTATTACTTAGCGCCTGTAACGACACAACTAAATCCAGCACCACCAACCAACCAACTTTAGCTGATTATAACGTTGGTGAGAAATGGGTCTGGAAATATAAAGGTGTAACTACTGAAGGAGAAGTTCGCTCGGATGGAAAAGATACAAGAGAAATAGTCAGTACTGAAGGAGTTTTAGGTATGACAATAGATAAGGACACCATTCTAGTTACCGAAATTGTAAAAAAGGATGACAGCAAAACACCCAAATACGCTTGGCCTCTAAAAGTGGGGAAAAAGTGGAAATACGAAAACAATTGGACAAGTCAAGATGGGACAACCGGAAGTCAAAGTCAAAATGCTGAAGTACTATCATACCAAGAAGAAACTGTTGAAGCCGGAACATTTATGGCTTATACGATTGAATATAAAGGTAAAACCACTAATTCTAGAGGTTATAGTGCAGATGAAAAGGAAGTTTGGTTGTATGCGCCAGCAGTAAAAAACTTTATTAAACTCACTCAGAATCAAGGAGACTTTTTATACGTAGAGGAATTAATCGAATATTCAAAACCAGAATAAATCGAGATTTTTAAAAAAAACTGAAAGAAAAACAAATGCTAACAACGTGTATAATTCATTGCTAGTACTCGCCTACTTACGAAAATCCTCACGTATTTTCTATTCGGTTTGTATTTACTAATTTAGTTGCTCAAACACGCAACGAAATCATACACAAGACCGTTGTGGTTAATTTACCCAAACCAATGAACAGAAAACTAATTTTGATATTTCTACTTACAATTGTCCAAATTTCGTGGGCTCAAGATTGTGATTTTGAAATACGGAATTTATCGGATATTCTAAATGGAAAATCGGAACTTATTAACAAGTCGGAATACGAAAAAATTGTCATAATTTCGGAAAAGTTAATTGAATTTAAGCCAAAGTCTGAACTTGAGCTGAACGAAGAATATCCTGAAGTTTTCAAATTTAAAGATTCGTGTTATACATTTTCAGTAAAACAAAATATCGGAATTGGAATAAAAACACCTGAATTAAAAGCGTGTAAATATTTATTAAAAGAAAAAGGCTATTCCAATTATGAATTTAAAGGAGTTTATTGTGGTAATGCTTTAATCGAGATTATGGAATTTGAAGGTTGGGGATTTTTATCAGTTGACTTAAAAAACGGACTCACTTGTCGCACAATGGGAAAACCTATGACTTCAGATGGAGAAACGGCAATTTCTTACTCAAACTATTATGGAGAAGAGGAAATCGCATTAACGGATTTAAAGACTAAAGAACAGTACGTTATTGGAATTGAAGGTTGGAGAACAATAGAATCTAAAGTTTCAAAGAATAGATATTATTTAAAACTTGAATCTGATTTTCAAACTAACTGTGAAAAAGAAATAAAATATTTGAAAGTGGAAAGAAAAAACTAACCACAACATCGCATAAAAATAATGCGTAGATTAGTGCTTAAACAATGAACAGTGCTCTTTTGTTACTTCTGATTTTCCTGCGGGAAATCCTCGCACACAAAACCGCACTATTCTTATACATAACCGTTGTGCACAAGCTAAAAAAACGACTAATCGAAATGAAAAATATAGAATTTAAAATCGGAATAGTTCCAAAAACATCTGAAATAATTGAGGTTTATGATAGTTCGGGAATCAAAAGACCGACAAAAGATAGCGACCGAATTACTAAAATGTATAAAAATTCTAATTTGATTATAACCGCGTGGTTGAATAATGAACTGATTGGAATATCACGCTCAATAACTGATTTTTGTTATGCTTGCTATTTGTCGGATTTAGCTGTGAAAAGCGAATACCAAAAAGAAGGAATCGGAAGGCAACTAATAAAACTGACAGAAAAAGAAATAGGTAAACAAACTGCATTAATTTTGCTTTCCGCACCATTAGCAATGGAATACTATCCTAAAATTGGATTTGATAAAGTTGAAAATGGATTTATAATACGTCGAACTGAATAATTTAATTTAGATATAAAAAAGCCTGATGCACAACACTGTATAAAAATAATTGCGGTTTAGTGCTTAACCAAAGGTCGTTGCGAGTTTGTAACGTCTGATTTTCCTTCGGAAAATCCTCGCATACAAACCCGCAACTATTCTTATACAAACACGTTGGCTTTAATGCTGAAGGACATTACAAAACCGCCAATTTCAGGTTTATTTATTAAAGTTATTTCCTTTAAAAGCTGAAAATTATTGCGGAATATTGAACTGAATAATCACTCAAACTCTGAATAAAAATACAGCGGACTTTTTAGCTCGTTTGCAGAATCTGAACTTTATGAACAAAATCGGAATTTAGCAAATTGCGGAATTACTCACTCGAAATCTGAATTGACAAATATTGCGGAATTTGAGCAAGTTTGCGGAATTGAAAAACGTCTGACTTCACTCAAACTCGAAAAAAATAAATTGCGGAATAAAAACGCAACTGACAATTAGAATCGGAACAAATAATTTAGCGGATAAAAAGCACTAAAAGCCAACAACGTATAAAATTAATTGCTCAAATTAGTGCTTAACCAAAGGTCGTTGCTTGTTTGTTACGTCTGATTTTCCTGCGGAAAATCCTCGCACACAAACCCGCAACTAATCTTATACAACCACGTTGGCAATAATTATGACCCGTCCTGAATAAAGGCTACATAATTTTAAACATTATGTATAGAAATGACAAAGTAATTAGACGTTACAGTGAACCTTTTAAATTAAAAATTTTAGCCGAACTTACAATCGGAAAACACACAAAGAGCGAACTTTGTAAACTCTACTCTATTGCTCCTACAACCGTTAATGAGTGGATTAGAAAGTACAATCGCAAAGACTTAATGAACACCAGAGTAAAAGTGGAAACTAAAGACGAAATATCTAGAATTAAAGCACTTCAAAAAGAAATAGAGCAACTTAAAAAACTGTTACTTAAAAAGGATCTCGATGCTATGGTAGAAGAATCCTATCTAGAAGTAGCTGCAGAAGATCTCGGTTACAAATCTATTGCTGAACTAAAAAAAAAGTTAAGTATAAAGCCTTAATTAAAGCTAAAGAAAAATCTAAGGGATTTGTTTCTTTAACCACTATAACACACTGTTTTGGACTTAAACGTGATGCGTATTATAAATACAAATCTAGAGCTGATAACCGTTTAAAACTAGAACAACAAATTATAAATATAGTTCGAAAAAGACGCAAATCCCTTCCTAGAGAAGGCGTAAGAAAACTTGTAAAATCGTTAAATACAGATTTTATTAAAGCCAATATTAAAGTTGGTAGAGACACACTATTTAATGTTCTTAGAAAACACCAAATGCTAACACTTAGAAGAAAAACCAGTGCTATAACAACTAACTCTTATCATCGTTTTTATAAATATAAGAACATTATAAAAGACTTAGAAGTTACTAGAGCTAACCAGGTTTGGGTTAGTGATATAACTTATATTAGAACCGTAAAAGGGTTTTGTTACTTGGCTTTAATAACTGATATGCATTCTAGAAAAATAGTGGGTTATGACCTTAGTGATAGCTTGGAATTAAAAGGTTGTGTGAGAGCGCTTAATAAGGCGATTTATCAAGCTAAAAACATTAAACACCTTATTCATCATTCAGACAGAGGAATACAATATTGTAGCAATGTATACACACAAATACTTAAAAGAAAAAAGATAGATATTAGTATGACCGAAGAAAATCATTGTTACGAAAACGCTATGGCAGAACGTGTAAATGGAATTTTGAAAGATGAATTTTACTTAGACCAAACCTTTGATAATGTGGCTCACGCTAAGAGAGCCGCAAAAAATGCAATTAATTTATACAACGAAATAAGATTACACTTATCTTTAGATTATAAAACACCTAATATGGTATATAAATTATCAGCGTAAATTCAATTTTAACCTGTAGCCATATTTCAGGACAAGACATTTGAAAAAGAAAATTAATGAAACAAAGTAAGATTTCTAAAACTTGGAATTATTACAAAAAAAATAGTTGGAAATTAGGAGTCTTAATTTTATCAATAGTTCTTTTTTACTTTGTTATTCAGAAAATTGAATTGAAACAAAATTCCGTTGAAACTTATGGTAAAATATATGAAAAAAAACGAATTGTAAGTGGAATCAGAGTTGGACCTCTATTTAAGTACAAGTTTTGGTTTATGTATAATGGGAAAAAACATTTTGGAGAAACAACAAAAACTCTTGAAGGAGAAAATAATATTGGAAAAGTATTTAAAGTGAGAGTTTTAATGAATAAACCTGAGAACTATGAAATTCTTTTTGACCAAGAATATGTTGAAAAATATATTATTGACAAAAACGGAATTAAAAAAACTCTATATTTTGAAAAAAACTAAACACAACAACGTGTTGTGTAAATAATACCTTGAAAGTATTGATTTTATTGATTTAATAAAGAATTAAATGAAAAAGGTACAACATAGGTACAACTTTTTAAGCTATAAAATTAAGAGGTAAAAATAGTAATCTAAAAGCATAAAGAAACCGTTACAAATATACTGTAACGGTTTCTTTTTGTATGTATTTACGCTTAAAGTTATTAAGCTGCCGTACCAGAGCCTAAATACAAACTGTTTGATACTTGTGTACCATCAGCGGAAACAAACGCTATAAACAGCTCTACTGTATCTCCTGCATAAGTTCCTGGTATGTTTACTATTTGAGAACCTGCGGTTCTAATCGCACCATCTAGAATATACATTGATTCTTTTTTACTTGGATTGTAAACCAAAACCATAGCTTTATCTGTTGTGTTTGCATTTCCTTCAGTTGAGTTATCATCCCAAGCAAAAGAAACTTGTCCTGCTGTTGCTAAATCTGTTGTTGCATTTAAAGCTCCAGATAATGAACCTCTACTTAATAGAGCATTCGAATAATCTACCGTAAAGTTTGGCGCAGTACCTCCTACTGCATTATTCAACACATAAGACATTGCAGCATTAAATTCTGTTTTCTTTGTCGCAAATGATTTATAACCGACTTTCAAGAACTCTTTGTTCGGTTGTAAATACTCCAATGTAACAGTAAATTTATTACGCTGATTGACTTGCCCCTCTGTTCGAGGATTCGCCACACTTGATGGCTTAATTCTGATGTAGTCAATACCTTTCCAACTACCACCAATAACGTTACCTACTTTTCCTGATAACCCTCCTAAAATACCTTGAGAAATTTTCCCCATTACTATAACAATTTAAAATTAATACTTGTTCGGATTTGGTACGGACTTGATATTGCTTTTAAACTTTGTTTACTCTTCTAATATAACGAAAATTATGCCATTTTGTTACAGTTTCAGCGTATTATGATGCCTTTGCGTTAAGCTTCTTTAGTTTGCATTAGCTTGAAGCAATTACGTATATATGCAACCTTTAAAACTGACATTTTATCAATGACATTTTGTAACTTTTTTTCTTTTTTACTGATAACAGAAACTAAATTAATTTGTTTTTGAAGTTCAAAACCCGAATTTTTATTGTGCTTTAAACTATTTTTAAGCGTGTTTCTGCAATCATCTATTGATATAAATGGAATAACACTTCCTTTTAGATAATAAGCGTAAAAACCACCTATTTGTAGCATCATAGATAAATGAAACAGCGTGTTTTTTTCTTTTTCGGTTGCAGTTTTCACTACAAAACAGTTAGGACAAGGATTTGAAAGCGGTTTTCCGCTGTTTAGACCTTTGTTTAGTATAAAAAAATGAGGTTTCGAGTAAGTTCTTCCGCTTCGGTGTGTTTTCAGTTCAAAAGTTGACATAGCTATCCAATTTAAAATTTGCTTCGCTACGCTTCGCGCCATTATTTTTTGAAAAGAAAGAAAAAAGATGTGCTATCTAAAAGTGCCTTGGATAAGGCTGTCAAGGTTTTTGGGTAAAAGTTTTTTGAGTTAAAATGTTTAATGAAAAAGAATAAATATTGTGAAAAAAGTTTTATTCAAAACCCGTAGGGCTTGACCTTTACAGGCTTTTAGCGTTGGCTGTAGCAAGGCACTTATATTTGCTATCTTTTTTATTTTTTTTTAGTACTAAATATGATGTTAGGACATTTTTATTTTTTAGTGAAATGGAATAAACAAAGACTTGAGATAAGGAATACTTGGACTTAACGATGGTTTTGTGCAATGGAATGAGATAAGAAATAAAAACAATATTAAAGTACCTAGTGCGCTGGCAGTAGCGGAAATAAGTGTATTGACCTTTATTTGTTTTGTACTCTATTTTCTTATGGCTTTACTAATGTTATTGACAAATAAATGGTAATACTCTTATTTGGATTTTTTGATTTTATAGGTGCTTTACAAATTATCTTATATAAACCTCAACTTCAAAATTAAAAGCCTTGTTGAAATGAAACTAAAAAAGCACTTATAAAAACAATGCAAGAATGCTGGAATGTTCATTATTAGTACAAAATGTGGTTTGATGTTCGGAAGTGCGCGTTGGATGAGCGGATATTTTACATAATAGCAGTTATAGCTACCAAAACATAAAAACTTAGCGTAGCGTACCATTGAAAAGGTTTTTGCTACTATAACTTCTATTATGTAACATAGCTTTGGGAAGTTTAGGGTTTTATGAAAAAATAATATGAAATAGCTTGTTGCGATTTGGTTTGATTTTATGAAAACCAAATTGCAATATGCTATTACCTTAAAGATAAAAAAACGCTAAACTAGAATGGTGAGCGGAATAAAATAAAAGACAGAGGATTTTGAGGTACGAAAAAACTGGGTTTTATTTTATGGGGAATTTTAAAGTACTAATTATTAAATATTGGAATATTCTAAATATAACCAATCAACAAAATCATTTAGTTTAGACTTTATCAATTCTTCATCATTATACTCAATCATTTTCAAACCTTTATCAGTAACCTCAATTTTTTGTTTCTTCTCGATTGTTTGAATTGTATCATAATATTTATCGTATAACCAATCTCTACAACATAAATCATCATCTGGTAATTTCCCAAGCTTAGGATTATGTTCTAATCCATTAAGAGCATTAAAGTCATAGTTTTTTGTATTATCTTTGGGAAAGCCAATTAAATCTAATACAATATCATAAATCTGAACAGACACCTTAGTTAAGTCAATACCTTTCTGTTCTAACTCTTCAAATAAACACTCTTGCTTAAATTCTTCAAACAATAAATTAACTAAACTATCTTTCATATTATTAATTACCCAATTCATTAAACACTAAAACTACACAACAGATTATTAATTTTCTAATAAGGCTTGATTAACACTATCATATTTATAGTTAACTATATCACCTGTTTCTATTAAAGAAATAACTTTTTCAATAATTTGAAAAGGAACAACAAACCACTCTCTTGGTGTTATTCTTCTACCTTTTTCATCTTTTATATCTACATTTAAACATACTTCTGCAAAGAAGCGATGTATTAAACTTTCAAAATCTTGAGTAATTACATTATAAATTCTATACGCATTTACTATACGAACATCAGCCATTAAATATGTAGCCTCTTTTGATGCATTTTTTATACGTTCAGTAACAGGAACTGTTGAATACCCTATTTTATACAAATCTTTAATAGATGCTATTTCTTTATTTTTTGATTTAGATTGTAATACATAAATCCAACCTGTTACATCATCTTCATCTGTGATGATATTTGCATTTTTAAAAAGTTCATCCTCTGCATCTTTATCTGTATCTGAAACAATACTTCCGTTATTATATAATGCTTTTGCTAATGAACGATAAAACATATTACTAACTGTACCATTTTCAAAAATAGTTATAGTCCTACCATCTTTTCTTGTTCTATCACCTATTTGCCTATTCTCTGAACCATCTTTTTCTAAAAATAACAATACACCATCTAAAACATAATATTTACCTTCTTCAAGGTTTTTTTCTACGTCTTTAAATTCTTTTAATTTACGTTTACCTTCTCTTAATTCTTTATGTACTTTTTTAAATTGTGTTTCATAAGGCGCAAAATCCTTATTACTCATTGCTTTTCTTCTTGCTGTAAAATCTGTTTCTGCTCTTTCTGATGCGCTCTTTACATTCTTCAACTTAAATATAGACAAGGTTTCATCTGTATCTAATATCCCTAAATCATCATCATTTAATATATCTTCTACTGATTTTACTTCTTCTTTAGTGTTTAAAAGGTTATGCGAATCATAAGGTTTTAATATTTCTACTTTTTTAGCATCTTTTCTTAATGCTTTTAATCTTGATAGCAGTTTAAATTCAGTTACATTAGTTGCTTCTGGTTCACGATTATTCTTTTCAAAAAAGACATTAATATCTTGGAACGATTCAATTAAGCGTTCGTCTTCAGTTTTTACATTAGAGTTTTTGGGTTTAGAATCTAAAATTCCAAACTCATCATCATTAAATATATCTTCTAATGTTTTCTTTTTACTCATTTGCTTGGGCTTTACGCTTTTGCTCTTTTAAAAATATAATTGCTTCCGCTAAACGTCTTTCTTGTGGGTCGAAAGATTGAATACTTGGTTGTTCTCCTGTTTTTGCTATCCAGTTTTTTATTTTAGGCCACAATATAATTGCTTCCTCATCAGTCATTGTTATTCTTGTAGCATCAATAGTTTCTTGGATTGCTTTAAATACTGATGCTGTTACTGATTTAGATAATATTTCAAATGCCTTCTGAAATGGATTGATTGTATCTATTAAATCAATATTAATATCATCAATATTTACAAAACTATCTGCCATACGAATAAAGCGTTTATCGCCTACTTCTTCAATAGTACCATTTTTAACAACAGAATCCACTACTACGTGTTGACGTACTGATTCTACTTCTTCATCAGATAAGTCTGGATAGGTTTCTTTAATAATTTTAGGTATCAATACTTTATTAATAACTTCTGGGTCTACATTACCAGGCATTGCCTTTAGCATTGTATCATCTTGCATTATTTTTGCTTTCAAGTCATTAATATCACTTTCAATAATATCTTTTGCTCTTTGTGAACTTGGTAACTTAAAGCCATTTATTTTTATAGTATCATCGTCATCTTCTGAATTATCATCATCTTCGTCTGGAAATTTTGGTTTAAATTTAAAATTAGGTGCTAACACTTGCTCCATTAACAATGATGCTGTAATAGCTTTTAGCATATTATTTACTGATAATTTTACTAAGTCATCTTCTGCATCTGGTTGTGCTATTAAATTGGTAAACTGAGAATGTGATTTATTTTCACTATCTCTTGTTGCTCTACCTATAATTTGAATAATTTCTGTTAATGAACCTCTATAACCAACCGTTAAAGCGTGTTCGCAATATGGCCAATCAAACCCTTCTTTTGCCATACCTAATGCTATGATAATATCTATATCATCTACACTTGTTACATTACGTAAATATTCTTGTATTTTATCTCTATCCTTTTGATTATCGTGAACTAAATCTGCAATCTTTAACGTTTTACCTGTAGCATTACTTATTACATATAAAACACCTGTATCTGGGTCTTGATAGTCTAATTCACCTAAACCATCTACAATTCTATTCACTTCTTCATATTTATCTTTTTCAGACTCTCCAGAATTTACACTTGGTATATGAATTATTGTTTTTTTGTTTTCATCTAATATCTCGTGAATAGCAGAAGTATATTTCCCTTGATAGAAGTGATACCCAATACCTAATGATTTTAAATAATTATAGCCATTTAGTTGTTGGTAATAATCGTACTTTACTTTAGTAAACTTTGCTTCATCTTCTGGTAATAAAATTGGTACAGAATCTCCTCTAAAGAAAGAACCAGTCATTGCAACTACGTGTGCAGTAGATTTTTCCATTACACTACTTAAAACCAATCCTAATTTATTATCACCATCTACGGATACGTGATGAAATTCATCTATTGCCAATAAACAATCATTGAGTTGTTTTTCATCTATTGCATCAAAAGCAAAACGCAATGTAGCGTGTGTACAAATTAGTATTTTTTCGTCACTTTCTAAAAAATTCAGAAATGCAGTTACTTTGCTTTTTTCTATACCAGGCGTACATAAATTATATCTTGGATTAGGTTCCCAATCTGCAAAAAAACCAAACTTCTTTAATTCTGTTTTAGCAAATGAACTACCAATAGACCGTTCTGGAACTGCTACAATTACTTTCTTTATATCTTGATTTATTAATTTATCTAAACCAATAAACATTAATGCACGAGATTTACCAGAAGCTGGCGGTGCTTTAATTAATAAATATTGAGCAGTACGAGCCTCAAATGCTTTTTGTTGCATTTCTCTCATACCATACTCATTGGTACTTTTACTTTTTCCTGTTTGTTGGTATTTTACGTGTACTATATCTGGCATAAATATCTAAAGTTTATCTAAAATGTCTAATTTATATTACTGTAACCTATTGTTTTATAGCGGTTAAACATGCTTAAACAACTAAAGTTTATCTAAAAAATGTCTAAAGTTTATCTAAATTTTATTTGATTTAGTTAAACTTTTATCCAAATAGGTTTTCTATTTGTTCCTATATTATTGATGCTATTATCTTTTTTAGACATCGAATAGATAATATTTCTTAATTTATTCTTCTTTTTATTAATATCTAAAACATTAGGTAGTATATCTAAAATGAGTTTATCAATATCTTCTTTTGATGCACTTTTATATTTATCTAAATATTCTAAAATCATTTTTTTATAATGTTCATCTTTAAAGCCTCTCATTTTTATATAATCTCCTTTTTGATTAGTTGCTGATGCCACTTTAGATGATATATAAAAATTAGGTTTTCTGCCTTCAATAAGTTTCTTTGTTTTAAGGGTTTTTATTTCCTCTGCACTTAATATTTTATTTTTAGCGACCTTATCTAAAAGCATAATTTCTTCTAAAGATAAATTTGGCATTTGGGCTATTTTACGAGCATAATTTACATCAACAATTTTACCTGTAATGGTAACTTTTACTTTGTTATTAGTTAAATCGTAATCTGGTAAAGGGAAATATTTTTTACGCTGAATTAGATACATCTTTTTTATACCACTCCCTATGGTATCAATCATATTTAAGTTGACCATAGCATCTGCTAAAAATTTATTACGGTATTTAGATTCTGGTGCATCTGCTTTAATTACGGTTTCAATACTTTGCGGAATAAAACTACCAGCATTAGCAAAAGTTAAGGTTGCATTTTCGTTTTCTACCACCAATATTTTACCACCCAATGTATAATCTTGATGCACAATAGAATTGTTTAAACCTTCGCGAATGATGTAAGAATCGTATTGGTCTACTTCTTCTGGAAACAAAGTGCCATCTGTAAGATAACGATACTTTAAGTTTCGTATTTTACCATAAACTTGTTGAATATTTAAAAGTAAAGGACAAGTAAAATGTTCGTAATCTTTTTCAATATTATCACTGCCTTTAAGTATCCAAGTAATTTTAGAAGTTGCAGGATTTATAAAATGTTCTGATTCAGGTTTACCCAGTAAAATTATTGTAGCATTTGTAATTGCACCTTTTATAGTAAGTTTTGCTTTATTTAAGAAAACAGTATCTGACCAATGTTTAATATCTTCTTCTAAATTAGGGTTCTTTTGAGTATATCTTAAACGAGCTTGGGTAATAGCTTCTTGAGACAAATCTAAAATTGAAGCTTCTTTAATTATTTGAGCACTCCAATCTTCTGTTTTATTTTGATTTTTAATTCTATCATATTCGTCAGATGATAATGCTCCTAAACTTTCACCGTCTCTACCATAACAATGCCCTTTCCAAGATAAAGGAATTCCTTTGGGTGCGATAGGTATTTGTAACATTATTACCTCTAAACCATTTTTAGTTACCCTATGTGTGTTTATAAAATTGGTTGTGGGTGACGTATGTTTTGCAATTTCTTGCTTGTACTCATTTAATTGAGTGTCTGAAATATTTGTACCTATAATTTTTTTATTATTATTTACACCCAACAATAACCAAGCACAAGAATTATTAGATAAATTTGCTTCATTTCCTAGAGCAGAAAAATATTTACCTAATTTATCTTTATCAATTTGGTTTTTAGCTTCTTTAAATTCTACTACTTCATTTTCGGTAGATAAACTTAACAATGTATCTAAAGTTGTTTCCATTATTTAGCTTTCTTTTTACGAGTTCTTTTTGGTTTTTCTAACAAGGTGTTTTTATTTATCATCTTCTCATATTCTTTAAAAAGATATTCTAAACGCTCTGTATCACTCTCAAATGGTTTTAAACGATAACAACGCTCAATAGCTAAATCTAATTGATGATGTGCTTCTTTTAAACCTTTAGGCATTTTATCAGGATTATATAAATCACCTATAGTTTTTTCAGGATGCTTTTCTCTTTCTTCTAATATTTCAAAAACGTGTAGGTTGATTTGTTCTTTTTGTTTTTCATTAATATCAGGAAAAGGAAAAGTATTATAGCACAAAGCAGAGGAATACCTAATTCGAGACTCCAGCTTTCCTCCAACAGCAGAAAGCCAATTATTATGCATTTTTGAATATAATAATCCAAAAACCCAAGGTTCTGCATCATAAACTGTCTGAACTGAATTTAGAGAAATGTAACTACTATCATAATAGCCACAAGGTAAATACTCTCTTCCTTCTGAAGATGTACAAGGAATTACAATTTGATTATTTGAAGGCTCATTTCTATACCTAAATTGATGTGACCTGTTAGCCAAAGTTCGAGCTACTTCACCGCCATTTTCTCTAAACTCTCTTACATTTTTTATTCTAACATTTATTTCTGGAATTTTAATAGCATCTTCTAAATCCTCATCATCTATCCAAAAGCAATATCTATTAATATTTTTTAAAAACTCTTCACCACCTATAACATTTCTTATATATTTTAAAGTTCTTACATCTTTTACTATTTTATCTTTTTCATCATCTCGAAATCTTAAAAACCCGCCTTCTAAAGGCATATTACCATAAGACATTTTGGGAATATTACTTAATGGTCTTGACCTCTTAAAAATAAAAATATTTGGACCACCAGTTAAATAAGCATTAATATTCAACACTTTTAATTTATGTGAGTCTATGTAGATTAGTCTTTGCTTATTTGATATATTTCTTAAACCAACAATAACAACAGAAACACCTGCATTACCTTTTGCATTATTCGTCCATTTAAATGTTTGATGTGCAAAGCCTATCTCAACCTTCTCGTTAAGAATACGTGGCCAAGTTAAAGACACTTGTTCTCCTTGACAAATAGAATTGGTAGATACAAAAGCCAATTGTGCATTGAAGCCTTGAATATATTTTGCTCCTTTATAAAACCAAGCACTCACATAATCTAAGCTTTTGTAGTCTTTCAAAAAGACAAATTTCATATCCTCTTTTTGCTCTTTGTCTTGATTGCGAGAACCCAAATAAGGTGGATTACCTAAAATATAAATTTCATCATCTTCATTTTTAGGACAGGTATCTTCCCAGTTTAAACGTGTGGCATTACCTTGTGTTATATTACCTGCTTCTTTTAGCGGTAAAATATCTTCTGCTTTACCATAATCGTGTAGCTCATTAACAAACTCTTTATTCATTTGGTGTTCTGCTAACCATAAAGATAAAATTGCCATTTCGTGTGCAAAATCGTCTAATTCTAAACCATAAAATTGAGAGAGTTTAATTTTAGTGTACACATCTGGAAAACCTAAATTTAGCTGATGATTAACTTCATAGATTCTTGCTAAAATCTTTATTTCTAATCGTCTTAATTGTTTATAAGCAATAATTAAAAAATTACCACTACCACAAGCAGGATCAAACACTTTAATTTTTGCAATTCTATTAATGAGTTTATTTAGTTTTTTTACATCATTAAAATGCTTTTCAAATTCTTCGTTTAATTCATTTAAAAACAAAGGTTCTATTACCTTCATAATATTAGGTACAGAAGTATAATGCATTCCTAAACCACTACGATATGCAGGATTTACTACTGCCTGTATCATAGAACCAAAAATGTCAGGGTTGATTTCGCTCCAATCTAAATCGCCACACTCAACAATTATTTTTCGTGCTTCTTTAGTAAACTTCGGTGATACAATTGTATCTCTAAATAAACCACCATTTACATATGGAAACTCTTTAAAATGAGCTGCTTCTTTACTGTTATCTTTTGTATTAAGAACTTTAAAAAGCCTATCTAAAAATGTATGTGTATCACTTCCATCTTTTTGAGTATGTTGCTCTAATGTATCTGTAAACATTCCCTCAATTGGAAATATATCTGTGTCTTCTGCAAAAAAGCAAAAGAGTAAACGAGATAGAAAGATATTTAGGTTATGACCACCATCGTCATAGATGTTTGGGTTTTCTGTAACTAATATATCATAGAGCTTCGCCATTTTGTAAGACGCTTTTCTATCTGCATAATTCTCATTTTTTTGAGCATATTTTTCTTGACCTGCCCAAGGTAGAAAGAAACCAAAATGTTTATGAATTTCGAGAATAGGTGTATCTAACGCTAATCCTGTTCTTATATCTTTTGCTAATAATGTTTTGTAATCTGTTACAATTACAAATCTTGGATTGTGTTTTAATGAATCTGTATCTTTAGTTAATTCATCAATAGTATTTAATAAAGCACCAGATTCAACCTCTTTAAATAGCATTTTACTTTTATAAAGTACTTCTCCATCAATTTTAGATAAATTAAAGTCTCCTTTTTTTAAACGTGTTATTGATGTTTTAGAAATACCGTATGCTTTCAATAAATCGAATACAAATTCTTCTTTATTGAAATTTTCAACTAATGCTATTACGTTTTTTTCTATTTGAGATGCGTTCATTTAATCTTTTCTATTGCTCTTTTAATCAGCTCATAAAAATATAATTATTTATTGATTAAATAATAAGGATTTCCTCATTTACTTTTTACCCCTGTTTTAGGGTATATTACAAGTTGAAAAAGATTAGTTGTTTTTACAGTAATTAATCTGTTCTAAAATTTTTCTTCTAATGCTATTTTCTAACTCAACATCAGCGATACTATCTAATAATTTAGAATAGTCTTTTCTTAACAACTTAAAAGAGTGTTTATGATATTTTTTTAACCCATTAAAACTGTCTTTATCTTTCATAGCACCTAACAATAATATTTCTTTAGGTTTTAATTTTTGATAATTAATTATTGGTTGCTTCTTTATAGTATCGTAGATATTTAATAATTCATCTGCCAAAGCATCAAACTTACTTTTATTTACTAAATCTGCTACTGTATAAATACCAATTGGATGTTTACGATTATTAAAATACCTACTATTTGCTTCTAACTCAAAACGGATTAAGCTTTCAGATAACTTTGTGTTACTTTCTGCCTTTGTTTGATACGTTTTATCATAACCTTTAATATTATAGTTTGTGCCTTTAAAATGAGCACCATATATTCTTGTGCTATTACGCATCAATATTGGCTTATTTCCTTTGTATTCTAACCAATTTCTAAAGGTATTGTCTTCATTTTCACTTATAACTACTGCTATTGCGGTTTTTTTTACTTCTGCGCTAAGTAGGTCAAAATCAAAATATGCATCTAAATTATAAATAGCTTCCTGTACTTGATTAAATGTAAATACTTGGTAATTATTTTTCATATAAAACTTTTGTAAACTATTACAAATTGTTAGTTCCGAACCCCTTAACCAGAGCTTTAAATTGAGTATATTAGATTCATAGTTAGTTACTTCACCATATTTATTAAAACGTGGTAACCACAAACAATTATTCCAATGAAAAGGTTCTTTAGCTCTGGTAACAGCTTCTTTTGGTAGTTTATCTATAAGCTTTACTATTTTTGTAGTATCATACAAAATAACTACCTTTTACTTTTAAAGGCTTTATTGTAGTTTTTATCTAGTAAGACTTCTACATCTTTCATCTTGTAGTAGATTTTACTACCAATTTGAGAAAATGATATTTTACCTTCATCTCTCCAAGTTTGAGCTGTTCTTTTACTAATATGCATTAGCTGGATAAACTCTTGATTGTCGAGAAAAGTTTCTTTTGATGGTTTTTGATTAGACTCTATTGTAGAGTTTAATTTGTCTAACCTTGATACTAAATTGTTGTACTGTTCTGCTGTTAAAATTACTGCTTCCATTTACTTAATTTTTAATGTTACTAATTATTTCTGCAACAAATATTAAGCTCTGGATAAGTACTTATAAGGCTGACCTTATAAGACCTTTTATTGACTGTATTTTAATGAAATGGATTGTCTTTTATGTATTGTTTTGCCTTTTTCTTGTAATTATCTGATGTAGTTGACCAATCCAATTTTGATTTTAACACTAAATTAATTTGATTAGCTACCATATCACACAACTTTTTTAAACTCAATTTTGGAATGATATGTTCTTCTCTTAAAGCTTCAATTACTCCTCTTATAGTTCCTTTACTTCTGTCTCCCAAATTATATACACCATCTTTTGTAATTGCTAAATCTTCAAGTATTTTTAGAATATAATCTTGCTTTTCCTGATTTACAAATGTTTTAAAACTATCTGTTTCTTCTACTACTAATGATATAGATTTTGTTTGATTGGGTAAAAAAGTAATAGGACTTATTTGAACTGTTTCTTTTATAAATTCTGCTTCTATGGATAAAAATTCTTTAAATAGATTTGGGTATTTATCTTCTTTATCTTCAAACTCTTCATTTCTTTCTGAAATAGTTCTGAACCTTAATTCTCTCTGTCTTAACTCTTTTAATCGTGTTTGAATATACAGTACTTTATTACTAGGCTCAGCATTATCTAATACTTCTTGAAGTCTTGAAATACATTTTTCAAATAAGCGTATGTATATATTACGATGATTTACAAAATGAATATCTAATGGAACGGAATCATTTTGTAATCGCTCAAAAAAATTATCCATTGATGAATGTAATTCATTATAATCATCTTTATCTAACACCATATCATTCATTAGTGAATGAATCATAAGATGTGAACCAGAATCTTTTTTATAGTACATTGTTTTACTATCAAACAATTCAAAAAATATACTTGATATTTCCCAACTTACATTTAAAATCCTATATGCTTTTTTTAATTCATCTAATACTTCATCAAGTGAATCATTGATAATATAACTGAACCTTAAATTCTCAAGCAATAAATTTTCGTTTTCATCTCTAAGAAAGAAGAATATTCTTTTATCTTTAATTTTATTATAAGCATCAATTTCATCTTCAAATTTAGCTCTTAAATATTCCTTTTTCTGTTCGGAAGTAATAGCTTCATTATTGAAACAAAAATCATTTAATTCCTCAATTTCTTTTTGATATTCATTTTCTGTTTCTCCCTTAACTTCATCAATTTTCTTTTTTAAATCTATATATTCAAAAGGCTCAAGCAAGGACTTCCCTTTGATTATGCTTTTCATCCATTTTAATACAGTATCTAAAACATAAAATAAAGTAAGCTCATTACTGATAATATTTTTAACATCGTTAGAAATATTGTTTAAAGGCTCTTTTAAATTTTCAGGATTTAGCTTTCTATAATTATTTTCATCATTAAAAAACAAAGGATAATTTTCTAATAGTAAATCATTATCATATTTGCTAATATCATTATTCTTGAAAATATATAATTTTGATAAAATTTGTTTTAAAGCAGTAGCATCAGTTATTGTTTCAATAACTTCTTCTTCAAGAATAGATAGCTCGTTTGTTATAAAGTTAATTGGATTATCAATTGTTTTGCAATACTTCTGGTAATCCCTAATAACATTAAGCACATCATATTGAACTATATCTAACAAAACATTCATTTGCCATTTCGAAATTTCATAGTAGTCTTCTTTTTCTATATTGTAATAAAATTCGAAAGTTTCAAGATATTCACATTGAACACCAGCTATAAAATCTTCATAAGTTAATTTTGGAATTTTCTTTATTAATCTATCTATCTCTTTAAAAATTAAACTACCATAATCACCTAAATATACTGATTGAATAAACTCTTCTGTTTCATCAACATTTAGTAAAAAATATCGATTTGCAAATTGGGTTAGTAACCAATCATCGCTATTATTGATATAGTAAGGATGTTTATCTTCATTTTTTAATAATCTAATCTTATCATCTTCAGCAACGCATAGTTTTAATTTTTGAAAGTCGTCTAAACCATCAATCTTTTCAAGTATGTTTACTTTAAAATCCTTTTCAGCTTTCTGTTTTGCTGTTTTACGCATTATTTTAAAATGCTCTTTAACTATGTTATTAATTGGTTTGTTAAACATATTTTAATTGATGTATTTATCTACTGCATTATCTAATTCACTACTTATAATTTTTGCATATACTTGTGTTATTCCAATATCGGAATGATCCATTAATTTAGATACGTGTTCTATTCTCATACCATTATTTAATGCTCTGGTAGCAAATGTATGTCTACTAATATGAAAGGTTAAAGAAAATGGTAGCTCTAAAATTTTACCCATTTTAGTTAAATACATATTGCTTAATGCTATTGCTTGTCTTACTACTTTTGCTCTTTGTTCTCGGTCTGTAAAATAATCGCTATCAATATTTGCGAAAGGAAATATTATATCATTTTGATTTACATTTTCAGTTTTATATTTTTCTAAAATATCAATTGCAACTTGACCAATTCTAATACTATGCTGTCTGTTTGTTTTGCGTATTGTCTTAGTTATTTTATGCGTTTTAGCATTGTAATTATTCCACTTTAATTCTATTATATCGCCAAACCTTAAACCTCCTGAAAAGACAGAAAACAGAAACATATCTTTTATAATTTGTGCCTTTGCTTTATCTGAAACCTCTAATTTAATAAAAGCTTCTAACTGTTCGGTAGTTAAAAAACGTTTTGTGCTTTTTGCTTTCTTGACTTTAAACTTACTAAAAGGAAAATGATTTAACGGTATTAAATCCTCTCTCTGCGCTTCTTTAAACATTAGGTTAAGAATCTTTAAAGAAAAGTTTATCGTCGTGTTATTGTTACCTAAAGTGGTGCTACAGTAACCTGCATAATCTTTTAATGTCGTAACCGTAATATCATCGAACATTAACTCTTTATGACCTATAAACTTTTCAAACTTTTTCAAGTAGTTTTTATAGTTGTTATATGTTGATAGTGCTAAAGTGTCTTTTTGTTTTTCGCATCGGTTGTATGCATACTCAAAGAAATTAACTAAAGGTTTACCTTTGATAGCTTCTTTTAATTTTCTTGCCGATGTTGATTGATTTTTAGTTTCTAAATCTGCTATTTGCCCCTGAGCATCTGCAACCTTTTGAGAGATGTATTTATTTAGTCGTGTAGAATTACTATGATTTTTCTTTACTTTTTGCTTTTCTTCATCCCATTCGTTAGGCTCTAATTTTAAGCTTAAAGAAATAAATTTAGTTTTTCGGTCTTTTATTACTCTAAGATAAAGAGGTGCTTTACCAGATTTATCAATCTTATCTTTTTTTAAAATTAATTTAATTGAAGCCATAACATATTGATTTATAAGTAGTGCAATAGACTGCAAACCAATACTAAGGTACAACATTTGGTACAACAAACAATGCTTTTTTATGTATTTTATTACATTATTTTGCATTGCACAAAACAACAAAAGCCTTTATTTATAAGGGTTTAAGTGAATTTTAAAGAAATTGAATATAATAATTAGACAACAACGTGTATAATTAATGGCTAATTCTCGCCTACTTACGAAAATCCTCGCGGATTTTCTATTCGGTTTTTATTTGCTAAATTAGTTGCTTAAACACGCCACAAATCATACACAAAACCGTTGTGGGTAATTTAAGAAAGATGAGGCATTCCAGTTCCAGTTTCAACAAAACTCTTTAAACTTTGAGTTACAAATCTTTCCCAAGCCGGAAAACAAATTTCATAACAGTTTAACTCAGGAACTAATCCATTATGTGCGAAATTTAGAATTGTTTCGTTTTGACCTTTTTCTTCCAAAACCCATTCAACAAGAGTTCCTTCCCACTCTTTTTCAATTCCATCATAACCGTTGTGAATATGTTTAGCCTCAATACATTTCCATACAATTTTTGTATTTGGTTCAAATTCGGAGATTTTAAACTTCCAATAAGTACTATCAAAACTTGTTGTGAATTCATCACCAACTGAAGAAACTGAATTATCTGTATTTCCCCACCATTTTTGGACGTGTTGTGAAATAGCATTGAATACTTGTTGTGTAGTTCCATTAATCGAAACCATTGTTGTGTATGACATAATTTAATTTTAAAATATTAATAGTGCTTGCGAATTACAAGTGCAAATATATAAAAGTACTTTTATTTTACAAGTGCATTTTTATATATTTGCATATGAAACAGATTGAAAGAAGGTCGGACTGTCCAATTAGCTTATCGCTTGACATTTTTGGAGACAAATGGACTTTACTAATTTTAAGAGATTTTATTTTCTTTAACAACAGACACTTTAACGAGTTAGTAACAGTTGAAAAAATATCTACAAATATTCTTACTGACAGATTAAATCGACTACTTGAAAATGATATTGTAAAAAAAGAAGTTGATAGGAATAATAAATCTTCATATCTGTATTCGTTAACAGAAAAAGGAATTGAATTAATTCCGATAGTTATTGAAATTTATAAATGGGGAGCAAACAATATTGACGGAAATAATGCTAATAGTGAATTTAAAAATGAAGTGAATTCTAATTTTAATAAAGTGACATCGGAAATAGTTGACCGAATAAAAACTACCCACAACATGCGTATATAACAAATAGAATTTCAAATATTTTAGTAATTCTAACTTGTACTAAAATATAATTATAAAAGAACATAACCCATATCTACAAATTATAAAACCCTAATTTGGTGTAATAAATTATCTAAAAAAATGAGGTTTTTGTTGTTTATAAACATATCTAATATATGTGGTATTTAAATGTGCAAAATCGTATTTTTGACGCTATAAAACATAGCACATGACATTGACGGATTTTAATCCCATTATAGAGACGATTGAAGAAGCTTATGAAATTCCGCATTTAAACGCGACCAGAAGAATTTCGGCATTATTACCTCACAATTACTACGAAACAGATAAACATTATCCTGTATTATATTTACAAGATGGACAGAATTTATTTAATCCAATGGCGCAATATGGAGATTGGGCAATAGACAAATCTTTGACGAAATTGGCAGAACAAGGTTTGGCAGATATTATTATTATCGCCATTAACCATGGAGAAGAAGAAAGAATTTCGGAATATCTACCTTATTATCATCCACGTTTTGGAGAAGGCAAAGGAAATTTTTATATCGAATTTATGATTGAAAAATTACTGCCTTATGTAAATAAAAAATACAGAACATTAACCGATTTCGAAAATACTGGAATTGGTGGAAGTTCTATGGGTGGTTTAATTAGTTTATATGCAGGTTTATCTGCCCCAAGAATTTTTGGTAAACTAATGATTTTCTCTCCAAGCTTATGGATTTCCAAGAAAATATTCGACAATACAAAAAGTTTTATGCCTTTAGAAGAAGCTAAAATATATTTATATTCTGGTGGAAAAGAAAGCAAAGAACATCTACCAAATGCATTAAAATTAGGTGGAATTATTAAAGAAAAAATGATTAAAGGATATCATATCGATTTTCATTTTTCAATAAATCAAGAAGGAAATCATTCCGAAGTTCATTGGCGCAAAGAATTCCCAAAGGCTATCAAATGGCTTTTCAACGAAAAATAATTATGAAATATACACATATAAAAGAATTAGATCTTACTAAAGACTTTATTTTAACTTGTAAAAAAGATGATTTAGGAGCCATAAAAAACTTACTTCCTATTGAAAACCCGAATTTTGATGGTAGTTTTCTAACACATCATTTAGTATATGGGAAAAAAGGAAATAAAATATATTTAGTAGGTTTAGGTGAAGCAAAAAACGAGGCGAATTTAGAAGATACTTTTCGTAAATTCTGTTTCGAAACTAAAAAATATTGGGGAGAAAATATTCAGTTTTATGCTGAAAATCTTTCCACAGAAAGCTTAAAAAAAGGAGTAATTGGTTTAGAAATGGCACAATATGTAATTGGCGCTTTTAAATCTACCAAAGAAGAAATTAAAGATGCAAACATTAAATTTGTCTCTGCTAAAGATATTCAAAAAGAGCTAGAAGAAGGGCAATTTACTGGAGAAGCAATTAATAAAATTAAAGGGTTGGTAGATGCTCCACCAAATATTAAAACTCCTGAATATTTAGGAGATTGGGCAAAAAAATCTTCCAAAGAATCGGATTACAAATGCACTATTTTTAAACATAAAGAATTAGAGAAAAAAGGGTTTGATGCTGTTTTAGCTGTTGGAAAAGGAAGTATAAATAAACCAGTAGTTATTGTAAATGAATACACACCAAAGAAAATTAAAAACATAGATATTGCATTGGTTGGTAAAGGAATCACGTTCGATTCTGGGGGAATTTCAATTAAAGGTTCTACCAACTTACACTACATGAAAAGTGACATGGGTGGTGCAGCTGTAGTTTTAGGAGTTGTAGAATTAGTGGCTAAATTAAAATTAGACATTAACATTGTGGGTATTGTTGCAGCAGCAGAAAATGCTGTTGATGCAGAAAGTTATAGACCAGGAGATGTTATTAATTCTTATTCTGGAAAAACCATCGAAATTATAGATACAGATGCAGAAGGTCGTTTGGTTTTAGCTGATGGAATTAGTTATGCTATTAAAAAGTTTAATCCAGAATATTTAATCGATTTAGCAACACTCACAGGAAGTGTGGTAAGAACTTTAGGCTATTCTGCTGCAGGAATGTTTACACAGAACCAAGAAATGGCAAATTCGATGTCTGCAATTGGTTACAAGTATCAAGAACGCGTTTGGCAATTGCCAATGTTCGAAGATTATGAAGCAGATTTAAAATCGGATGTTGCAGATATTAAAAATTTCAACGGAAAACCAATTGAAGGTGCTATTAATGCTGCAAAATTTTTAGAATTCTTTACAGAAAAACATCCAAAATGGATGCATTTAGATATTGCTGGTGTTTCATTTGGAGGATCTCAATACGCAAAAATGAAAAGTGCAACAGGATTTGGAATTCAACTAATTACAAATTTCATTAAAGAAAAAGCAACAAAGTAATTTTCTATTTTGTAAATTTATAAAACACCAAATCTAAAATTATGTCTCAACAACCATTAAATTTTCTTTGCATAACCACTTACTTTAAAGGTGAAGATTTTATTAAAAGCTGTAAAGAAGCAGGAAATAAAGTCTATTTATTGACCAAAAAAAGTTTGGAGAACGAAAATTGGCCTTGGGAAGCAATTGACGATGTTTTTTATATAGAAGAATGGAACCAGAATGATGTAATTAAAGGAATTTCATATAAATTCAGGGAAATAAACTTTAACAGGTTTGTAGCTTTAGATGATTTTGATGTAGAAAAAGTGGCTCTTTTACGTGAGCATTTTAGAATGCCAGGAATGGGTAGAACTACTGCACATTATTTTAGAGACAAATTGGCAATGCGTGTAAAAGCAAATAATGAAGGTGTAAATGTACCTGAATTTACTTCGCTTTTTAATAATGATGATATTAACAATTATGCAGATACAATTCCTGCTCCTTGGCTATTAAAACCAAGAATGGAAGCTTCTGCAACAGGAATTAAAAAAATACATTCTAAAGATGAATTGTGGCAAATTGTTAATGATTTAGGGGATGAAAGAGATAATTATTTGGTTGAAAAATTTGCTCCTGGAGATGTTTTTCATGTAGATAGTTTAAATGTTGATGGTAAAGTAGTTTTTGCGAGAGTCAGCAAATATTTAGATACACCTTTTGAGGTAGCTCATAGTGGAGGAATTTTTAGATCTGCAACTTCAGAAATTGGTTCTAAAGTAGAAAAGGGATTGCAAAAAATGAATAAACAAGTGATGAAAGCCTTTGGAATGAAATCTGGAGCTTCTCATACAGAATTTATTCAATCGAAAGCCACTGGAGAATTGTTCTTTTTAGAAACTTCATCGAGAGTTGGTGGTGCAAATTTAGCAGAAATGGTTGCCTATGCTTCTGGTGTAAATCTTTGGGGTGAATGGGCCAAAATTGAAACAGCAAACCTAAAAAATGAGGTTTATAAATTACCTAAAATTCATAATAAATATGCAGGAATTGTAGTTTCTTTAAGTAGATTCGAACATCCTGATACTTCCAGCTTTACAGACAAAGAAATAGTTTGGAGAATGAATAAACAGTGGCATATTGGTTTAATAATAGTATCTGAATCCAGCGAACGTGTTTTAGAATTGTTAGATAGATACACACATAGAATTTCTTCTGAATTTCATGCTAGTATTCCTGCTCCAGATAAATCTTTATAGAAATTTATAATTAAAATAAAAACCTTCAACTTTTAAAAGTTGAAGGTTTGGTATTCTATTTTTTTTGAATTTAAACGGCGCTAAATCTAAATAAATAGTTAGGTTTTAGTTTTCAAAAAAACCGGTGCTACCTCCTACCCAAGTTTTGTCTTTATTATATTTTACGCCAACCATTTCTCCTTTACTAATTCTAATTAAATTGCTAACAATTTCTGTTTTGTTCGTTTTAGAATTGTGCAACAACATCATACGAACTTCACATTTTGCAGGAACATCCATAGTTTCTATAATTGGTGCGTATGCTACTTTTTCTTGTAATAAATAGTTCGATTTATTGGTAACTTCATCAATCATTTTACGAGTTACATGAATCTCCACTCCTACTCCAGCAAAGGAGTACAATGGTTTTAATACATAATTTTCTAAATCTTCTGGAATTTCTTCTAATTGATCTAAATAAAATGATTTTGGCACATAATCTCCTTTTAACAAAGGCATTGTGTACTTACTTATTCTGTAAAACCAATTAGGGTGGCCAATCCATTCTACATCTACTTCATCTAAAAAACTAAACTCGGTTTTTAAATCTTTTCGTTGATCTAATTCATCAAAAATAATTCTGTTATAGATTTTTAAAATCTTTATTTCTTTGCCTTCATTATCTAAATAAAAAAGTTCTTTTCCTTTTTTAATCAAATTAGAAATACATAATATTTTAATTCCTAAGGCTTTTTCTGTTGCATAGAAATCAATTGCTGTTGCTTGCTTTTCTGGTTCTATTTCTAATAAAATTACTTGTTTCGGGTTTGTATCTCCTACGATTTCTTGTTGCAATAATGCAACAAAATCTTTAGGTGTCATTCCATTAATATGTTGAGAATAATTTTCTGGAATTACATTTCCAAAATGTTTGCGATACATGCTTCCCAATAAGTGTTGAAAGAAATATAATGATGGAAAACCTTGTAATTCAATCAATTTTGGAACTAAATTTCCTTTTTCATCTTCACAAATTCCGAAATCTAATTGTAAAAATTTAGAATTCTCATCTTCATTAGGCACAATTCTATCATCATCAAAAAAAGCACCATTTGTTAACTCTTTAAAGTTGGGTTTATTGATAACTTCCATAATATCATTACAAGCATCTACCAATTTTGTTTTTAATTCTTTTGGAATAAAAACAGGTGTTTCAGCAATTTTAAAAATGGGTTTATAGTTGAAACTTTTGTCAATATCATCTAAAAAAAGTTGATACTTTTCTTCAGAAAAATTCTCATTGTATAACTTTCTATTTTGATGTATCATTGGAAATTAAGATAATATTGGTTCTTGAATCGTACTAATTGCATTCGTAATAAACTTCGGTAAAATGGTATTATACGTCATAATTAGCTTATCAGCATCGTCCATTCTATCCATCATTTGTTCGTATTTTTCTTCTCCAAAACTGTTAATTACAATTTGCTTATTTTCAGGCAAAGCAAAAAATGCTTCCATACTTACTGGATCTGCTTCTGGATGAAATTGTGTTCCCACAAATTCATCAGAAAAACGAACAGCCATAATTGCACGCTCTAATTCTACATGGGTTCTAATTTTCTCTAAACTTAAAATTGAAGCCCCATGCTCTTTAAAAACTTTTAATCTTGGTTGAATTAATTGCCAATCTCTGGAATCTACAGCGTAAAAAGGGTCGTGCAAACCTTCTAAAAGCAAGTCTTTTTTACCAGCTTTTGTTTTATGCACTTTTAAAATACCAAAAGAAGTACTTTTTCTTAATTTTATTTCTCCTAATTCAAAATAATTACACATTACTTGAAAAGAATAACAAATGAAAAACACATGTTTTTTCTGATAAGAATTTTTATTGATATCCCATAATTCTTGCATTAAATCTAAATAGGGTTTCCTCCAAATCTCTTCTTCTAAAGGGCTTCCTGGCCCTCCACTTGAAATATAAATATCGTAAGAAGTATCAGGGATTTCATTTTTTGCTCTTACATCAAAAACAGCAAAATCTACCTCTTCACAAAAAGTTTCAGCAATCTCTTTAATACAACGTAAACCTTGGTTAGGTTGGTTGTTGTTCATGTCTAATATTGCTAATTTTAATTTATTTTTTGTCATTTAAAATTCTATAATTATAATCCTGAAATAGTCTGTTCTGTAATATAATCTACTACTTTTTTCAAGTCTTTTGTTTCTTCGTATACTTTTAATTGTCTGTCTGCTCCTGTTCCGTTTTCTAAAATTTTAAAGATGTATTCTACTTCTTCTCTTGAACCTAAATCATCTAAAACATCGTCTAAAAAGTCTACAAATTCACGCATTAATAGTTTTGTTTCCACTTCTTCCTCTTTTCCAAAATCTATCATTTTTCCATCAATTCCATAACGACCTGCTCTCCATTTATTTTCATTAATTAAGGCTCTATGATATACCATAAAATTAAGATTTTGTGTTCTTAACTTATACAATTTAGCAACTAAGGCTTGTATTAATGCAGCAATACAAATCGTTTCATCTACAGTCATTGGAACATCACAAATACGAACCTCTAATGTTGGAAAAACTGGGTGAATACGAATATCCCACCAAATTTTCTTTGGATTATCTATACATCTGGTTTTTACCAAAAGATTTACATAATTTTCGTATTGTGCATAATTATCGAAAACTCCTGGGATTCCTGTTCTTGGAAATTTATCGAAAACTTTAGATCTAAAAGATTTAAAACCAGTATTTCTGCCTTCCCAAAAAGGAGAGTTTGTAGATAAAGCATACAAATGAGGTAAAAAATAACGCATTGCATTTACCAAATGAAGTGCCATATCTTTATCTGCCATACCAACATGAACGTGCAAACCAAAAATTAAATTAGATCTTGCAGTATCTTGTAATTCATTTACAATCTCGTCATAACGTGGATTTGGAGTAATTGACTGGTTTTCCCATTCTGAAAATGGGTGTGTACCAGCTGCACCAATTTTAAAACCCAAATCGTTAGCAATTGTAGAAATTGACTTTCGAAGATGTGTAACTTGTGCTCTTGCATCCTGAATATTTTCACAAATATTTGTTCCAACTTCTACTACAGCTTGATGCATTTCTGCTTTTACTTGCTCGTTTAAAGTTTTGGCAGCTTCTGTAACAATTCTTTGATCGTGAGAGATTAATTCTCTTGTTACAGGGTCAATTACTTGATACTCTTCTTCAATACCTAATGTAAATTTCATAGAAAAAAAGGTTAGTTTATAAAACCTGATTGTGGAAAACAATCAGGTTTTGGGAATGCTATTTCTTTGTCGTTTTTTTAGTTGCTGCCTTTTTTACAGGTGCTTTCTTCACTGCTACTTTTTTAGTAGTTGCCTTTTTAGCTGGAGCTTTCTTTACAACTGCTTTCGCTGATGCTTTTTTAACAGCAACTTTCTTTGCAGGAGCCTTTTTTGTTATTACTTTTTTAGCTGGCGCTTTTTTAGTAGGAGTTTTTGCTGGTGCAATTTGATCAGTAACAAAACTTCCCCAAGTAAGATTCATTTGACCTTTCTTGTATTGTTTTGCTTTTTCAATTGCCATGTTTGCAGCATTCTCTACAATCCACTCAAAGTTGTCTGCACCAACAGAATTTATATCGGCATCTGGAGCAGGATTACAAAAGTCAATTGCATAAGCAACACCATCTTGTACTGCAAATTCAACAGTATTAAAATCGTAACCTAAAGCTTTGTTTAAACGAATACAGTAATCGTGAACTGTATCTAATATTTTTTGATCTACAGGATCTCCATCTAAAACATAACGTAAATGATGGGGATTTCTTGGTTCATATTGCATAATGTGAACATTATCTGTCCCTAAAACATAACATCTAAAGTACTCTTTAAAGTTAATTTCCTCCTGTAACATCATCACAAGGTTTTCAGTTTCTCCATGTTTCTGCCATAAATCATCTGGATTTTCTACTCTGTAAACACTTTTCCAACCTCCACCATCATGCGGCTTCATGTAAGCAGGAAAACCAATTGTATCGAACATTCTTTCCCAGTTAAAAGGGTATTTCATGTTTCTGAAAGAGTTTTCATCTGTGTCTGGTGGTCTATGAGAAGATGGTAAAATAAATGTTTTCGGAACTGGTACACCTACTTTTTCTGCCAAAGCATTGTTAAAGAATTTTTCATCTGCACTCCACCAAAATGGATTGTTGATTACAGCTGTTCCTGTAATTGCTGCATTTTTTAGAAACGCTCTGTAAAAAGGAACATCTTGCGAAATTCTGTCTATTATAACTGCATATTCATCTGATTTTGCTTGTTCTACAGTATCAATTAAAACTGCTTCAGCCATCATATCTTTAATGCCTTGTTCTGCTATTTTTTTGTTTACTCTATCTATAAAGGCTTGTGGAAACGTATTTTCTTGTCCGAATAAAATTCCAATTTTTTTCATTTGTATATTTTTAGTTTGTTAGTTTTTTAAATTTTCGATAAATAATGTGGAAACATTTCTCTCCAAATTGGCCAATCGTGTTCTGCCCATTTTCGTTCGTCAAACCAAAAAGGTATGTTTTTTTCAGTTAATATTTTTGCTAATATTTGATTTGCTTCTAAACAAATATCCCAATCACTTGTTCCTAAAATAATTTTCATATTCCATAAATCTGGATGATTACTTCCTGGTAGAAAGTCTACTGGGTTGTTATAAAAAACATTATCATCATAATAACCATCTAAAAAAGATTTAATATCAAAAGAGCCGCTTAAACTAAACATATGGCTTACTCTTTCTGGATGTTTAAATGCAAAATTTGCTGCATGATAACCTCCAAAACTTACCCCTGCAATAGCTACTTTTTGGATTCCTCTTTCATGACAAATAGGATTTACAACTTCATCCATTATAAACTTATCGTACCAAATATGATTTTTAACACGATCTGCTGGGTGAATTCCTTTATCGTACCAACTTAATTCGTTAATACTATCTGGACAGTAAATTTGAACTAAACCTTCTTCTAAAAACCATTTTGCAGATTCTATTAGTTTCATGTTTTTACATTCAAAAAAACGCCCCATAGTTGTTGGAAACAATACAAGTGGATAACCTGCGTGACCAAAAACCAACATTTCAATTTCTTTGCTTAATGTTGGCGAATACCATTTGTGATAATCTTCTTTCAAGATACTAAATATTTATTTATAAAATTAGTTAGCAAAATTACGCTATTTCAGACATTTAAGTCAAAAAACAATACGATTTAGTAATCCTATTATTTTTAATAACTTTTATTATGTAAATCTTATAAATATCGTTCTTTAATTATATTAAAATGATGTAATTGATGTCCAGAAAATAAATAACCTAAAGCTCTAACAGACATTTTTTTATCGGACGCAATTCCTGTTCTTAATAATGCCTCTTCCGAGAAACTTTTATACAATTGAATAGACGATTTTCTTAAAACTGCCATTTCATCTAATAAATCAAAATAATCTAATTCGTTTGCATTGCTATAATCTACAAAAACATCTTGGTCGAAACCTGGTAATGATGTTTTATCATTTCTTGCAAAACAAAGTGCTCTGTAACAGAAAACACGTTCTGTATCTATGGTATGTTGTATTAACTCCTTTAAAGTCCATTTTCCTTCAGCATAAGAAAAATTATGTTTTTCTTTAGGTAGGTTTCTAAATAAAGTATCGAATTGTTTTTGAGAATCTTCTAAATTTTCAAGAATCGACTTTCCATTATTGGAAACAAGTTGAATGTATTGTTCGAAATAAGGAGCATATTCGTTTTTTGGAATCATTTTTATGGTTTTATATGGAGTAATTTAATTAAAAAAAGTTTGAGAAAACAAAAAAGCATCGAATTAACGATGCTTTTTGAAATTTATTTTTTTGATTTAAAAATATTCAATAGTTTAGAAAAGAAACCTTCTTTTACTTCATTTTCGTGATAACCATAGCCATATTTTCCATAGCCATAACCATAGCCATACCCATAGCCATAACCATATCCATAGCCATAACCGTATTTACTCTTAATTGAAAAGTCGTTTAACACATAACTAATGTTAGTTACTTCTTTGTTTTTATACTTATCGTCAATCATTTTCATCATCCCTTTTTCGGTATAATTCTGACGAATTACATAGATAACAGCATCCGAATATTTAAATAGCTCCAAGGCATCTGAAACCAAACCTACAGGAGGTGTATCTATTATTACATAATCGTAATCTTCCTTTAACTGAGTAAACATTTTATCTGCAGCGGCATTCAGTAATAATTCAGAAGGATTTGGAGGAATTGGCCCAGATAGAATAATATCTAAATTTGGAATTTTCGTTGGAATTTTTACTTCGTCTAGTGTTTTCTGATTAATTAAATAATTTACAATACCTACATCGTTAGGTAAATCGAAATCGTCGTAAATTTTTGGTTTACGTAAATCTAAACCAAGTAAAACAGTTTTCTTTCCACTTAAGGCAAAAACTGTAGCCATGTTTATGGAAATCATTGTTTTACCTTCTCCACTTACAGAAGAAGTAAGTATTAATGTTTTTGAATCGTTTTGATCTGTATTTTTAAATAAAAACTGAATGTTAGATCTTAATGCTCTAAAAGATTCTGCAACCGAAGATTTTGGTCTTTCGAAAACCGCCAAGTTGTTCTTTGTAGAATTTCTACCCACAACTCCTAATACTGGAATGGCATAGTTATTCTGAATTTCTTCTGCAGTATGTATTTTATTGTCTAATAATTCTTTAATGATAATATAAAGTAATGGAAATACAATACCTAACATTAAAGCAACCATGTAATTAAAACTTGGTTTTGGATACATAGGTCCTTCTCCTAAGTCTTTTGCTGTATCTACAATTTTAACATCTGAAACATTTGCTGCAATTGCTGTTCCAGCCTCATATTTTTTTTGTTTTAAGTAATTGTAATTTGCTTCCGACAATTCGTAGTCTCTTTGGTAAGTAATTAAGCCTTGTTCTTTTCTTGGTAATTTTTTTAATTTGGATTTATATGAAGCTAATTCTGAATTTAATTTTCGAAGCTTATTAGAATTCAATCTTAAAAGTGAAGATATATTTTCTAATAAATTATTTTTGATAATGTTTAATTCACTTGTAATTTTTACTACTTCTGGATGAATATCTTTAACAGATTTCCTCATCTGTTCTCTAAGTGCAGATTTCGTAACATAATTATTAATTAATTCTACAATTTTTGGATCTTGTAAAACAATTGTTGCTGGAACTAATTTATCTTTACTAAAAACATTATTACTACTTAAGTAACTTCTTAAACCAATTAAATAATCGTTGTAATTTTGTAATTCTTTTTTTCTCTTTCTAGCTGAATAGTTTCTTCATAAAATGTAGATCCTTCTGTTGATAAATCAAAAATATTATTAGATTCTCTGTAATTTCCAAGTCCTTCTTCAATTTCCTTTAACTTTTTAGTTTCTTCTTTAAAAAGAGTATCTATATATGCTTCTGTCTTAACAGCATATTCTATTTTTTGTACTTGTTTAATAGAATCTAAAACCTGAACTGTAGTGTTTAAATAATCTACGATTCTATTTTTGTTTGTTCCATCTTTTTGTAAAATTAACAACGAAGCTGCTTTTGTAACAGTATTTACAGAAAGACCTTTATTTCCTTTTACAGTACCATCGAAATTCCCAAATCTTATAAAGTATTTTTCTCCAATAGTAAAAGTATCTATTTTATCAATTTTAAAATTTAAAAAATCAGATTTAATAGTATCATTAACATTAAATTCTTCTGAGTAATACAAGGAGTTCGTACTATAATTTTCTATTGTATTCGAACTATAAGTAATTACTTGATTATTTCCAGATTCATTAAATTCAGTAGAGATTTTGTAGGTATCATTTCCAGTAATTTCAAGTGATATAAGTTTTCCATATAATTGTGGTTTCTTAATATTTAACGCAACCTTAAAAGGAGTATAACCATATACATCTGCTAATCTAAAACGATCTTCTTTTAAATACTCTACGTAAAATTGTAATCGTTTAACAACAATTTCGTTATGTGTTCTAGAAGTTAAAGTTACTTTAACTGTTTCTAATTCGTCACTTGCTCCTCCCCAATTAAAGGCGATATTTGTACCTGTAGAAAATAATGGATTATTTTCTTCTTTTACAGAAATTACAGTATTTAAACTATATATTTTCTGCATGTAACCATTCATAAACTTGGCAATTATTAAACCAATAACTATGGTTACTAGAAATAATTTCCAATATGCTAAAACCTTATATAAATAGTCTTTAACGTCTATATTAGATTGGTTATTTGTTTCTTTTAATTGGTTGCTCATATTAAATTATAAATTTCTAGCTAATATAATGGTAGATGTAATTAAAGAAAGTACAGTTACAACAGTGGTTAAACTTTGTAAACCTGTAGTTCCTGTTCCCCAAGATTTCTGTTTTAAAGGAAGTACGTTTATATAATCGTTAGGTTTTATATAAAAAACTTCAGAGTTAAAAGCATCTATATTTGTTAAATCTATAGTATATTTTTCTGTTCCAGCAATAGTTTGTCTTACAATTTCAACTGCTTTTCTGTTTCCAACATCTGTAATATCGCCAGAATTAGCAATTGCATCTAGAATAGAGACTCTATTCTGATAAATTATTCTAGTTCCTGGGGATTCTATTTCTCCAAATATTGTGTATTTTATTCCAGCCAACTTTACCGAAACAAAAACATTTTCACCATCTTTAATAAAATCCTTTAATTTATCTTCTATTTTTTTCTGAACTTCCTCTACTGTGTAACCTAAAACATTTAACTCTCCTAAAGTTGGTACACGAATATTTCCATAATTATCTATACTATAATCCGAATAATAATTAGCATTACCAGAAAAACTTTGATTTGTAGTTGCTGTATTAGAATTATTATTTTCATTTTTTTTAAAAACAGAAACCAATTCTTGATTGTTTGATTTTATAATAATATTTACCATATCGTCTATCTGTAACTTATAGGGAATATTATTAATTCTCTTAATTTCTGTATTTGTTTTTGGCTGTCCTTGTAAATAACTTAAATCTTTATTCGACACACAAGAACATAAAAAGAGTAATAATAAAGGAATTGTAATGTAGTATTTCATTTTTATCTTCAATAACATAAGCTACAAATATACTTTTTATGAATGTAAAGCTATAATTTTATTTTACTTTCGTTTTTCATTTTTTATATAATGTCTAATATAGCAATAAAATATTTTATTTTTTTATTAAAATCAACCAATCAACATGGGGTGCATTCACCTTTTGTTTATAATTTGGTAACTAAATGTTTCTACAAAAAAACGGATAAAAATAGGTGGAACTATTTTCTTACTATAAAACAACACCTATTAGACAACAAACAGTCTATAAAAGTCACCGATTTTGGTTCTGGATCTCGAGTTTTTAAAACAAATGAACGTAAAATATCTAAAATTGCGAAAGTTGCAGGAATTTCAAACAAAAAAGCAAAATTACTAATTCGTATTACAAGTTATTTTAAACCTGAAAATTGCCTAGAAATAGGAACTTCTTTAGGATTGGCAACTTCAGCAATAAAAATTGGGAATGAAAATGCAAAAATTACCACATTAGAAGGCTGCCCAGAAACGAGTAAAATTGCCAATGATTTACTAACAAACAACTTCAAAAATATAAATATTATTACAGGCAATTTTGAAGAAACTCTTCCTGAAATTGTAAAAAATAAAAAATACGATTTTATTTATTTTGATGGAAATCACACGAAACAATCAACTTTAAACTATTTTAGAACCTGTTTAGATACAACTCATAATAATTCTGTTTGGATTTTTGATGATATCTACTGGAGCAAAGAAATGCAAGAAGCTTGGATGGAAATTAAAAACCATCCATCTGTAACTGTAACAGTGGATGTTTTTCATTGGGGAATTGTATTATTCCGAAAAGAACAGGAAAAAGAACATTTTAAAATAAGAACTTAAAATTGTGTAATTGTTAAACTCTCTTAATTAGAATAACTACATATTTTAAACTTCTTAACTTTGAATTTTAAACCCAAAACCTTGAACTTAAAAGCATGAAAATATATACAAAAACTGGTGATGCAGGAACTACTGCTCTATTTGGCGGAACAAGAGTAAAAAAATACAATTTACGTATCGATTCTTATGGAACTGTAGATGAATTAAACTCTTATATTGGGTTAATAAAAGACCAAGAAATTAGTAATTATATTAAAGAATCTCTTTTAAATATCCAGAATGAATTGTTCACTTTAGGAGCAATGTTGGCAACACCACCTGAAAAAGAAACCTTAAAAAGTGGTAAGGAGCGTTTAAATATACCTAAAATTGATGAAGACTCTATCTTATTTTTAGAAAATGAAATCGATAAAATGGAAACAGAACTTCCTCAGATGACTCATTTCATTTTACCTGGTGGCCATCAAGCTGTGTCATTCTGTCACGTCGCAAGATGTGTTTGTAGACGTGCAGAACGTCTTTCTGTAGAGTTAAATGACGAGGAAGCCATAAATAATGACATACTAAAATATCTAAACCGACTTTCTGACTACCTTTTTGTGCTGGCACGAAAATTGTCTAAAGACTTACAAGTAAAGGAAATCAAATGGATTCCTACAAAAAATTAACAAGTTCTTTTTTTTATCGGTTTGAAGAAATTATTTAATTTTATTTTAAACTTAAAATATTGATTTTAAATGTTTTACAAAATTAATAAATTACTTCACAATAAATTTCTTAAAAAAGACTTGCATAATTCAGCAAAAAAATTATTTTTGCACAAAATTAAACAATAAGAAATGTATTGGACATTAGAATTAGCATCTTATTTAGCAGATGCACCTTGGCCAGCAACCAAAGACGAATTAATAGATTACGCTATTAGAACTGGAGCTCCTTTAGAAGTAGTAGAAAACCTACAGGATATAGAAGACGAAGGCGACTCTTACGATTCGATTATAGAAATTTGGCCAGATTATCCCACCGAAGAAGATTATCTTTGGAATGAAGATGAATATTAAAAAATTAAAAACTATATAAAAAGTCTCTAAAGAGGCTTTTTTTTTGTTTTGAAGTTCGTTGAAAATAGTACTTTTTCAAGTTTTTAAAAACTTGATTTACAATTAAATAATATCAGTTAATTTGTAACTGATTTAATCATATATAAAAATGAGCATTTTAAACTCCGTAATTAAACTTTTTGTTGGAGACAAACAGGAAAAAGATTTAAAAATTTTACAACCAATTGTAGAAAATGTTAGAAAATTTGAAGCAGAATTTTCTAAATTATCTAACGACGAATTAAGGGCAAAAACTATTGAATTTAAAGGTAGAATTCAAGAAGCTACAAAACCGTTAAACGATAAAATTGCTACTTTAGAAGAAGAAGCAAAAACTGCGGATATAGACAGGCAAGAAGATATTTATACAGAAATAGATGCTTTAAAAGACGAAGCTTACAAAGTTTCCGAAGAAACGTTAACTGCAATTATGCCAGAAGCTTTTGCAGTAGTAAAAGAAACAGCTAAACGTTTTGTAGAAAACGAAGAAATCGAAGTAACTGCAACTCCTTACGATAGAGAATTATCTGGCGAAAGAGATCATATAGAATTAGATGGAGACAAAGCTTTTTGGGCAAATTCTTGGGATGCCGCTGGTAAACCTGTTACTTGGGATATGGTTCATTATGATGTGCAATTAATTGGTGGTTCAGTTTTACATCAAGGTAAAATTGCAGAAATGATGACTGGGGAAGGAAAAACCTTAGTTTCTACTTTACCTGTTTATTTGAATGCATTAACAGGAAATGGTGTGCATTTGGTAACTGTAAATGATTATTTGGCAAAACGTGATAAAGCTTGGATGGGACCAATTTTTGAGTTTCATGGTTTTACAACAGACTGTATCGATTATCATCAACCAAACTCAGATGCTCGTAGAAAAGCATATAATGCAGACATCACTTACGGAACAAATAACGAATTTGGTTTCGATTATTTACGTGATAATATGGCGAGTTCTAAGGACGATTTAGTACAAAGACCACCAAATTATGCAATTATCGATGAAGTAGATTCTGTTTTAATTGATGATGCAAGAACACCATTAATTATTTCTGGTCCAGTTCCTCAAGGAGATAGACATGAATTTACAGAATTAAAACCTTTAGTTGCAGATATCGTTTCTTTACAAAGACAACATTTGGTTGGAGTATTGGCAGAAGCTAAAAAATTAATTGCAGCTGGAGATACCAAAGAAGGTGGTTTTCAATTATTAAGAGTTTATAGAGGTTTACCTAAAAATAAAGCATTAATTAAATTTTTATCTCAAGAAGGAATCAAACAAATCCTTCAAAAGACAGAGAATTATTACATGCAAGACAACAACAAGTTGATGCCAGAAGTGGATCAAGATTTGTATTTTGTTGTTGAAGAAAAAAATAATCAAATTGATTTAACTGATAAAGGAATCGCACATTTATCTGAAAAAACACAAAACGAAAGTTTCTTTGTTTTACCCGATATTGGTGTAAAAATTGGCGAAATTGATAACGCAGAAACTTCAAAAGAAGAAAAAGCGAAACAAAAAGATGAATTATACAAAGATTTCAGCATAAAAAGTGAACGTATTCATACGATGAATCAGCTTTTGAAAGCCTACACCGTTTTCGAAAAAGATGTAGAATATGTTGTGATGGACAATAAAGTAATGATTGTTGATGAGCAGACTGGACGTATTATGGACGGTCGTCGTTATTCAGACGGATTACACCAAGCCATTGAAGCAAAAGAAAACGTAAAAATTGAAGATGCTACACAAACTTTTGCAACGGTTACACTTCAAAATTACTTTAGAATGTATCGCAAACTTTCTGGAATGACAGGAACAGCGATTACAGAAGCTGGCGAATTATGGGAGATTTACAAGTTAGATGTTGTTGAAATTCCTACAAACAAGCCAATTCAAAGAGATGATAAACAAGATTTAGTTTACAAAACGGCTCGTGAAAAATACAATGCAGTAATAGACGATATCGTAAAATTAGTTGCAGAGAACAGACCTGTTTTAGTAGGAACGACTTCTGTAGAAATATCGGAATTATTAGGTAGAATGTTACAAATGCGTAAAATTCCTCATAATATCTTAAATGCAAAATTACACAAACGTGAAGCAGATGTTGTTGCTGAAGCTGGGAAACCTGGAATTGTTACAATTGCAACAAACATGGCAGGTCGTGGAACGGATATTAAACTTTCAGAAGAAGTAAAAGAAGCTGGTGGTTTGGCAATTATTGGTACAGAAAGACACGATTCACGAAGAGTAGATAGACAGTTAAGAGGACGTGCAGGAAGACAAGGAGATGTTGGTTCTACTCAGTTCTATGTTGCTTTGGACGACAATTTAATGCGTCTTTTTGGTTCGGACAGAATTGCAAAAATGATGGATAGAATGGGCTTAAAAGAAGGTGAAGTAATTCAGCATTCTATGATTACCAAATCTATTGAAAGAGCACAAAAGAAAGTTGAAGAAAATAACTTCGGGATTCGTAAACGTTTATTAGAATATGATGATATTATGAACTCGCAACGTGAGTTTGTATACAAAAGAAGACGTAATGCTTTAGATGGAAAACGTTTACAAGTAGATATTGCAAACATGATTTACGATACTTGTGAATCTATTGTAAATTCTAACAAGGCTGTTAAAGATTATCAGAATTTCGAATTCGAATTGATTAAGTTTTCTTCGATGACTTCTCCTTTTTCTGAAGATGAATTCGAGAAAATGTCTGAAAAAGAAATTACAGACAAATTGTATGATATTGTTACAGAACATTACAAAAACAAAATCGAAAGAAATGCAGTTTTAGCATTTCCAGTAATTAAAGATGTTTTTGAAAATGAAGGTGATCGTTATGAAAGAATTGTAGTTCCTTTTACAGACGGAACGAAATCTTTACAGGTTGTTACCAACTTAAAAGAGGCTTATGAAAGTGAAGGGAAAAGTTTGGTTACAGACTTCGAGAAAAACATCACTTTAGCAATTATAGATGAAAACTGGAAAGAGCATTTACGTAAAATGGATGAATTGAAACATTCTGTACAAAATGCATCTTACGAACAAAAAGATCCTTTATTAATCTACAAATTTGAAGCTTTTGAGTTGTTTAAGAAAACTGTAGACGAAATTAATAAAGAAGTGTTGTCTTTCTTATTCAAAGGAGAATTACCAGCACAAGATAGATCTCAAATTTCTGAAGCAAGAAACCAAAAAAGACAAAGTTTAAATACGAGTAAAGCAGATGTGCAAAATTCTACGGAACAAGCCATTCAGAATTCTCGTCAACAATCTTCTGAGCCAGTTGAAACTGTTGTAAGAGAGCAACCAAAAATTGGAAGAAACGAAAAAGTTACCATTAAAAATGTAATGAGTGGCGAAGAAAAAGAAGTGAAATTTAAACAAGCAATTCCTTTAATTGAAAAAGGAGAATATGTTTTAGTGAATAAATAATAGCTTCACAAATTCCTATTAAATCAGGAATTCATAAATAATTAATAAGTCCGAAATTTTCTAATTTGAGAATTTCGGACTTTTTTGTTTTGTCATTCCTGCCTTTCAAATTCGCTCAAGATGAACTCTGGCAGAAATCCAAACTAACTTTCCAAAACACACAAAAACCCATTCTTAAAAGAAGTAATTATTTTAGTTGAATTGTTTAGAGCAGATTTAGTTGCTAATTATAGATTCCTGCCTACGTAGGAATGACATTCGTTAGAATACGCAGGGATGACAACACAAAAAAAAACCGTTTTGAAATAATTCTCAAAACGGTTTTAAATATGATTAAAAATAGAAACTTTTAAAAATTAGTTTCCATTTGTAAATATTGTAAAAATTCTTTTTTAGTTTCTTTCTCTTTAAACTTACCACCAAATTCTGATGTTACAGTAGAGCTTTCAATATCTTTTATTCCTCTTGAATTTACACATAAATGTTTTGCATCTATAACACAAGCAACATCATCTGTACCTAAAGCTTCTTGCATAGCTTGTACAACTTGCATTGTTAAACGCTCTTGTACTTGTGGTCTTTTTGCAAAATACTCCACAATTCTGTTCATTTTAGAAAGCCCTATTACTTTTCCATTAGAAATATAAGCAACATGTGCTCTACCAATAATTGGTAATAAATGATGCTCGCATGTAGAATACACAACAATGTTTTTTTCCACCAACATTTCACCATAATTGTAGTTATTATCAAACGTGGATGCTTTTGGCATGTTTGCAGGATTCAACCCCATAAAAATTTCGTTTACAAATGCTTTTGCAACTCTTTTTGGTGTTCCTTGTATACTATCATCTTCTAAATCCATTCCTAAAGTGTGCAAGATATCTTTTACACTTTCTTGGATTTTATTAATTTTTTCTTCGTCAGAAATAGCAAAAGCATCTGCTCTTAATGGAGTTTTCGCAGAAGTTGCTAAGTGGTTCTCTCCTATTTCTTCAATTCTTTCGTCATTCATTTTGCTGTTCAATTCAAACATTTCAATCGTTTATTAAAGTGCAAATTTACGTGTTTGCAACGTATTATTTCTAATTCTGAATCAATTATAACTATAAAACTATAATTTCTTATGCTTTTAATTGATTTACTAATTCGCTTAAAGACAATTTAGATTGTTCTCCAGAAACCATATTTTTTAATGTAAACTCTTGTTTTTCCATCTCTTGAGAACCAACAAGAACAACAAATTCAATTTCACGCTTATTTGCGTAATTCATTTGTTTTTTCATTTTTGCTGAATCTGGGTATAATTCTGATTTCACATCATTTTTCCTTAATTCAGAAATTGCTTTCATACAATACAACGCTTCATCTTCTCCAAAGTTGACGAACAATACTTTTGGTTTTGGTAAGTCGACAGTTTTAAACAAACCTAACTCCTCTAAAACTAAATAAATTCTGTCCAATCCGAATGAAATTCCAACTCCAGAAACATCTTTTAAACCAAAGATACCTGTTAAATCGTCATATCTTCCTCCACCACCAATAGAACCCATCTTTACTCCTTTTGGCGCAGAAACTTCAAAAATTGCACCTGTATAATAGTTTAAACCTCTTGCCAAGGTAACATCTACTTCTAAATTTGCAGATTTTAAACCTAATTCAGCAATTGAATTTATTACAAATCTTAACTCCTCTACTCCTTTTTTACCTTCTTCAGAAGTTTGCAACATCTTTTCTAAAGACGCTAATTTATCGATATTAGAACCTGTAAAACTAAATAAAGGTTGCACTTTTTGAATTGCTTCTTTAGTAATTCCTTTATCAAGCATTTCTTGTTCGACTTTCTCTTGCCCAATCTTGTCTAACTTGTCTAAAGCAACTGTAAAATCGATTAATTTATCTTGAGCGCCAATAACTTCTGCAATTCCAGATAATATTTTTCGATTGTTGATTTTGATAGTCGTTCCTTCTAAACCTAACTTACTAAAAACAGTATCATACAATTGAATAAATTCTACTTCTTGCCATAAAGATTTGCTTCCTACAACATCTGCATCACATTGAAAAAATTCTCTAAAACGCCCTTTTTGTGGTCTGTCTGCTCGCCAAACTGGTTGCACTTGATAACGTTTAAAAGGAAACGTAATTTCATTTTGATGTTGTACAACGTATCTTGCAAAAGGTACTGTTAAATCGTAACGAAGTGCTTTTTCAGAGATTTGAGAAGTTACTTTTAAGCTATCTTTTTCTGACAAAAGTTTATCATCAGCTTTATTTAGAAAGTCTCCTGAATTCAAAATTTTAAAAATCAAACGATCTCCTTCATCACCATATTTACCCATTAAAGTGGATGAATTTTCAAAACTCGGAGTTTCAATTGGTTGAAATCCGAATGTTTCAAAAGAAGTTTTTATCGTATTCATTATATACGTACGATTAGCAACTTCTGTTGGTGAAAAATCTCTGGTTCCTTTTGGGATGCTTGGTTTCATATTTAAATTATGAATTATGAATTATGAATTCCATGATTTTATATAATCGTTGGTAATTCATAATTTGAAATTATTAATTGAGCGTGCAAATATCGTGAAAAAGTTATAATTTTTTGGGAGTTGTAAAGGTTTTATTTTGTCTTCTTAAAGAATAAATAGACGCATTTAATTCGAAGCCCAAAAGAAGAATAATAGCATTTAACCAAATGAATAACATTAAAATTAAAAGCGTACCTATAGAACCATAAAGCTCGTTATATTTTGCAAATTCATTTACATAATAACCAAATAAATAGAAAGTTAAAATGGATAAAATTGTTGTAAAAACAGCTCCTGGAGAGAAAAAACGAGAATGCTTTCCTTCTTTTGTTCCAAAGTGATATAACATGGAAACTGTAATGAAAATCATTGTTAAAAATATGAAACCTCTTAATAATTGCACCCAAATAATGTTGTGCTGAATCCAACTTAAAGAAACCATATCTTTTAAAATTAAATCGAAGAAAACAACGATAATAACTGTTAATAATAGAAAAACAGTAATTACTAAAGAGACAAACATTGCAATAAAATAAGATCTAAAAACATTTCTAACCACTTTAACATGATAAGAGTATTCAAATCCGCCAAAAATGGCGTTTACACCATTTGTCATTAAAAAAATAGATCCAATTACACCAAAAGAAAGCAAACCTCCATATTGGTTTTTAATAATATCTATTAAAACAGAATCTACAGCATCAAAAGTTTTTGGTGGTAAAACATCTGCAATTATAGATAATAAACCCTCTTGAGCACCTTCTATGGGTACAAAAGGAATTAAAGTAAGTACAAAAAGTAAAAAAGGAAAAATTGACATAAAAAAACTATAAGCAATTCCACCAGCTCTAGTTGTTAAAGCGCCTTCAACAATACCAATAAAATACATTTCTAAGACATCATATAATGACATACCTTCTAAACCCGGAATTTTTATTTTTTTTCCGAGTTTCACAAGAATTCCGATTATTGGAATTTTTTCAAGTTTGTCTTCTATTTCTTTTGTCATAAAGTCCTTTTGTCCTTTGGACATTTCCCCAGAATGGGAAACCTACTCAATATTAATTTTATTTAATTGTAAAAATAACTCTTTAAAAATTGTTTCTTTTTCTAAAAATGAAATTGAATCTTTTAAAAATAACTTGTGAGATTTAAAACTTAAACTCGCTAAAAGTCCATAATTCTCATTAAAAACAAGAGTTCTTATATGACTTCTTTTTTGACGAATTTGATACATTTTAAATTCAACATCTTTAGGTTTATAGACACTTTTTATCCTATATAAAGTATCTGATGCCATTAATAAGAAGTCATTATCTAAATCGTAATTGAATTCTAAACTTAAGTTTGAATTCTCACTTGAAGCATATTTAAAATTAATGAATTCTGATTCATGTTTTGAATTTAAAATATAACTTTCAGGAGTATCCTTATTTATTGAATATACTATAATAGGCGTATTAATTTCTTCTCTTTTGCAAGAGATAATAATTAAACTAATTAACACAGCAAATAAAACTACTTTTTTCATTCTACTATTATTTTATATTTCGATAACAAACCATCAATAGTATTTCTACTAAACTTTGCTCCTCTTAAACGATTTTCTTCTGGATTGATTGTAAAATTAAATGAAGTTCTAAAATCTGATTTTTCTAAATTAGTGTTATCAAAAATTGAATTTTTTAAATTACAATTATTAAAAACGCTACTATTTGCAATTGTTTCTGTAAAATCTACTTCTTCTAAATTACATTTTTCAAACCGTGTATTTGATATTTTTAATTGGTAAAAAGACGAAAAGTTTAATTGACATTCTGTAAACGAAAACTGCAATAAAAACGGGTTACATTCATTAAACTTCACTCCTATCATCTTACAATTTGTAAAATTTACATCTTTAAAAGCAGTTTGTTTTACAATTGCATTGCTAAAATTACAATCGATAAACTCACATTCTACAAACTGAATGTTAGACGCGTGAACGTTTCCGAAGTTACAATTTGTAAATACACAATTATCGTATTCACCTTTTGTGATTTTCGTTTTTGTAAAATCAATTTTTGAATATTCTTCGCTATCGAAATAATCATCAGACATTAGTCTATTGCTTTTAAACTTAAATCTAAATTATAAACTGAATGTGTTAATGCGCCAGAAGAAATAAAATCTACTCCACATTCTGCATATTTTCTAATCGTTTTTTCGTTGATTCCTCCAGAAGATTCTGTCAAACAAATATCGCCAATTAAAGCCACAGCTTTTTTAGTGTCTTCGTAATTAAAATTATCAATAAGAATTCTGTAAACACCTTTACTAGAAAGAATTTCTTTAATTTCTTCTAAACTTCTTGCTTCCACAATTATCTTAATATCTAATCCTTTTTCTGCTAAATATTTCTTGGTTTTGGTAATTGCTTGCGTAATTCCGCCAGCAAAATCTATGTGATTATCTTTAATCATAACCATATCATACAACGCAAATCTGTGGTTTTCTCCACCACCAATTTTTACTGCCCATTTCTCTAAAGCTCTAATTCCTGGTGTGGTTTTTCTGGTATCTAAAACTTTCGTTTTTGTTCCTTTTAATAAATCAGCAAAAAAAGCGGTTTTTGTTGCAATTGCAGACATTCTTTGCATTGCATTTAACACCAAACGTTCTGCCATTAAAATAGATTGCGATTTCCCTGAAACATGAAAAACAATATCTCCATATTTTACTTTTTCGCCATCATTTATAAAAGTTTCTACTTTTAAATCTTTATCAACATAAGAAAAAACCTGTTTAGCGAATTCAACACCGGCTATAATTCCTTCATCTTTTACGAGTAACTTTGCTTTTCCTTCAGCATCTGCAGGAATACAAGAAAGTGATGTATGGTCTCCATCGCCAATATCTTCTCTAATGGCATTTTTTATAATAAGATCTAATTCGTTTTGAAATTGTGCTTCTGAAATCATAAATATCTTTTAATTCTGATGTAAAAATAGTAATTCGTAATTCATAATTCATAATTTTGCGACATGAAAATTAAATTACTCGCCATTGGTAAAACTGATAACAAAAATTTAATTCAGTTAATTGATGAATATCAAAACCGATTAAAACATTATATAAAGTTCGAATTAGAGATAATTCCGGATATTAAAAATGTAAAGAATTTGAGTGAAATTCAGCAAAAAGAAAAAGAAGGAGATTTAATATTATCTAAATTACAAAACACAGACGTTTTGGTTTTATTGGACGATAAAGGAAAACACTTTACTTCTATCGAGTTTTCGCAATATCTTCAGAAAAAAATGAATGCCGGAATTAAACAATTAGTGTTAGTAATTGGTGGACCTTATGGTTTTTCTGACGCTGTTTATAAAAAAGCAAGTGGAAAAATATCTTTATCTAAAATGACATTTTCCCACCAAATGATTCGTCTTTTTATTGTTGAACAACTCTACAGAGGTTTTACAATTTTAAAGAATGAGCCTTATCATCATGAGTAAAGCCCAAAGCCCATCCTAACTTTCCCCAAGGGAAGGAACTCTTATCTCTCTTAAAAATCTATTATGATTTATAAAATTAGTGAAATTCGTGTCTTAACTTTTGTAACTTTGAATCTTAAATTTTAAACCTTGAACTATAGTATATGAAACTCGTTTTTGCAACCAACAACTTAAATAAACTAAAAGAAGTTCAGGAAATGCTTTCCAACTCTATAGAAATCTTAAGTTTAAAAGACATTAATTGTTTCGATGAAGTTGATGAAACTGAAACTACTTTAGAAGGAAATGCAAAGTTGAAAGCAGATTATATTACTAAAAAATTTGGCTATAACTGTTTTGCAGATGATACTGGTTTAGAGGTTGAAAGTTTAGATGGAAAACCTGGAGTTTATTCAGCACGTTTTGCAGGAGAACCTGCTAATTCTGAAAATAATATGCAAAAATTATTATCAGAATTAAAAAATGTAGAAAATAGAAAAGCACAATTTAGAACAGCAGTTTGTTTAAATTTAAATGGAAAACAATTTCTATTTGAAGGAATTTGCAAAGGTGAAATTCTAAAAGAAAAACAAGGTGAAAAAGGTTTTGGTTACGACCCAATATTTAAACCTAAAGGTTATAGTGAATCTTTCGCCACAATGAATTCTGAAGAAAAAAACAAAATTTCTCATAGAGGAATTGCAATTAATAAACTGGTTGAATTCTTAACAAATTATAAAGATTAACTTATAAAGATTTCAATTGCGCTCAACCAGACATCAATACATGGAACAAAAATCATTCAAAATACATTTTATAATCCTATCAATTTTATTGGTAGTTTTATTTTTTGTGAATGTAAGTTTGGGCTCTGTTTCTATTCCGTTTAAAGATATTATTAATACTTTAATTGGCGATATTTCTGCCAAGGAAAGTTGGCAAACAATAATTCTGCATTTTAGGTTACCAAAAGCAATTACTGCAATTTTAGTTGGTTCTGGTTTGTCTGTTTGTGGTTTGTTAATGCAAACTTTATTTAGAAATCCATTGGCTGGCCCTTTTGTTTTAGGAATTTCTTCTGGCGCAAGTTTAGGAGTGGCTTTGCTAATTTTAGGATCATCACTTTTTGGTGGCTTTTTCCTTACAAATTCAGTTTCTAATTGGTCTTTGCCAATTGCTGCAAGTTTGGGAGCTTTTTTGGTTTTATCAGCCGTAATTATTGCTGCAAACAGAGTTCGAAATACCATGTCAATTTTAATTATTGGATTGATGTTTGGTAGCTTAACTGGTGCAATTATTAGTGTTTTAGCTTATTTTAGTGAAGCAGAACAAATCCAACAATATTTATTTTGGAGTTTTGGAAGCTTAGGAAATCTTTCTTGGAACGAAATTCTTGTTTTTAGCAGTATTTACTTTCTTGGAATTTTAGGAACAATTTCAATTATAAAACCTTTAAACAGTTTTTTATTAGGTGAAAATTATGCGAAAAGTTTAGGAATAAATGTGAAGAAGAGTAGAAATATAATATTGTTAGTTACTAGTCTTTTAACAGGCGTAATTACTGCTTTTTCTGGACCAATTGCTTTTGTTGGCTTGGCTGTTCCTCATATTGCAAGAATGTTATTTTCTACCTCTAATCATAAAACATTATTACCAGCAGTGGCTATTTTAGGCGCAATTATTTTGCTAATTTGCGACGGAATTGCACAATTACCAACAAGTGAATTCACACTACCTATTAACGCAATTACATCTCTTTTTGGTGCGCCTGTTGTTATTTGGTTGTTGATAAGAAAGAAAAAGATATTTGTGTAGAAAAAAGTAACAAAGCAAAACTTTGAAACCAAATTTTAGAAAAAAATCGAACATAAAGAAAAAAATATCATCCTAAAAACCGAGAATCTAACGATTGGTTATCAACAGAAAAAGCAAAACAAAATTGTTTTTTCTGATGTAAATCTGTCTATAGAAAAAGGAAAACTAATTAGTGTTTTAGGTAAAAATGGTATTGGAAAATCAACTTTATTAAGAACTATTTCTAAAGTTCAAAAACCTATTTCAGGTGATGTTATTTTAGAAAACAAAAACCTAAATAATTACACAGAAAGAGAACTTTCCACCAAATTAAGCTTGGTATTAACTGAACGTCTACCAGAAAGCCAATTAACTGTTTTTGAACTCATTGCACTTGGAAGACAACCTTACACAAATTGGATTGACAAGCTTTCTAATGAGGATATTGAAAAAGTGAATTATGCAATTGAACAAACAGAGATAGAACATTTAAAAAACAATCGTTTTTACGAATTAAGTGACGGACAATTGCAACGTGTTTTAATTGCTAGAGCTTTGGCGCAAGACACCGAAATTATTATTTTAGATGAACCAACAGCGCATTTAGATATGCATCATACTTTAAAAATATTTTCACTTTTACAAAAACTGGTCTTAGAAACTTCTAAAACAATTTTAATCTCTACACATGAAGTCAATTTGGCGATTCAATTATCAAATGAAATTATTTTATTAACAGAAAACGCTATTATTTTTGGCACGACTTCTCAATTAATAGAAAAGAACGCTTTTGATGATTTGTTTCCTAAAAATATCATAAAATTTAACAAAACCTTACAACAATTTGTCATCAACAAAATTTAATTTTGATGTGCTTGTAACTTTTTGTTACATTTGGTTACTTATAACAACAAACAAAATACTTTTTTAATCGATGAAAAAAATACTTTATGTTGCTAGTGCAATCGCTTTTATGGCTTGTGGTTCTAGTAAAAATGCATCTGATGATGATGCAAATGTAGATCAAGCTGCAAAATATGCTAAAAGCATTACAGCAAAAGACTTAGGCGAACATTTATTTACATACGCTTCCGACGAATTTGAAGGAAGAAATACTGGTGAACCTGGGCAAAAAATGGCGGTTGAATACTTAAAAAACTTTTATGTTTCAGAAGGAATCGTTTCTCCTTTAGGTGGAGACGATTATTTCCAAGAAGTTCCTGCAGAATTCTTAAACAAACGTAAAAGAAGAACACCTTTAAAAGCTTCTGAAAACGTTGTTGCTTTTATTAAAGGTTCAGAAAAACCAGATGAAATCGTAGTAATTTCTGCTCATTTAGATCACGAAGGAATTAAAAATGGAGAAATTTATAATGGTGCAGATGATGATGGTTCTGGAACAGTAGCAATGTTAGAAATCGCACAAGCTTTTCAAATGGCTAAAAAAGCTGGAAAAGGACCAAAACGTTCTATTTTATTTTTACACGTAACTGGAGAAGAAAAAGGTTTATTAGGTTCTAAATACTATACAGACGAAGACCCAATTTTCCCATTAGCAAACACAGTTTGTGATTTAAATATTGATATGGTTGGTAGAATTGACGATAGACATAAAGCAGATCCTAATTATGTATATTTAATTGGTTCAGATAAGTTGAGTACGGAATTACACAACATTTCTGAAGCAGTAAATGCAAAATATATGAACATTAATTTAGACTATAAATATAATGATGAAAATGATCCTAATAGATTCTATTACAGATCTGACCATTATAATTTTGCTAAAAATAATGTGCCAATTATTTTCTATTTTAATGGTACTCATGCAGATTATCATAGACCTTCTGACACTCCTGATAAAATTAATTATGAGCTGTTAGAAAACAGAACACGCTTGGTTTTCCATACAGCTTGGGAAGTTGCAAATATGGATAAAAGAATTGTTGCAGATAAAGCTGAAGTAAAAGAAGCTACGAAATAATTCTATTTACTTTTTAAAATATTTAAGACCGAACTTTTTGTTCGGTCTTTTTTTGCATTATAATATTGTATTTTCAATTAATCCTATAAAATATTCTGATTATCTCATTTATATTAACTTTAAATATCAATTTCAGAAAACATTAACATTTTTAAAAATAATTTTAATTAATTTTGTTTTAATTAATTTTAAAATATTCCTAATGAAAAAATTATTATTTATTGTAGCAATTTTTATGGGATTTCAAACAACTGCGCAGAACGAAAAAAGAGTTTTAGGACCAGAAGCCAAAAATTATAAATTTTGGGAGCATAAAAAAGAATCTTCGGTTATAACATTAAATACATTTGAATATTTAGATTCAAAAGGTCCGGAATTCAAAAACTTAAAAATTTGGGAAAGAAAGAAATCTGATACTAAAATTGTTTTAGCTAGAAATACTAAAATTAGAAAATTAACAGGACCAAAAGCGAAGAATTACAAACCTTGGCAAAATTAATATCTTGTTTCATTAACTTATATTTGACCAAATCTTAGAAGATTTGGTCATTTTTGTATACGCTGTTTTTATTGGTAAATTTTTTTCTTGAGATAAGTTACCATCTTCTTGTAAAATTGAAATCGCCGTATTTCGTGCAGCTACTAATATTTTGGAATCTTTTACAACATCTGCAATCTTCAAATTTAAAACACCACTTTGTTGAGTTCCCATTAGATTTCCTGGACCACGTAATTTTAAATCTACTTCTGCAATTTTAAATCCATCTGTGGTTTCTACCATCGTTTTTAAACGTGTTTTTGCTTCTTCAGATAATTTATAACTCGATAATAAAATACAGTAACTTTGGTCTGCTCCTCTCCCAACTCTTCCTCTTAATTGGTGTAATTGAGAAAGTCCAAATCGTTCTGCGCTTTCAATAATCATAACACTTGCATTGGGTACATTTACACCAACTTCTATTACAGTTGTTGCCACCATAATTTGGGTTTCACCTTTAACAAAACGTTGCATTTCAAAATCTTTATCTACAGGTTTCATTTTTCCATGTACAATACTTATTTGATATTTTGGCGAAGGAAATTCTCTTGAAACACTCTCATAACCATCCATTAAATCTTTGTAATCCATAGCTTCAGATTCTTCAATCAATGGATATACCAAATAAACTTGTCTTCCTTTATTAATTTCATCTTTCATAAATTTAAAAACGGATAATCTGTTGCTATCAAAACGATGTACCGTTTTTACTTCTTTTCTTCCTGGAGGTAATTCGTCTATAACAGAAATATCTAAATCACCATAAACAGACATTGCCAAAGTTCTTGGAATTGGTGTTGCAGTCATTACTAAAATGTGGGGAGGTAGAAAAGCCCTCCCTAACCCTCCCAAAGGGAGGGAACTCTTACTCTTATTTTCTTCTTCTTGTGGTAAACTTTTTAATTCTTCTGATATCTTTTCTAAAACATTTTCAATATTCCCAACAACTTCTTCATTATTAAATCTTATCACCTTAAAGCCTAGTTCCTTAAGAATTTGTGTTCTTAATTCATCGGCCTCTTTTTGATCTTTTGTGTTGTGATATTTTCCATCAACCTCGATAATTAATTTTTTTGAAATTGAAACAAAGTCTACTATAAATTCATCAATAATATGTTGTCTCCTAAATTTATTTTCAAGTTTTTTAGCTCTTAATTGCTCCCAAAGAATTTGTTCAGCTTCTGTAGTTTGTTTTTTTCTATCTTTTTGCAATTCTTTCATCAATTTATAAACTGATGGACGAGCAGTCATATATTTTTCACGCACAGATTGGGCCTCCTCCCTTTGGGAGGATTGAGGTGGGCCACCTTTCATCCATAATTTTGCTCTTTGTGCGACACCAAATCTGTGCTGTTCATCAATAATGGCAATTCCTAAATTTTTGAATTGCACTTTATCTTCTAACAGAGCATGTGTTCCAACCAAAATATGTAGACTTCCATCTTCTAAATTTGCGTGAATTTCTCTTCGTTTTTTTGTTTTTACAGAACCAGTTAAAATATCAACTTTAATATCCATTCCTTCTAAAAGCTCTGAAACTGCAGTAAAATGCTGATTCGCCAAAATTTCTGTTGGTGCCATAATTGTGGCTTGAAAACCATTATCAATTGCTAAAAGCATGGTTAATAAAGCAACAATTGTTTTTCCAGAACCTACATCTCCTTGTAAAAGACGATTCATATGAGCACCTGAAGCAACATCTTTTCGAATTTCTTTCAATACTCTTTTTTGAGCATTTGTTAAATCAAAAGGTAACTTTTCACTATAAAATTGATTAAAAACTTCGCCAACATTTTCAAATATAAATCCTTTGTTTTTAGTTTTGTTAATGAGTTTCTTTCTCAATAATTGTAATTGAATAAAAAATAATTCTTCAAACTTTAAGCGATTTTGTGCTTTCGCTAAATTTTCTTGACTTTTAGGAAAATGCACATTTAATAATGCATCTCGCTTTTTCATCAATTTAAAATCCTCTAAAACTTCTTGCGATAAACTTTCTTGAATTCCGTCGTAAAACTGTTGCAACAAATTCTGGATATAATTACGCATCAATTTATTAGAGACTCCAGAATTCGTTAATTTTTCTGTGGAAGGATATACTGGTTGCATTTTAGTTTGCAACTTTTTCTTGTATTCTGTAACCAATTCCATTTCTGGATGTGGAATGCTAAAATTACCATTATAATGATTCAATTTTCCATAAACCACATAAGGTTCATTAATTTTAAGTGAATCTTTAATCCATTTTTGACCTTTAAACCAAACCAATTCCATGGTTCCAGAAGCATCTTGGAACGATGCTACTAACCTACTTCCCCTTTTTTGAGCAACGGATTTTACACGTGTAATTTTTCCAACAATTTGTACTTCCGAAGAATTTGGTTGTAAATTTTTTATTGCATAAAACTGGGTTTTATCAATATATCTAAAAGGAAATAAATTTAATAAATCGTTGCATGTTTTTATACCCAATTCTGCATACAAAAGAGCCGCTCTTTGTACACTAATACCTTTTATATATGTAATTGGATAATCTAAATTCAACTTTGGTAAGTTTGTAAAAACGAAAATACGAAATACCTTTTATTTCACGTATCTTTGCACTCGATTTATAATTGAAAAATGAGATTACATAGAAATTTAACATTTGCTGTTATCGACAGTATTAGAGATATTTTTAACGAAGGTGTATATGCAGACAAAGCTGTAGAAAAAGCCTTAAAAAGAGACAAACGTTGGGGAGCAAGAGATCGTAAATTTGTTGCAGAAACAATTTACGACATTGTGCGTTGGAATCGTTTATATGCAGAAATTGCTGAAGTAAAATTACCTTACGATAGAGATAATATTTGGAGATTGTTCTCTGTTTGGTGTGTTTTAAGAGGAATTGCCTTACCTGATTGGAATCAAATTGGAGAGCATGTCCCAGAAAGAAGAATTAAAGGACGTTTTGCAGAATTATCAAAAACAAGAAAATTTAGAGAATCTATTCCAGATTGGATGGATGAAATTTGTCTTGCTGAGTTAGGTGAAGAAGTTTGGACAAAAGAAATTGCTGCTTTAAACGAGCAAGCAAAAGTAATTTTAAGAACGAATACTTTAAATATTTCTAGAGAAATTCTTCAAAAGAAATTACATGCAGAAAATGTAGTTACAGAGTTTGTTCCTAATCATCCAGATGCGTTAGTATTACCAGAAAGAGCAAATGTTTTTAAAACAGAAGCTTTTCATAATGGTTTTTTTGAAGTACAAGATGCTTCTTCTCAATTAGTTGCAGCATATTTAGATGTAAAACCAGGAATGAAAGTTGTAGACACTTGCGCTGGTGCTGGAGGTAAAACATTACATTTATCTGCATTAATGGAAAATAAAGGGCAAATTATTGCAATGGATATTTACGAAAGTAAACTTCGTAAATTAAAAGTTAGAGCCAAAAGAAACAAAGCGCATAATATAGACATGCGTGTAATTGATTCTACAAAACCAATTAAAAAATTACATGGAAAAGCAGACAGAGTTTTAATAGACGCTCCATGTTCTGGTTTAGGAGTTATTCGTAGAAATCCTGATTCTAAATGGAAATTACAACCAGAATTTATAGATAATATTAAAAAAGTACAACAAGATGTTTTGCAACAATATTCTAAAATGGTAAAACCAGGAGGAAAAATGGTGTATGCAACTTGTTCTATTTTACCATCGGAAAACCAAGATCAAGTTAATAAATTCTTAACATCAGAATCAGGAAAAGACTTTACCTTTGTCTCTGACAAAAAAGTATTGGCACATATTTCTGGTTTCGATGGTTTTTATATGGCGTTGTTAGAAAGAAAATAAATTTTATACTTAATTGCTTGTATAAAATTTAGAATTGCAGAAAAAGAAATTGTTTTTAATTAATTAGAAAACAATTTAATGATGAAAAAAAATATACTTTATCTATTTCTTTTATTTACAGTATTCTCATATGCTCAAGAATCTTATTACAGTGATGTAGATTTAAATCTTACGGGGCTGTCTTTAAAAGATGAATTAGCAACAAAAATTATAAACACACATGCTCGTTTTTTATCTTACGACCAAGTATGGGACGCCTCAAAAGCAACAGATGTAAACCCAGAAAACAGTAGTCAAGTACTATTGGTTTATGGTTGGGAAAATGGTTCAGATAGTGATGGTACCAATGACAGAGAACGTGGCATAAATAATAATGGTGGTAGTGTTGGTCAATGGAATAGAGAACATGTTTATGCTCGTTCTTTAGGAAATCCAAATTTAGGTGAATCTGGACCTGGTTCAGACGCACACCATTTAAGGCCTTCAGATACACAAAGAAACTCTTCTAGAAATAATGAAAAATTTGCAGAAGGTTCTGGAGTTCAATCTTTAAGAACAAATAATGGTTGGTATCCTGGAGATGAATGGAAAGGAGATGTTGCAAGAATGATGATGTATATGTATTTACGTTATGGTAGCAGATGTTTACCTAGTAATATTGGAATTGGTGATAATTCTGCAACTCCAGATGATATGATAGATTTATTTCTAAAATGGAATGCTGAAGATAAAGTTTCCGATTTTGAAAAACAAAGAAATACATATCATGAAAACACAAGTAATCTAGAAGCACAAGGAAATAGAAATCCTTTTATAGACAACCCAAGATTAGCAACAAGAATTTGGGGAGGTCCTGAAGCCGAAGATATTTGGGGAATTTACTCAAATACAGATACAGAAAACCCTACAGTTCCAACAAATGTTACTGCTACAAATATTACTACATTTTCAGTGGATGTTTCTTGGGATGCTTCATCAGATAATGTTGCTGTTACTAGTTACGATGTCTTTGTAGATGGAGTTCTAAATTCAAATGTTACAAATACTTCAACAACAATAATTGGTTTAGATTCTAATACTTCATTTGTTATTACTGTTTTGGCAAAAGATGTAGCAAATAATGAATCTGCGCAAAGCGCACCAATAAACATAACAACTATAGAGGATATTGAAGCCCCAACAATACCTGCAAATATTGTTATTAGTAATGAAACAGGAACTTCATTTAAAGCAAGTTGGTCAGCTTCAACAGACAACACAGCTGTAACTGGTTATGAGGTTTTTGTTGATGGAAGTTTTCTAGCAACAACTTCAGATATTACATATACGGTAACTAATTTAACAATATCTACAACTTATAATTTACAAGTATTAGCTAAAGATGCAGTTAATAATAAATCTAATTTATCATCTGGTGTAAATGCAACAACTACAGATGGCTCTACAACAACAGCCAATGAATTATTCTTTTCAGAATATGTAGAAGGCTCTTCTAATAATAAAGCAGTTGAAATTGTAAATGTAACATCTGCTGATGTAGACTTAAGTGCTTACAGTATAAAAAGACAAAAAGATGGTGGTGAAGAGGGAGATGAATGGGAACATCCTTTACTACTTTCTGGCACACTTATAAAAGGAGATGTTTATGTAATAATTAATGGAAGTTCTAATTTACAAACTTTAATTGATGAAGCAGACTTTGTACAACCAAATTCTAGCGCAACAAATTTTGGAGCACCAATTAATTTTAATGGTGATGATCCTGTTGGGTTGTTTAAAAATGATATTCTAATTGATATAATTGGTGTTTATAATGGCGGAACAGCCAATTTTGCTAAAGACAAGACTTTACGTCGAAAAAGTGGTGTTTCTCAACCAAATACAGCTTTTGATTTAGATAACGAATGGGATGTTTTACCAAAAGATACTGTAGATGATATAGGAAAACACAATAGTACTTTAAGTGTAAATAGTTTTTTATTAGATGGATTCAAAATATATCCAAATCCAATAAATACAATTATAACAATACAAAATAGTAAGAATAAAACCATCAATAAAGCCTCTATTTATACACTTTTAGGGAAAAATATTATGAATATTAAAAATCCTTCTAAAGAAATTAACGTAGCTTTTTTGTCCAAAGGAATTTATATCCTTAAATTAGAAGTTGAAAATAAAGTACATTCCATAAAAATTGTTAAAGAATAATGAAGCAAAAATTACTTTTATTAATATTTATTTTAAGTTCCTTTTTGGTATTTTCACAAATACCTAGTGGATATTACAATTCTGCAACAGGAAGTGGTTTCACATTAAAAACACAATTAAAAAATATAATTGACAATATTAATGATGGTAATGGACAGGCTTTTCATGATACAAGTGTAACTTATGGAGATTTATGGGAGTTATACGAAACTTCTGATGTAAGAAATGATGGAAAAGTTTGGGATATTTACAGTAATTGTAACTTCACATTTTCTACAGACCAAGATAGAGGTTCTGGAGGTACAACTGAATGTGATAAATTTAATAGAGAACATACCTTTGCCCAAAGTTGGTATGGAGGAAGTAGCTCTCACCCTTTAAGAGGAGATGCACATCATGTTTTTCCTACTGATAAAAAAGTGAACGGAATAAGAAGTAATTACGCATTTGGAGAGGTTTTAACTACAGATTACACTTCTAATAATGGATCTAAAAGAGGTACAAGTAAAATTGCAGGCCCAAATGATAAAGTTTTCGAACCCATAGATGAATTTAAAGGAGATATTGCTAGAGCTCTATTTTATGTTGCTGTTCGCTACCAAAATGAAATTAATTCTTGGGAAAACAATAATAATGGCGCAGATAATATGTTAGATGGTTCTAGTGATAAAGTTTTTGAACTATGGGCTTTAGATATGCTAAATAAATGGCATGTAGAAGACCCTGTTAGTCAAAAAGAGATAGATAGAAATGAAGAAATTTTTAAACATCAGAAAAACAGAAACCCTTTTATAGATCATCCAGAATATGTAAGCGAAATTTGGAGCTCTGTGCTTTCTGTAAAGCAACAATTGTTGTTAGAAGATATTTCTATTTACCCAAATCCGAGTACAATTAATAGAATAACAATTACAATTCCTAACGATTTAAAAGTAGATGCTGTTGTTTTATATAATGTAATTGGTGCTACTATTTATCAATCTAAAAACCCAACAATATCTAATCAAAAAATAAGAATTAACGACTTAAAAAAAGGATTTTATATTTTGAAAATATCTAGTGATACGAAAAGTTTATCGAGAAAAATTATTATTCAATAATTTTGTTAATAACCTTCTTAAAAAACTCGCAAATATTGCGAGTTTTTTTATGCTTAAAATTGAATACAAAGAATTAAATTTGTGACTTACAATTTTACATCAAAACAAAAATAATGATTCATTTCTTTGGAAGTACAAGCAGTAAAGTATTCGCTGTTCAAACCACAAAAAAATTAGCTAAAACAACAATAGATAAATTGACTTGGCTTTTTGGCAATCAACCAAAAATAGAAGAAACAACTTTAGATACTTTTTTCGTTGGGCCAAGAGCAGCTATGATTACGCCTTGGAGTACGAATGCTGTGGAAATAACTCAAAATATGGGAATTTCTGATATTATTAGAATTGAAGAATTTACGGCAGTTTCAGAAGATTTCAAAGATTTCGATCCTATGATTTCAGAGAAATTTAATGGTTTAAATCAAGATTCTTTTACCATCGATATTAAACCAGAAGCAATTTTAAATATTGAAGATATAGCTGCTTATAACCAACAAGAAGGTTTGTCTTTAAGTGATGAAGAAGTTGAATATTTAGAAAGTGTTGCTACAAAAATTGGAAGAAAATTAACAGATTCTGAAGTATTTGGTTTTAGCCAAGTAAATTCAGAGCATTGTCGTCATAAAATATTTAACGGAACTTTCGTAATTGATGGAGAAGAAATGCCAACATCATTATTTAAGTTGATTAAAGAAACTTCAAAGGAAAATCCGAACGATATTGTTTCTGCATACAAAGACAATGTTGCTTTTATAAAAGGTCCAAAAGTGGAGCAATTTGCTCCAAAAACTGCAGATAAACCAGATTTTTATACTACAGAAGATTATGAATCTGTAATTTCTTTAAAAGCAGAAACACACAATTTCCCAACAACTGTAGAACCTTTTAATGGAGCTGCAACTGGTTCTGGAGGAGAAATTAGAGACAGGTTGGCTGGAGGAAAAGGTTCTTTACCTTTAGCAGGAACTGCTGTGTATATGACTTCTTATTCAAGATTAGAGGAAAACAGATATTGGGAACACAAATTCAAAGAAAGAGATTGGTTGTACCAAACTCCAATGGATATTTTAATAAAAGCGTCTAATGGAGCATCGGATTTTGGAAACAAATTCGGGCAACCTTTAATTACAGGTTCTGTTTTAACTTTTGAGCACGAAGAAAACTCTTCTTCAAGTGATGCGAATCCAAGAAAATTAGGATTCGATAAAGTAATAATGCAAGCAGGTGGAATTGGTTATGGAAAAGCAGACCAAGCTTTAAAAGACACTCCAAAAGAAGGCGATAAAATTGTAATTTTGGGTGGAGAAAACTACAGAATTGGAATGGGTGGAGCTGCAGTTTCTTCTGCGGATACTGGAGAATTTGCATCAGGAATTGAGTTAAATGCAGTTCAAAGATCAAATCCAGAAATGCAAAAACGTGCTGCAAATGCAGTTCGTGGAATGGTAGAAAGCGAAGATAATTTTATTGTTTCTATTCACGATCATGGAGCTGGAGGACACTTAAATTGTTTGAGTGAATTAGTTGAAGATACAGGAGGAAAAATAGATTTAGATAAATTACCAGTTGGAGACCCAACTTTATCTGCAAAAGAAATTATTGGTAACGAATCTCAAGAAAGAATGGGATTGGTTATTGCTGAAAAACATATAGATACTTTACAAAAAATAGCAGAGCGTGAGCGTTCTCCAATGTACACTGTTGGTGAGGTTACTGGAAATGACAGGTTTACTTTCGAGTCTAAAACTACTGGAGAAAAACCAATGGATTTAGCTTTAGAAGACATGTTTGGTTCTTCCCCAAAAACAGTTATGAATGACAAAACTGTCATCAGAAATTATAAAAATCCACGTTACAAAACGAAAAATTTAGAAATCTATTTAAAGCAAGTTTTACAGTTAGAAGCTGTCGCTTGTAAAGACTGGTTGACAAATAAAGTGGATAGATGTGTGGGTGGAAAAGTTGCCAAACAACAATGTGTTGGTTCTTTACAAATTCCGTTGAATAATGTGGGTGTTATGGCTTTGGATTATAATGGAAAAGAAGGAATTGCAACCACAATTGGGCACTCCCCTATTTCTGGATTAATTCATCCAGAAGCTGGAAGTAGAAATTCAATCACAGAAGCGTTAACAAATATGATTTGGGCGCCTTTAAAAGATAATTTAAAAAGTGTTTCATTATCTGCAAACTGGATGTGGCCTTGTAAAAATGAAGGTGAAGACGCTCGTTTGTACAAAGCTGTAAAAGCCATTTCAGAGTTTTCTATAGATTTAGGAATTAATGTACCAACAGGAAAAGATTCGCTTTCTATGAAGCAAAAATATCCTGATGGAGAAGTAATTTCTCCGGGAACCGTTATTATTTCGGCTGCAGGAAACTGTAACGAAATTTCTAAAGTTGTAGAACCTGTTTTACAAATCGATGGTGGAAATATCTACTATATAAACATTTCTCAAGACGAATATAAATTAGGTGGAAGTTCTTTTAATCAGACTTTAAATGCAATTGGAAATGAAGCACCTGATGTTACGAATCCAAGGTATTTAAAAACGGTTTTCAACACCATTCAAAAATTAATAAAAGACAATAAAATTGTTGCTGGCCATGATATTGCTTCTGGAGGTTTTATCACTACTTTATTAGAAATGTGTTTTGCTGATGTAAATTTAGGAGCAGATTTTAATCTTTCTGAATTAAATGAAGAAGACTCAATAAAATTATTATTTTCTGAAAATGCTGGAATCGTTTTTCAAGCAGATGCTTCTGTAGAAGCAACTTTAGAAGAAAAAGGAATTGTTGCTTTCAATATTGGAACTGCTAATAATTCTGGAAAAGTAACCATTAAAAATAACGATGAAACATTCGCTTTTGATGTTGCTGAAATGAGAGATGTTTGGTATAAAACTTCTTTCTTATTAGACCAAAAACAAACAGCAAACGACTTGGCAAAAGATCGTTTTGATAATTATAAAAAACAGCCTTTACAATATACTTTTCCAAAGAAATTTACTGGAAAGCTTCCAAAAATTGGGAAAAAGAAACCAAAAGCTGCAATCATAAGAGAAAAAGGTTCAAACTCTGAACGTGAAATGGCAAATGCTATGTATTTAGCTGGTTTTGATGTGAAAGATGTTCACATGACAGATTTAATTTCTGGTCGTGAAACGTTAGAAGATATTCAGTTTATTGGTGCTGTTGGAGGTTTTTCTAATTCAGATGTTTTAGGTTCTGCAAAAGGTTGGGCTGGAGCATTTAAATACAATGCAAAAGCAAAAGCAGCTTTAAAGAATTTCTTTAAAAGAGAAGATACTTTATCAATAGGTATTTGTAATGGAGCACAATTATGGATGGAATTAGATTTAATTAATCCAGAACATAAAGTACATGGAAAATTAGTACATAACGATTCTAAAAAGCACGAAAGTTCTTTTACTTCTGTAAAAATTCAAGAAAATAATTCTGTAATGTTATCGAGTTTAGCAGGAACAGAATTAGGAGTTTGGATTTCTCATGGAGAAGGAAAATTTAATTTACCAGAAGCTGAAGAAAACTATAACATTGTTGCAAAATATGGTTATAAAGGCTATCCAAACAACCCTAATGGATCTGATTTTAACACTGCAATGATGACAGATAAAACTGGTCGTCATTTAGTTACAATGCCTCATATAGAGCGTTCTACATTCCAATGGAATTGGGCAAATTATCCTGCTGGAAGAAAAGATGAAGTTTCTCCTTGGTTAGAAGCTTTTGTAAATGCTAAAAATTGGTTAACAAAGTAATATTATATAAGAAGTATCTATAAAAGGGCTTTTTTAAAAAGCCCTTTTTTTTGTTTAAATAAATAGTAAAATAGCAATTTTAAATAAGTACAAATGAAAATTCCTGAAAAATATCAATTTATAGTTGCGCTAGGAAAAGCGTTACACGTATATGGTATTCCTTCCTACAAAATACAAGCATACTTAACTGAAGTAGCTAAAAAACAAGGAATTACGGGTAGTTTTATGGATTCTCCTACATGGATAAACTATGTTTTTTATGAAGATGAAAATTCTTATAATTATGTTGAATGTGTTTTACCAGGTTCTTTAAACTTAGGTGCTTATTCTAGAATTGCAGAATTAACAAATAAGGTTATTGATTCTAAAATTAACAATGATTCTATACATAAAGAATTGAATATTATACATGCAAAAACACAGGAAATAAATCATTTATATTTAGTTTTAGCATACGCTTTATCTGCAGGTTGTTTTAGTTTATTAATAGGTACTAATCTTGTTTCTTTTGTATTTTCCTTAATATTAGGTGCGTTTATTTATCTATTAGTTTTTTTAACCAAAAAGTCTAAATATTTAGAAAATGTATTCGAATCTTTAAGTGCTTTAGTTGTAACTATAATCTGTTGCTTACTAACATTAATTTTTCCAAACCTTAATTTAGGTTTAACTATATTATCTTCTATTATTATTTTTATTCCAGGATTAGCAATTACAACTGCTTTAGAAGAAATAACTTCTAAAAGTTTGGTTTCTGGTGGCGCAAAACTTTTTGATGCAATTATCTTATTATTTAAACAATTTTTTGGTGTATTACTTGGTATTGCATTAATGACATCATTGGTAAATATTGACTTAACTTATCATGTGTCTGAGATGCCTAAATGGACTATTTATTTAGCCATTCCTATATTATCGATTACGTTATTACCAATATTTCAGGTTCGTAAAAAAGATATGCTTTTTGGTGTATTAACAGGTGTAGTTGCATTTTTAATGACTGTATTATTTTCTGGGTATGGCATATTAGTAAGTACGTTTATTGGTACTTTGGTTGTGGTTGCAATGAGTCGTTTATTTGGATTGATTTCCAAAACTCCAAAAACAGTATATTTAATTCAAGGAGTTGTTATGCTTGTACCAGGAAGTAAATCTTTTATGGGTTTAAGTAACTCCTTTTTTAATCCATCTACTACAACAGGTTCTGTCAACTTATTTGAACAAGTTGCTTTCATTCTTATGGGTATTATTGGAGGATTACTTTTTGCTGGTACATTTAGAGAAAGAAGTCCTAAAAAAAATAAAATCGAAATTAAAAATAATTAGCTTTTGTCTAAAAAAATAAGTTACCATAAGTACTAAAAGCTTTTTGTTAGAAATTTAAAGTTTTTGATTACTAAAAATTGGATAACCAAAAAATAGTAGGTATTAATATTTTTTTTTATTTATTTTTAGAATAAGGAAATTGCATTCTATGAAACTAACTTATTTTAATGTAGATAAAACAAGTCATTTAGTTGAAGATTTTTATCATATTGTATATTCAAAAAAAATAGTTCCATTAAATGCAACTATAATACCTCTTGGCAATACAGGTATAGCTTATATTTACTCTAATGGTCAAAAAATTTCATTAAATAATAATGAAACTGTAATTAAAAATTTAATTATAAATGGGCAGTTCTACAAGTCTTACAAGTTTAATGTAAGTGAAATTGGTTCTGCTTGTGGATTAAGTTTTAAACCTACAGCCCTTCATAAATTAACGGGTTTAGATATATCTAAATTTTCACATAAATATTCTGTTTTTAACCAAATAGATAAAAATCTTGCTGATAAGTTTGAAAATATTTTTATCAATCATAATAATGATTTCAAAAAATTATTCGCAAAACTAGAAAAACTACTATTAGAAATACCTATAATAGAGAATAAAAATACAATTGCAATAGATAAGGTTTTACATACCATTCATTTAAAAGAAGGAATGATATCTGTAAATGAATTATTAAATGAAATTCCTTTTGGGCAAAAGACTTTAGAAACTCTATTTAAAAAAATGGTAGGTTTAACACCAGCAAAATACATTAGAATTTTTCGCTTTAAAAATTTAATGAAACAATATGAAAGCAATAAAATAGATTTAAAAGATTTAATCTATATGTATAATTATTACGATGAATCTCATTTTGCAAAAGATTTTAAAGCATTTACATCTAAATCTTTTAAAGATTATTTTAAAGATGAATTTACACTAATAAAAAAAGCTTTAAAAAAACCATAATTACGATTATTTACAATAAACTACGAGAAATAGGCTTTAAATTAGCTTAACCTTAAATTGCATCCTTCTATTTATTAGGGGTAATAAGTTTGGAAGTAATTATTATAAAGGTTATTTTTAAAACAAAACCTTCAAAGGAATTTTGTTAGTAAAAGAAGAAAAAAGGTCGAATTAAGTTTCGACCTTTTTTAGTTTTATAAAGAATTTTTGAATTTCAATATATATTTAAATTTATTGAACTTTTTTTATAGTAGATTCTCCTATAATAATTCCTTTTTTTAGTTTAGCATCTCCTTTATATAAGACTGTTGCTTCTCCATATGAAGTTACTTTTATACTTTCTGTTGCATTTAATTGAAAGGTTCCACTTCCATAAGCAGTTAGTTTAGTTTCTTTCGATTCAACTTCTGAAGCCATAACTTTACTTTCTCCATAAGCAGTAATTTTTTGCTTCTGAATCTTTCCTTTTTCTATATTAAGATAACTATTTCCGTAAATAGAGACATATAATTTATTTACATCTATAGTAGGAATCGTTACTTCAGATTTACCATAAATACGTAATTCGCATTTATCTTGAATTAATGGACTATTAAAAGTAATTTTTTCTTCTCCTCTTAAAGAAAATATGGATACATCAGCGTAAGTAATTATTAAACTAACCACTCTATTTTTATATAATGGGACTTTTCTTTCTTGGTTTCTAATAACAACCTTTTTATTTTTAGTATAGGTTTTTGCTCCTTCTAAATATACTTGGAGTGTACCTTTTTCTAATTCGTAATTAAACTTTTCTATTGGAACACTAATTTCTTCAATTTTAATGCTTGCCTTGTCCCCTTTTTTAAAAACTACTTCTATATGTGGACTTACAATTACTTTATCAAACTTTTCTTTAAGTTCTATTGTTTTCTGAGCTGTTAAACTATTATTAATACATAATAAAGTCATTAAGAAAAGAGTTAATTTGAATTTCATATTTTTATTTTAAAGTTCGTTTTAAATTGTTGTTTACGATTTAAAGACTCAATTATTTTTAAAGTGTGACTGTTTTTAATATTTATTCGAATTTTAAATATTTAATCAAGTCTATTTTTGTTGCATTAAATGCTTTTAAACCTACAACTACAAAAACTAAAATTGTTAAAATTATTGGTGTAATTATAAATGGGAGAATTGGCATATCTATTCTATACACAAAATCTTCTAGCCAATTTTCCATAAAATAAAACGCTATTGGAATTAGAATTATAGATGAAATTAAAGTAATTTTCAAGAAACTTTTTATCAACTGAAACATAATTTCTTTTACAGAAGCACCTAATGTTTTACGAATTGCAACTTCTTTTAATCTTTGTTGAATTGTTAACGTGGCCAAAGCAAACAAACCTAATAGAGAAATAATAATAACGATAGATGTTAAAATTAAAAACAATGTTTTTTGATTTTGATATTTCTTATATGTTCTTGCAAATCGTTTGTTTAAAAATTCTGCATTAAAGGGATAACCTTGTTCTACATTTTGTTTCCAATAATTTTCTAAATGCTTTAAAGTTTCTGATACATTGTTTGGTTTTATTTTAAATTGCATTTTCCAAAAATTATTCTTAACCCAACCAACAGTATTCCAGTGGAACATAAATGTTGGTACTATTTTACGATCTAAACCAAATGTATGATAGTCTTTAACCATACCAACAACTTCAAAGGTTTTCGTTTTTTTAGTTTCATCACTAAAACCTGGTCTTATTTTTTTTCCAATAGGATTATCATAAATATTAAGCTCTTTGGCTAATGTTTCGTTTATAATAACATTAGAAATAGTATCAGAAGCCATATTTTCATCTAAAAACCTACCTTTTAATAAAGTTACTTCCATTGTTTCTAAATAATTAAAATCTACAGCATTTGCATGTGTTTGTATAGAAAGTTCTTTATAATCTACATTTGTAGACATAGAACTTCCACCACCAATGGTAAAAGAATTACTTGTTACAACCTCTATATTAGGGTGTTTAATTAACTCCTTTTTAGCTAACTCATACTTTTTAAATCTATTTTCAAATTCATTCATAGACACCATAATAACTTGATCGCCTTTAAAACCAAGATCCTTATTCATCATATAATTTACTTGCTTAAAAATGATTAATGAGCCTGTAAGAAAAAACCCAGAAATTAAAAACTGAATTCCTAACATTATATTTCTTGCAAAAACACCTTGTTTGCTTCTAGAAACATTTCCTTTTAAAACATCTACAGCATTAAATTTAGAAAGGTAAATTGCAGGAATAAAACCAATAAAAACTGAAATTATTAATGCAATTAATGCAACTTTAATAATTAAAGAGAAATTTAAAATGGAGATTTCTTTATTCATAAAATTGTTAAAAGAAGGTAGAATAAGTTCTACTACAACTAAAGATAAAATAAAAGCGAGAACTCCCTGAAGCACAATCTCTAAAGCATATTGCCTTATTAATTGTAATTTAGAAAGCCCTAAAGTTTTCTTTACCCCTACTTCTTTTGCTCTTTGGGTTGCAGATGCAATAGACAGGTTTATAAAATTAACACAAGAAATTATAATTAATAATATAGATAACGAAAGCATAATTATAATTAATTGATAATTTCCTTTACCTTCTGGACCAGCTTCATCTGCAATTGTTTTTAAACGAATATCTTTTAAAGGTTCAAAAATTACAGTTGTACCGTGTTTTTTAAAAAATTCTTCTGTAGAAAGACCAGCATTTTTAGCTTGTGGTTCAGTTGAGTATTTAAACCAAACATTATTTCCTTTTTTATTAATGGTTTCTAAAACAGCTCCTTTAGTTGTTTTTACAAACAAATTATTTGAAAAATTACCCCAATGACCTTCTGGTTCTTTTTTAAACTGTAACACCATATTTGGCATGAAATAATGTTTACCTTCTATTTTATAAACAGTTGTAATAATAAAGTTTCTATTATTTAATTCAACAGTTTTACCAATGGCCGAGTTTTTTCCAAATAAAATTTTTGCTTTTTGTTCTGATATTGCTATATGATTTTTAGCTTTAGTAAAGGTTTCTGAACTACCTTCAACAATTTCAAAAGGAAAAAAAGAAAAGAAATTAGATGCCCCTCTTAATACATCTTCAATAAATAATTGTTTCCCATCAATTTTAACAACAGAACTATTTGTCCAGGAATTACTTAAATAATAATCAGTTATTTCTGGTATATCTTCTTTATATTTTACACCTTCTACATTTGTGCTACTTGCCCAAATTTCTCCATCAGACATTTTATGAATTGCTCTATAAATTTCATTTACATTTTTATTACTCGCATTATAACTTTGCTCGTCATTAAAATATAAAAGCACAATTAACAAACCTGCAAAACCAACAGTTAAACCTGCAATATTTACAACAATATTTAACCAATTCTTTTTGCTATTTCTATAAAATATTTTAAACCACGTTTTAAACATAATTATTCGAATTTTAAATATTTAATTAAATCGATTTTTGTTGCGTTGTAAGCTTTTAAACCAACAACTACAAAGACTAAAACAATTAATATAATTGGAGTTAATACATAAGGTAATATTGGCATTTCTACTCTGTACACAAAGTTTTCTAACCAGTTTTCCATAAAATAATATGCAATCGGAATTAATATTATTGAAGAAATAACCACTACTTTCAAGAAGTTTTTTAATAACTGAAACATAATTTCTTTTACGGATGCTCCCAATGTTTTTCTAATGGCAACTTCTTTTAAACGTTGCTGAATTGTTAAGGTTGCCAAAGCAAATAGACCTAAAAGTGAAATTAAAATCACTAATACTGATAATATTAGAAACATGGTTTGTTGCTTTTGATATTTCTCATACGATTCTGCAAATTTGGCATCTATAAACTCGTAATTAAAAGGATATTTGGCATCTATATTCTGTTTCCAAAAACTTTCAATTTCTGCAATTGTTTTCTCAATATTATTTCCTTTTATTTTAAACTGAATCATTGAAATCCAATTTTTAGCAAAATCAAAAGTATTCCAAATACCTAAAAACATTGGTGTTATTTCTTTATCAAAACCGTCAAAATGATAATCTTTTATCATTCCTATGACTTCCAAACCTAAAGCATTATCTTCTTGCCATCCAACATTAACAATTTCTCCAATAGGATTCTTAAAAATACCTAACTGTTTGGCTGCAGTTTCGTTTATTAAAACTTTATTAATTGTATCTGAAGCAATATTTTTTGAAAAATTTCGTCCTTTTAAAACTGTAATTCCTGCAAAATCTATATAATTAAAATCTATCAAATTAGAAGCAGAATTAAAACTAACATCATTTATTTTATGTCTTAAATCTGTACCATTTGTAAAACCATAACCAGGCACAAACATACTTGCAGTAACACCACTAATGTTTTTGTTTTGACTTAAAATCTCTCTTGTTAACTGGTATTTTTTATATTTATCTACTTTATTATAAAATGCAACAGATAACACATGTTCTTTGTCAAAACCCAAGTCTTTTTCCATCATATAATTTACTTGACTCCCAACAATTAACATACTAATAATAAAAAAACCTGATATTAAAAATTGAACCCCAAGCATCATATTTCTTGCTAAATTTCCTTTTTTACTTTTAGAAATACTTCCTTTTAAAACTTCAATCGCTTTAAAATTGGATAAATACAAAGCTGGAATACTTCCAACAAAAAATGATATTAAAATTGAAGTAACAAATAATGTTACCAAAGAATTGGTATGCAAAATCGAAATTTCTTTACCAACAAATTGATTAAAAAATGGCAAAGCCAATTCTACAATTACCAATGCTAAAACAAACGAGATTAACCCTTGCAAAACAATCTCAAATACATATTGAAAAAGCAGTTGTTTTTTTGATAAACCTAATGTTTTCTTCACACCAACTTCTTTCGCTCGTTGACTTGCAGAGGCTACAGATAAGTTTATAAAATTGACACAAGAAATAACAATTAACAGGATGGACAAACCTAACAAAACCATTAATAATTGGTAATTCCCTGTTCCACTTGGCCCAGCTCTTTTTGCTGTATTGTGCAAATACATTGTATCTAATTTATCTAAAAGAACAGTTGGTATTCCATAACGTTCGTCAAATTCTTCAACAGTAATTCCGTTTTCTTCAGCAGCAATTTTATGAACGTTATTAATAATTTTATCCATTTTTTGCTTTAAAACAGCTAAATCTGTTCCTTTTGCAACCCTACAAAAAACTTCGTTATTATGGTTTCCCCAATTCACTTCAAATTCTTCAGAAAACTGAATTAATAAATGAGGTTCTTGGTGAGAGTTTTTAGGAATTTCATAAACACAGGTTACCAAAAAATCTTTATTGTCGATTTTAACTAAATTGCCAACTGCTTTTTCACCTTTAAAAATTCTTTCAGAATATTCTTTTGATATTGCAATATTATCTCTGGTTTTCGCAAAGTTTTCTGTGGAACCTTCTAAAATTTTGAATGGAAAAAAATTAAAAAACTGTGGTTCTGTAAGTATTGTTTTGTCTGTAAATTCAAAAACATCTTTATATTGAATTACTCTACTTCTGTAAAATGGCTTTACCATTAAAGACTCTGTAACTTCTGGTATTTCTTTAGGATACGTTAAATACATCCCAGCATTTGCAGTTATCCAAACTTCACCAGATTTTGGTTTTTTTAGGTTTACTCTATAGACATCTTCTTTATTTGGGTTCCATTGATTGTAACTTTTTTCTTCATTTAGATATAATAAAATGATTAATAAACCAGCCAAACCCAAAGTTAATCCACTGATATTTATCAATGTATTTAGCCAGTTTTTCTTGCTATTTCTAAAGAATATTTTAAACCATATTTGTAACATAAATTCTGTTTTTTTTGATGAATTTAGATTTCTGTTACCCAATCAACTTGAGCATAAGTTTCACAGAAATCATAATTATAATTGAATTTTAAGACTTTGTCTTTAGTGACTTTATTCAACTAAAACATCTACTTTATGTTCATTTGTTTTTTCAGAAATAATTTCTCCGTCTTTTAAGGTTACAATTCTTGATGAAAATTGTGCATCGTACGCTGAATGCGTTACCATAATAATTGTTGCACCAGTTGCGTGTAATTCTGTTAATAATTCCATGACATCATTTCCACTTTTACTGTCTAAATTTCCTGTTGGCTCATCTGCTAAAATCAATTTTGGGTTAGTTACCAAAGCCCTTGCAACTGCAACTCTTTGTTGTTGTCCACCAGATAATTGTAGTGGAAAATGTTTTGCTCTGTGTGCAATGCCAATTCTTTCTAAAATTTCTGTAACGCGTTCTTTTCTTTCGGATGCTTTTACTTTATTGTAAATTAATGGTAGTTCCACATTTTCATAAACCGTTAATTCATCAATTAAATTAAAGTTCTGAAACACAAAACCAATATTTGCTTTACGTAAACCTGCTCTTTGTTTTTCGTTGAAAGTTGCCACTTCTGTTCCATCAAAAAGATAGCTTCCATTATTTGGAGCATCTAACAAACCAATGATATTTAAAAGTGTAGATTTCCCACAACCTGAAGCTCCCATTATAGAAACAAATTCACCTTTTTTAACTTCTAAACTCAACTTATTTAAAGCTGTAGTTTCTACTTCTTCTGTTCTGTAAACCTTTACTAAATCTGTTATTTTAATCATTATATATATTTTTAAATTTTATTTTATTTATTATTGAAAACTGCGACTGCCAACTGAAGACTGTCTACTCAATATTAATCTCTTCAACATCTTTATAATCATCGTAACTCGATGTAATTACCTTATCTCCTACTTGCAATCCTTCTAAAACTTCATAATAAAAAGGATTTTCTCTTCCTATTTTAATATTTCTTTTTACTGCTTTATTATCAGAATTTAACACAAAAACCCAAGCACCATTTGTACTTTGATAAAACAAACCTTTACTTAATAATAAAGCTTCAGTTTTGCTTGATAAAAATACTTTTGTTTTTAAAGACATTCCTCTTTTTACGTCGTTTGAAAGGGAATCTTGTTTAAAATTTAATTCTAATTTAAATTGTCCTCCAACAATTTCTGAAAACACTTTCGATAATTTTACTTCGTAGTTTTTTGAGTTTAAGGCAACAGTTCCAGAAATACCTTCTTGTAATTTAGAATTGTAATATTCATCAACCTTTGCCACTAATTTATAACCGTCTAAAACATCCATTTTTCCAATTGGTTGCCCTTGATTGTAGCTTTCTCCTAAAATAGGATTAAATGAAGACAACAAACCATCTACAGGCGCTTTTACCACAAAATTCTCTTTGTTTTTGTATAATAATTCCAAACTCTTTTCCATGTTTGATAAAGAAGTATTTATTCTTGCTAATTGATTATCTCTACTTTTTTTCTCGTTGAAAACACTCTTTTTAATCACACCACTTCTCTCTTTTTGAAAAGAATATTCTTGTTGTGTTTTCTGATAATCGTTTTTTGCAATCACCTCTTTTTTATACAAAGTAGAATCTAATTTATATTGTCTGTCTGCATTTCTAAAATCATTATCGATACTTAATAATTGTTGGTCTAAACTTAATTGCTGATTTTTAATATTCACACGTAAGTTTCTTAAGTTGTTAATTTGCTCCACCATTGCAGTTTCTTGCGTTAGATAATTCAATTCTGCATTTGGGTTATACACCTTTAAAAGTGGCGTCCCTTTTTTAATGATTTGTCCACTTTCCACAAAAATTTCTGAAACAGAACCACCTTGAATTACATTCACCAAAACAGAAGTTTTAGGTTCTACTGTACTATTAAATAAAATAACATCTTCGAAATCTCCTTTGGTAACTTCACGAATACTAATGGTATCTTTTTTAAGATTGACTTGCTTTTTTCTGGTAGCATTCATTAAAATTACTGCCATTAAAATAACAGCAGGAATTCCCCATAAGAGCATTTTTTTAGTTTTTTTATTTTTAGGTTTTATTTGAGTATCCATAAATTCTATTTCGTTTGGTAATTGATATGCCACAAATATGCCAACGAAAAATAAATTTTAAAACATTGATTTTCAATAGTATATGAATTTACCAAAAATTAAGAGTGTTCAAAAACGGACATATTTTTGTTCATATTCAAACAAAACACTAATTATGTACTATGAGAAAAAAAGAAGCAACCATTTTAATTGTAGATGATGATGATGATATTCTGTTTTCGGCCAGAATTAGCTTGAAAAAATACTTTTCAAAAATAATTACTGAAAATAATCCACAAAATATAAATTCGCATTTAACGAAGAACACAATAGATGTTGTATTGTTAGATATGAATTATAGAATTGGTTTCGAAGATGGAAAAGAAGGTTTGTATTGGCTAAAAAACATTAAAGAAATTAGCCCAGAAACTACCATTCTTCTAATGACTGCTTTTGGAAGCGTAAATTTAGCAGTAGATGCCATTAAAAAAGGGGCAACCGATTTTATCTTAAAACCTTGGACAACAGAAAAACTCTACACTTCTGTAAATGCGGGTGTAGAATTATCTCGTTCTAAAAGAAAAAATACCCAATTAGAAACCATTCAAGAACACCAAGACAAAGAGTTTCACCAAAAAACGGAACATATTATTGGAAATTCTACAGCAATGCAATCTGCCATGAATTTGGTTAAAAAAGTAGCGCCAACAGATGCCAATGTTTTAATTTTAGGTGAAAATGGAACAGGAAAATATGTGTTTGCTAAAGAAATTCATTTACAATCGAACAGAAAAAATTATCCTTTTATTCACGTAGATTTAGGTTCTTTAAATGAAAATTTATTCGAAAGTGAATTGTTTGGTTACGTTAAAGGAGCCTTTACAGATGCGCATAAAGATACTTTAGGGAGATTCGAATTGGCAAAAGGTGGAACTATTTTCTTGGATGAAATTGGAAATTTACCACTCCATTTACAATCTAAATTATTAACTGTTATTCAGAATCGGAAAGTGACACGTTTAGGAGAAGGAAAAGAAACGGAAATTGATGCCAGAATTATTTGTGCTACAAATGCGCCAATTCATAAAATGGTGGAAGAAGAAACATTTCGTCAAGATTTATTATTCAGAATAAATACCATTGAATTGAACTTGCCTCCACTTCGTGAAAGAACAAATGATATAAAGTTGTTAGCAACACATTTTCTTGAAAAATTAACACAGAAATATCGAAAGAAAATAACCAATTTTACTTCGGAAGCATTAAAAGCAATGGAAAAATACCATTGGCCAGGAAATATTAGAGAAATAGAACATATTGTAGAACGTGCTGTAATAATAACAGATAATGATGAGATTGAAGTTTCTGACTTGCATTTTTCAGCAAAGAAAATTGACGTAAATTTAGGCGAAAGTTTAAATTTAGAAGAAACTGAAAAAGTATTAATTCAGCAAGCAATTACAAAACACCAAGGCAATATTTCTAAAGCTGCAAAAGATTTGGGCTTAACAAGAGCTGCTTTGTACAGAAGATTAGAGAAACATCAATTATAAATGGGAAAACCACAATATATTCAGATTGTAATTCGATTAATTTTATTGATTATTAATGGAGTAATAATCGTTTTTAGCTTTAAAAAAGGGTTTATTGTTAATACAATTGGTTTCTCTTTGTTGCTTATATTTCAGTTTTTCCTTTTTACAGAATATCTAAAAAAACTATTTACAGATATCGAAAAATCGATAGATTGTTTATTGTTTGATGATTATTCTAACACGATTTCTGCTGAAAAAAGAAAGAATCCTTTGCATAATAAAACAGCATTATTATTAGAAAAACACAGAAAACAAAGTTTATCAAAAACATCGGAACAACTTATTTTTACGAATATTATTGAAAGTTTAGGAATTGGAATTTTAATTCTAAAAAAAGACGTGAATGGAGAAATATCCATTTTTCAAATCAATAAAGCATTTGCTAACTTTTTAAAAATCCCGAAGTTTTATAATTGGAATTTACTCCAAACCAAAATAGGCGAATTAACCAATTTTATTAAAGATTGGAAGGAAATTAGAAACACCATTTCTTTAAAAATAAATGACGATAAAGAAAATTTCTTCCTAAAAACTGCAGTAACACAAACCAATGAGTTTGAATATTTGGTAGTTTCTTTAGAAACAATTCAGCAATTAATAGACAAAAAAGAGAAAGAAGCTTGGTATAAATTAATGAATGTAATGTCGCACGAAATTATAAACACCATTACTCCTATTAGTAGTTTAGCGGAAAATTTACATTCTTTATTACAAGAAGAAAATACAGACGAAGATACTATTGATGAACTTTCACAAGGTTTAAGTATTATTAAAAGACGCTCTTTACATTTAACTTCTTTTGTAGATACGTATCGAAAATTAGCAGAATTGCCTTTGCCAAATAAGAAAGAAATTAGTTTAACGGAAACTATTCAAAATACATTAGAACTCTATAAACAAGAGTTTTTAGCAAAGAAAATCAACTTAATTTTTAATTCAAGTGATAATTTTATAATTAATGCAGATAAAAATCAAATTGAACAAATTCTCATCAATTTAATATCAAATTGTTTGTACGCACTTACAGAAACTGAACATCCAGAAATTGAAATTCAAGTTACAGAAGAAAATAATCGCCTACATTTAGAAATTTCCGATAATGGAATTGGTATTTCTAATGAAATAAAAGAAAATATTTTTGTACCATATTTTACAACTCGTAAAAATGGTTCTGGAATTGGTTTGACACTTACGAAAAGTATTGTTGAAGCACATAAAGGAAGTATTCATTTTAACTCTAAAAATGGAAAAACAGTGTTTATAATTACATTTATTTTATAAAAACTGTCACATTTTAACTTTTGAGTGGTCTTTTAAGAAAACACTTTAAAACTCAAATAAAATGAAAAATAAATTTACACTTTTAGGTATTTGTCTTTTTTTATCAGCAACTATAAGTTTTGCACAAAAAACTGTAGAAGCTTCAGATATTATGAAAGATATTAAAAACGGAAAATCGATTTCCTATAATAATGTAACTATTGTTGGTACATTAGATTTCACTTATATGGATGAAGCTTTGGAAAAATTGCCTAGAAAAAAGAAGAATAGTTGGTTTAATTGGGGTTCTGGAAACTCTAGCAACGAAATTAAAAAATTGATTGATGTAAAAATTTCATTTACTAATTGCACATTTAGAGATGATGTTTTAGCATACATACCAGATGAAGATTCTGGTTACACTTTTACTGCAAGTTTCGAAGATATTGCCATTTTTAAGAATTGTAATTTCGAAAGAAAAGCAATGTTTAAATATTCTCGTTTCGAAAGAGATGCAGATTTTTCTGGAAGTACTTTTGATGACGACACCACTTTTAAATATGCAAAATTCGACCAAGATATTAGTTTCGAAAATACTGTTTTCGATGAAATAGCCACTTTTAAATACACTAATTTTAACACAAAGGTTAGTTTTTCGAATTCAGTTTTTAAAGATTCTGCAACTTTTAAGTATACACAATTTAAAAACGGAGTTTCTTTTGTTAACACAAAATTCGAAGAAGATTTAAATATAAAGTATATGAAAGTTTCTGGAGATTTTAATATCTCTGGAATGGATGTAGCTTATGACATTGATTCTAAGTACACTAAAATAAATGGAAAAAGTTTCGGAAAATATTTAATTGATAAAAAATAGGTATTTATACCTATATACAAAATAAAAGTTATTATTAAATTGCACAATAATGGGAAAGTTGGATTAGGGGCTAACTCACCAGATATTACTAGCTTTCTTTTCTAAAGAAAGCTAGTTTTTTGTTTAAAAAGTAATCATCTCAATCATTTTACATATTTTATTCCCCCGAATCATTTTTTTTAAAAAATTGATTCTCCTAAAAGGTTAGCTATTTGCTAACCTTTTTATCTTAAAAAAATCTTTTCTTATCTTGTCGTTAAATAATTTTTTATGGGTATTACAATTTCTCGCCTTTTCGACTTTCCTTATTATCAAAAAGAAAATAATCCTTTAGAAAAATGTTTCAATTATAAAGAAAGTGCTCTTTGGAAAAGTATTTCAACAAAAGAATATATCAATTTAGCCAATAAAGTAAGTAGTTCGTTAATAAGTTTAGGTGTACAACCAAATGATAAAATTGCGGTAATTACAGAGAATAATAACCCAAATTGGCATATTTTAGATATTGGAATTCTACAAACTGGCGCCCAAAATGTTCCTTTATATGCAACACTTTCAGAAAAAGATTATGCCTATATTTTAGATCATTCAGATGCAACTTATTGTTTTGTATCTAATGATTATTTGTACAAGAAGGTAAAATCTATACTCCCAAAAACAAAATTAAAAGGAATCTTTTCTTTGGAAGAATCAACCAAAAATTATAGTTGGAATTCGTTTTTAGAATTAGGCGAAAAAGAAAATTATCAAAAAGAAATAGAAGAAAGAAAACAAAACATTAAACCAAATAATTTAGCAACAATTATTTACACCTCTGGTACAACAGGTACTCCAAAAGGAGTTATGTTAAGTCATGAAAATATTGTTTTTACAGTTTTTGCAACTGTGAAAGCTTTCGATTTAAATAACGTTAATAATCGTATTTTAAGCTACCTACCAGTTTGTCATATATATGAAAGAACAGCTTCTTATCTTAACTTATATCTTGGAAATGAAGTTTATTTTGCAGAAAGCATAGAGAAAATAGGCGATAATATTAGAGAAGTAAAACCAGGGTATTTAGCAGTTGTACCAAGATTATTAGAAAAAATTTTCGATAAAATTGTAGATAAAGGAAGTGAATTAAAAGGAATTAAAAAACAATTATTTTTTTGGGCATTAGAATTAGGAGAAAAATATGAACCTTATTATAAAAACGGAGCATGGTATCATTTCAAATTAAAAATAGCAAATAAACTAATTTTCTCTAAATGGAGACAAGCTTTAGGTGGAGAATTAAAATTTATGATTTCTGGAAGCGCGCCTTTACAAGATAGATTAATTAGAGTTTTTACAGCTGCAGAAATTCCTGTTTATGAAGGTTATGGAATGACAGAGTCTTCGCCTGCAGGAACTGTAAATGATGTTAGAAATAACGGATTAAAAATAGGTTCTGTTGGTAAACCTTTAGAAGGGGTAGAAATTAAAACTGCTATTGATGGAGAAATTTTAATGAAAGGAAAAAATGTGATGTTAGGTTATTACAAAAACGAAGAAATGACCAATAAAACCATTGTTAATGGTTATTTACATACTGGTGATATTGGATCTATTGATAAAAATGGTTTTTTAACAATTACAGATCGAAAAAAAGAAATATTTAAAACTTCTGGTGGAAAATACATTGCTCCTTCAGCTTTAGAAAGTGAATTTAAAAAATCGAGATTTATAGAACAAATTATGGTAATTGGTGAAGGAGAAAAAATGCCTGCTGCCATTATTCAAATTCATTTTGATTTCGTTTACGAATGGGCAAAAAGAAAAAATCATACAATTAAAAATATTACTTCAAATAAAAAACTGATAAAGAGGATTCAAAAAGAAATAGATTTTTATAATAAAAAGTTTGGCAAATGGGAACAAATTAAAAAGTTCGAAATTACACCAGATGAATGGACAATTGAAGATGGTCATTTAACTCCTACAATGAAAATGAAAAGAAAAGTTATTAAAGAAAAATATAAAAATTTGCATAAAAAAATATATAATTCTTAATAAAAAAGCATTTAATTTTCTATTTGTCATATTAAGGGAATTTCCCTATTTTGCATTGCAGAAAATATAACTTATGGCAATAGAAATTACGAGATTATTTGATTTTCCTTATTATCAATTAGAAACCTACAATTTAAAAAAAGCATTTACCTCTAAAACAAGTGGTAATTGGGTAAGTACATCTACACAAGAATATATAGATCAAGCCAATAAAATTAGTAGAGGACTAATTAATTTAGGCGTAAAACCAAATGATAAAATTGCAGTAATTTCATCAACCAATAGAACCGAATGGAATATTTGTGATATTGGTGTTTTACAAACTGGCGCACAAAATGTACCTATTTACCCAACAATTTGTAAAGAAGATTACGAGTATGTTTTAAATCATTCAGAAGCTATATATTGTTTTGTTTCTGATGTAGATGTATTAGAAAAACTAAATGCTATAAAAGGAAATACACATTTAAAAGGTGTTTTTACTTTTGATGACATTGCTGGGGAACAAAGCTGGAAAGAAATTTTAAAATCTGGAGAAGATACTAGCAATCAAGAGATTCTTGAAGATAGAAAAAATAACGTAAAGCCGGAAGATTTAGCAACTCTAATTTATACTTCTGGAACGACAGGAAGACCAAAAGGTGTTATGTTAACTCACAAAAACGTGGTTACTAATGTTTTAAGCTCTTTTGAAAGAGTTCCTTTAGATTATGGAAAAGATAGAGGATTGAGTTTTTTACCAATCTGCCATATATTCGAAAGAATGATATTGTATCTATATCAATATTGTGGTGTTTCTGTTTATTTTGCAGAATCTATTGAAAAACTAACCGAAAATGCACAAGAAATAAAACCAAACGTTATGACAGCTGTGCCACGTTTGTACGAAAAAATTTACGATAAAATTATTTTAAAAGGAGAATCTTTATCAGGAATTAAAAAAGGATTATTCTTTTGGGCAGTAAATTTAGGTTTAAAATACAAACCTTATGGAGAAAATGGTTGGTGGTATGAAAAACAATTAGGTCTTGCTAGAAAGCTTATCTTTTCGAAATGGCAAGCTGCTCTTGGAGGAGAATTAAAATTAATGGTTTCTGGAAGTGCCGCTTTGCAAACAAGGTTAACAAGAGTATTTGCTGCTGCAAATATGCCAATTATGGAAGGTTATGGCTTAACTGAAACATCTCCAGTAACTACAGTAAACGATGTTAGAAATGGAGGTTTTAAACCAGGAACAGTTGGTAAAGTAATAAGTGGTGTAGAAGTTAAAATTGCAGAAACAGGAGAAATTTTAATAAAAGGACCAAATGTAATGATGGGTTATTATAAAGATCCTGAAAAAACTGCAGAAGTTTTAAAGAATGGTTATTTCTATTCTGGAGATAAAGGAGAATTTGATGCAGATGGTTTTTTAAAAATTACAGGAAGAACAAAAGAAATGTTTAAAACTTCTGGAGGAAAATATGTAATTCCACCATTATTAGAAGGCGAGTTAAAACAATCTTTGTTTATAGAACAAGTGATGGTTGTTGGAGAAAATGAAAAAATGCCAGCAGCAATTATTCAACCAAACTTCGATTTTATAAAAGATTGGATAGATAAAAAAGGACTTTCTATTGGTAAAACGAATGAAGAGATAATAAATTCTGACATTATAATTAAACGCATTCAAGAAGAAGTTGATGAATGTAATATTAACTTTGGAAAATGGGAACAAATTAAGCGTTTCGAATTAACGCCAGATGTTTGGTCTATTGATGGTGGCCATTTAACACCAACAATGAAAATGAAACGTGCTATTATCTTAAAAATCTATCAAAAATTATACGATAAAATTTATAGAGATTAATATTTAAACCGAGTTTTTACTCGGTTTTTTTTTTACTTATTAGTAATTATATAAGCACTAAATAATCGTTTTAGAATATTAAAACTTCAATTAATAAAAAATGTTAAAGAGTTCACTTTTATTGCAAAAGAGTTCATTTAACTATTAACATAAATTTAAGTTTGTTTAACAAACAAGTTTCGATGGATAAGTTAAACGATTTAATTATTAGGTTAAAGCAAAAAGATATAGAAGCTTTTAAAGAATTACACTTTAAATATTGCGAAAGTATTAATGGTGTCATTAATACAATTTTAACAGATGAAAATATTGCAGAAGAAATTACGCAACAAGTATTTTTACATGTTTGGAATAATTCTGAAGACTATTCAGCTAAAAAAGGACGTTTTTTTACATGGATTTTAAATATTGCAAAGAACAAAGCAGTAGAAAGTTTACACTTTAAAAGTAATATCGAATCTAAATTAAAATCAAATAAATATCCAATAAAAACCATATTAGATTCCAATAATGCAGTTGATAAAAAAAATAATAGAATCTTAAACCTAATTTATTCTAAAGGTTAAACTTAAATAGTAACCATAGTAAAATTGGCAATTTCAGTTGTAAAACAAAAAAAATAAATTTTTAAGACCATTTATACGAAAATATTAATTCTATATTAAAAGCAACTCAATGAGTTGCTTTAATTTTTAAGTTTTTTTTGAATTTAATGAGTTTCTTTCTTCAACAATTCTGGAAATTTCTTTTTAAAACGATTCAATCTTGGAATAGAAACTGCCTTAACATAACTCTGATTTGGGTTTCTTTTTTCAAAGTCTTGATGATAGTCTTCTGCCTTATAAAAACGATCTAATTTAGTAACTTCTGTTGCAATTTTGCCATTATAGACTTTATCATTAAGAATATTTAGAATTGTCTCGATAGTTTGTTTTTCTTTTGTTGTTTTGTAGAAAGCAATCGAACGATATTGTGTCCCATAATCTGGATGTTGCCCATTTACAGTTGTAGGATCGTGAGAACCAAAAAACACATTTACCAAGGTTTCAAAACTTACTTTTTTAGGATCGTAATAAACTGCTACAGCTTCTGCATGACCAGTTTTTCCTGTTCCAATTTTTTCGTAAGTTGGGTTTAAAGTATTTCCACCAGCATAACCAGAAACTGCTTCTTCTACTCCAATTACGCTTTCGAAAATTGCTTCTACACACCAAAAACAACCGCTTGCAAAATAAGCAACTTTAGTCCCTTCTTGTGGAACATATGTAGCTTGTTGGTCGCTTTTTTTCTTATTTGAAAATCCGAAACAAGAAATTAGTAAAAGTGTACAAGACAATACTAATAATGGTTTTATCAACTTCATATTTATTATTTTTTTTTTTTACTTTATTATTAATTAAAAATTGCACTAAGAACATTGCAAAAAAGATCTCAGTGCAATTTTCGGAACTTTTAACTCGAAAATAAATCTTTCGAACATTTATTAAGTCGTAAAATTACAGCTCTATTTACAGTTGTTTACAACTTTAGCATTTTATTAAGAAACGTATTTGTATAAACCCTATTAGATGGTTATTTTTGTTAAATAATCATTAAAATAGTCTTGTTTTTCTGAGTCAAAATTTATAATTCTAGGTTTTTGACTGCTTTCGAACTGACACTATTAGCATTAAAATAATTAAATGGAGCACTTTATAGTATCAGCACGTAAATACCGTCCTCAAAATTTCGAAGATGTTGTTGGGCAACAAGCCATTACAAACACGTTAGATAATGCTATAAAAAATAATCATTTAGCACAAGCTTTATTATTTACTGGTCCAAGAGGTGTAGGTAAAACTTCTTGCGCAAGAATTTTGGCGAAGAAGATAAATCAGCAAGATGCAGCATTATCGGAAGACGAAGATTTTGCATTTAATATTTTTGAATTGGATGCTGCTTCTAATAATTCTGTGGATGATATTCGAAGTTTAACAGACCAAGTTCGCATTCCACCACAAACAGGAAAATACAAGGTTTATATTATTGATGAAGTACATATGTTGTCTCAAGCAGCATTTAACGCGTTTCTAAAAACCCTAGAAGAACCACCTGCACATGCTATTTTTATTTTAGCAACAACAGAAAAGCATAAAATTATTCCTACTATTTTATCTCGTTGTCAAATTTTCGATTTTAAAAGAATTGGTGTTTTAGATGCTAAAAATTATTTAAAAACCATTTGTGAGAAAGAGAATATTACTGCAGAAGACGATGCCTTACATATTATCGCTCAAAAAGCGGATGGTGCAATGCGAGATGCTTTATCTATTTTTGATAGAGTTGTTAGTTTTTCAGGAAAAAACTTAACACGTGAAGCTGTTACTGAAAACCTAAATGTATTAGATTACGAAACGTACTTTAATATGACAGATTTGGTGCTTGAAAATAAAATTCCTGATGTTTTAAATACGTTTAATTCAGTTTTAGGAAAAGGTTTTGAAGGACATCATTTTATAAACGGATTGGCAAGTCACTTTAGAGATTTATTGGTGGCAAAAGACAAAGCAACCTTAGAATTGTTAGAAGTTGGAGATGCTGCTAAAAAGAAATATTTAAAACAAGCCGAAAAAGCGAGCATTCCTTTTTTAATGCAATCTATTGAGAAAGCCAATAATTGCGATTTAAATTATAGAGCAAGTAAAAACCAACGTTTGCTGGTGGAGTTAACGCTCATGCAAATTGCCTCTATCACTTTCGATGGAGAAAAAAAAAAGTCGGCTAACTACATAATACCAGCTACTTTTTTCCAAGCACTTTCTCCTGTAAAAAAGCAAGTTGTAAAACCTATTGAAAAAAAGGTAGAAACTCCAGTTTTAAAAACTCAAACTAATATTGCTGTTGAAAATAATACTACAAAAAAACCAATATTAAATATTGCAAAAAGAAGATCTTCTTTCTCTTTAAATAGTATTCACGATAAAAAAGAAAAGAAAAAAACAGTTGTTGAAGAGAATTTCGACAACCATCCAAAAGACATTTTTACTGAAAAACAATTACAAGGATTTTGGAAAGAATACACAACTTTTCTTATTAAAAAAGGTGAAAGAAGTATGGCTTCTATTGTAGGTACAGATGTACCAAAACTGAATGATGCCTTTAAAATTTCATTTACGGTTCCAAATAAATTAATGCAAGATCAATTTTTAAAAGGACGCCCTAAATTGCTGAAATTTTTACGTGAAAAATTAAACAATTACGGAATTGATATACAAACTATTTTAAACGAAACTGTCGAAAAAAAATTCGCTTATACTCCACAAGAAAAGTATAATAAGTTAAAAGAGAAAAATCCGCTTTTAGATAAATTACGTCAGACTTTTGAACTGGATTTATAAATAGTAATTATTTATTATCCTGACTGTTAACACTTTCTTTATTCTCCTCTAAAGGTTTTCCTAAATACACCAAAGTACAATTCTCTTTAGGTTCGTTTAACTTTTCATACTCAGGTATTAAATATATTTCCTCGTCTTTTCTTACAAATAAAGGTACAGATCTAGATTCTCTAAACAATTTAGAAAGCATTGCTTCGTAAGCATCATTCGTTTCAATCTCTACTTCGTAAATTTTAGGATTGTCTCTAAAAGCTTCACTTAAATTAATATAATCGTCTTTTGGTGTTAAATACTGTGTTCTACTAGTATCACCTGTATTTCTAATTTCTTTAGAAGTTGCTAGTCTAAAAGCACCATGTTCACCAAATGCTTTCGAAAAGTTGTTAATTGCATATTGGTTAACGGCTTCGCTTCCAGTCATTGCAATTAAATACCCAACATCGTTTAATTCGATATTATCAGTTAAATCTTCATCATAGATATTAATTGCATAAGCTTCTAACTCCATATTATTCGCTTCCTGAATAAAGTTTTTGTTAGAATCAATTAAAACCACTCTTTTATCGTTTTCTTTCAAATAATGCGCAATTAATCGTGCTGGACTGGATGCACCAACAATTAAAATTGCATTAGAACTCTTTAGAAAAACACCTACCAATTTCGCAAATAATCTAGCTGTTGTTGCGTTTAAAAGTACGGTTCCTAAAACAATCATAAAAACTAAAGGCGTAATATATTCTGCACCTTCTACACCCTCTTTTAATAATTTACTTCCAAATAAAGAAGCAATTCCTGCAGCTACAATACCTCTTGGTCCTACCCAACTTATAAATAGTTTTTCGTTTAATTTTAATTTTGAATTATATGTGCTTGCAAAAACAGCTAGAGGTCTAATTACAAAAACTACGATTGCAAATAATACAGCTGTTTTCCATGTATATAACAACAATAAATCCTCAATATTAATATTTGCTGCTAGTAGTATAAAAAGGATAGAAATCAATAAAACACTTAAAGATTCTTTAAAATAAAGTAATTCCTTTAAGTTTTTTAATTTTCCATTTCCTAAAACCATTCCCATTACAACAACTGCCAATAAACCAGACTCATGAGCCCAAATTTCTGAAGCTACAAAAACAAGTAATACTGTCGATAATGAAACTACATTTAATAAATAATGTGGAATTAATTTTTTATTTACTGCATACATTAATGCGTGCGCAAAAGTAAACCCAAAAGTAGTTCCGAATAACAAGATTTTACCAAATTCTATTAAAGCTGTTTTGGTAAACCCTCCTCCACCTCCAACACTAATAAATTCGAAAACCAATACTGCAACTAAGGCTCCTATTGGATCTATTAAAATTCCTTCCCATTTTAAAACGGTAGAAATATCTTTCTTTAAAGGTATATTTCTTAGTATTGGCGTAATTACTGTAGGTCCTGTAACAATAATTAATCCAGAAAAAAGGAACGAAAGATCCCATCCTAAATCAAAAATATAATGTGCCAGAACTCCTGCTCCGAAAAAAGTAATAGCAGAACCAACTGTTATCAATTTGGTAATTACAGGTCCTACATTTTTAATTTCAGCTCTTTTTAAGGTTAATCCACCTTCAAAAAGAATAATACTTATGGCTAATGAGACAAAGTAATAAAGGCTTTCTCCTGGAAATAAACCCTTTTTTCCATTCCAAATAGGTTCTATCCATTTAGAACCATCTTCACTTAAAAATTCAGCAGCTATTGGTCCAACTAATAAACCTATTAAAATTAAGGGTAAAATAGCCGGAATTTTAAATTTCCATGCAACCCATTGTGCCAATATTCCTAAAATAATTATTCCTGCTAATTCTAACATATATTTTTAATTTTCAAAAAAGTAAATTTAAGGATGTTTCCCTTTGATAAAAATAATTTTATAGTTTTTTTCTTTCTTATAAAGTTTCCTATATTGTGCGTTCATCCTATTTTAAAAGACTTTTTGCAAAAAATTGAAAAAATTTTAATCGGAATTGCATTTTCTCCCAACTTAAAAGCGAACCTTTTTGAAGCTGTTAGAATGGCAAACATGTTTGATGCTGAATTAGTTGGTGTTCATGTTGGTGAAAAAACTCCAGAAAAAGAACAAAAAATTAATGCTTTATTAAAAGAAGCAGAGGTTCTAAAAAAATCTTTAAAAACAATTTGGCAAGAAGGAAAACCTGTTGATGTAATTCTTGAAACTTCCTTAAAGGAAAACATAGATTTACTAATTTTAGGAGCCATCCAACAAGAAAATCTATTAAGATATTATGTAGGTTCTATTGCAAGAAAAATAACTAGAAAAGCATCTTGTTCTGTTTTATTACTAATTAAACCTTCCATAGAAAGAGTAACATGTAAACACATTATTGTAAATGGTTTACATGATAAAAAAACAGAAGAAACTATTAAAACTTCCATCTTTTTTTCTAAAAAATTAAGTTGTAAAAAATTAACGATTGTCGAAGAAATTAGTCAGGCAGAATTACATGTAAAAGTTAGTGACGATAAAACCTTAAGAAAGTCTACCATTGTAAAAGAACGTATAAAATCTAGGGAAGATTTTCGTGTAAAAAATATTATAAGAGAAGTTAATTGTGAGGGTATAGATATAAAAACACAAAGTATTTTTGGAAAAAGAGGGTACTCTATTGGACATTATGCACGTGTAAAAAGAGCTGATTTATTAGTAATGAATGCACCAACTAAAATGGGAATTTTCGATCGAATTTTTCCACATGATATCGAATATATTTTATCGGAATTACCAACAGATGTTTTAATTGTAAAATAAAATGACAAAAAAAAATACATTTAAAACATTTTTAAGTGAGATTCCTAAGAACCTTTTTTCTGGTTTTGTGGTTTCTTTAATTGCACTTCCTTTAGGTTTAGGATTGGCTTTAGCTTCTGGTGCACCACCAATATCAGGAATTATAGCTGCTATTGTTGGTGGAACTGTAGTCGCATTAATTGGGGGCTCTCATGTAACTATTACTGGTCCTGGAAATGGTCTTGTTGTAGTTATTTTAGCAGCAATTACAACACTTGGAAATGGAGACATGCAACAAGGTTTTTTATACACACTTGCTGCAATTGTAATTTCTGGAATTATAATGATTATCCTTGGCTTCTTAAGATTGGGATCTTTAGGAGACTTCTTTCCTGCTTCAGCCATACAAGGAATGTTAGCAGCCATTGGAATTGGAATTTTCGCCAAACAGATTCATGTTATGTTAGGTAATTTGAATGCAAAAGGTAGTATTATAGAGCTTTTAATTCAAGTTCCAGAAGGAATTGTAAACTTTGTAAAAACCAGCGATTCCAGTATGTTTTATGCAGGAGCAATAGGAATTATAAGTTTGCTAATTATGATTTTTTATAGTAAAATTAGAAATAGATATTTTCAGCTAATTCCTGCTCCAATGTGGATAGTTGTTTTAAGTGTTGGTTTGTATTATTATTTTGATTTGTTTTCTACTCACGATTATCCAATCCATAAAGAATTACTAATTAGTTTACCAAATGATATTTTATCGAATTTTGCTTTTCCAGATTTTGGGAAAGTTTATCATTCGGATTTTATAAATGCAGTAATTGCAATTACATTAATTTCTAGTATCGAAAGTTTATTAAGTATAAAAGCTGTGGATAAACTAGATCCTTTAAAAAGGAGATCGAACATAAATAAAGATATTAGAGCGCTGGGAATTGCAACAGTAATTAGTGGTTTTTTAGGCGGTTTAAATGTAGTAACTGTAATTGCACGAAGTTCTGTAAATGTAAATAATAAAGGTAGTAATAGATCTGCAAACTTTTTTCACGCTACTTTTTTAATACTCTTTATAGTCTTATTTGCTGCTGAATTACGTAAGATTCCTTTACCAGCTTTGGCGGCTATTTTAGTCTTTACAGGTTACAAGTTAGCCTCTCCAAAAAACATTCAAAAGGTATTTAAGGTTGGTAAAGAACAATTAATAATTTTTACAGTAACACTTTTAATAACAATCGCTACAAGTCTGATTATTGGGATATTAAGTGGAATCATTATCACATTCGTAATTCATGTTTTTATCAATAAAAACGCAATGTTATTTTTTAAAAATGCTTTAAAGCCAAATGTGTTAATGTTTAAAGAAGATGAGAAATATTATGTGAGTGTAAAGAATTTTTCTTCGTTTTTAAACTACACAAAACTAAAAACAAAGCTAGATCAGATTCCTGAAACACAAGAAGCCATTATCGATTTTTCTTTGTGTGATTTTGTGGATCATTCTGTGATGGAGAACATGAGTAACTATAGTGCTGCTTTCGATAGAAAAGGTGGGCATTTTGAAGTCATTGGTTTAGACGATGCAAAATCTGGAAGTGAACATCCATTTGCATTGCGTAAATTGTTACCAAAAAAGTTTGTTCCAAAAGAAGGTGTTTTAACTAAAAGACAAAAATCGATTCAGAAAATTAGTGAAGAAATGCATTATAATTACGATGCTTTTTCTGATATTGAAATGGAAGAATTGCCAAACTTCGGTTATTTTAAAACTCGAAATATAGAAAAGGTTTCTAATGTATTATCCAACGAAGATTGTACTATGTTCGATGTTCAGTTTTCGGAAGGAGAATTAATTGCTAAGCAAGTAATTAAAGCAACTATGTTACATATTCATCCTAAAAAAATGCTTCCAAAATTTACTTTGGATAAGGAAGGTGTTTTTGAATATATTTATCATTTTGCAGGTTATAAAGATATTGATATTGATGAGCACCCAGATTTTAGTAAACGTTTTTACTTATCTGGAAAAAACGAAGAAAAAATTAGAGATTATTTTACAGATGAATTAGTTTTGTTCTTTGAAAGCAACAAACAATATCATATTGAAGCTACAGACGTTGGTCTATTAGTAATTGACAAAGAACGTTTGGCAAGTGTAAAAGAAATTAAAGCCCTCGCCTATTTTGGTTCTGGCTTACAAAAAATACTATAATAATGTTAGGATTACAGTTTGAAACAGAAACTTCTTGGGCAGATATTGCCAAAGTAAATTTAGAGCAAATACTTACAGATCATGCTTTTTTAGAGCAAAAAGCGGCTTCTAACGCTGTTTCCATCATTATAAATTATTCTGAAGAAACCGAGCTTGTAAAAGAAATGAGCAATATTGCTATTGAAGAAATGCAACATTTTAAAATGGTGCATCTTTTAATGGTAAAACGTGGAATGGTTTTAGGAAGAGAGCAAAAAAACGATTATGCAATCCGTTTACAGAAATTCTTTACCAAAACAAAAGACAGAACAAATGCTTTGGTGCAACGTTTATTAATTGCTGCATTAATTGAAGCAAGAAGTTGTGAACGTTTTAAAGTATTTTCCGAAAATATGGAAGATGAAGAATTACAGACTTTCTATAAAAACTTAATGATTTCTGAAGCTGGACATTATACTACTTTTTTACAGTTTGCAAGACAATACCAAGATCGAACAATTGTAGACGAAAAATGGAATGCACTTTTAGCTTTTGAAGCAGAAATGATGCGTGAACGTGGAAATGTAGCGAAGATTCATGGGTAATGGGTTCAAAGTTTAAGGTTTAAGGTTTAATATTTAATATTTAAAGTTTTACCCAAAAATCTTAAACTCTGAGCATTGAATTTTTAATATTAAACTTTGAACTGAAAAAATGTTTAGCAAAGACGAAGCTGCACAATTACGAAAAGACTTTTGGACAAGTTTCGGAAAATCGTTTCCGAGAAAATGGTTGCTGTATAATACGAAAGTGAAAGGTTTTTCTTTCAAATTTGTGGCAGATAGAAAGAAAGCCATGGTTTGTTTGGATTTGGAGAACCCAGATGAATTGGTAAATATGCTTTATTACGACCAGCTTCTTTCTTTAAAAACGTTGATGGAAACTGATATTCCTGAAGTAATTTTTGATAATGAATACGAATTAGAAAGCGGAAAACTAATTCATAGAATTTATGTGCCTTTTGAAGGGAAATTTAGTGTTTATAATAAAAATACTTGGCGAGATTGCTACGAATTCTATGTGGAAACAATGCCAAAATTCGAACTCTTCTATTATGAATATGAAGATGTTATAAAAAATATATAGTTCTTTTCGGTGAAAGCTATTTGTTTATTAACAAGCACGCGTTAGGGATTGCAGTGGAAATCCTTTTGCCTTTTTTAAGGCAAAAGATTGTAGCGAAAAGCCCGACCTTTTTAGGGAACGCCCAAATTCTTATAATAATTTTCTTCAAAAACATTTTTAAACAAAAAATCGTCTTTTAAAAAGACGATTTCTGCTATTTATTATTTTATAAATTTTATACTGAATGGGTAATTTGGTGGTTCGTTATTACTGGCTTTTACAGCGTTAATTATTGGAAAAATCAGATAGAAAAAGGCAATAATTATTATTCCTATTATACCTAAGCCAAATAATATTATTAACGGAATACAAATTAAAATATACAAAAACATCGATATTCTAAAGTTTAAAATTGCTTTTCCGTGAAAATCCATTCCTAATACTTCATCCTTTTTTGTAAGCCATAAAACCAATGGTACAATAAAGCCTCCAATTCCAGTTACGAAATCTAATAATTGACTAATATGTGTTATTACAAGGAGTTGTCTGTCTTCTTTCATGTTTGTTTTTAAAGTTTGGTTACATCTATTTGTCGCAAAATTAAGGGATTTGTTACAACTTTTTCTTTTAAAATTTTGAAAATACTTGGCAATTATTAATTTGATTTGCGTTAAGATGAAAATTGTCTGAGGTAAGATAAAATACATATCCTCCTTAGTTTTGTATAATTAATAATTTAAAATTCTGTTACATGAATTACTTAAATATGGAAAATAAGAGAATGTTACCAATCGTATCGGAATTAAACGTGTTGTTGGCAGATTATCATGTTTATTATCAGAAATTAAGAAATTTTCATTGGAACGTTTTAGGTAAAAACTTTTTTGAGTTACATAGAAAATTTGAGGAAATGTATAACGATACTCGAATAAAAATCGACGAAGTTGCAGAGAGAATTGTAACTTTTAAATACCATCCTATTAGTAAATTATCGGATTACATAGAAATTTCGCGAGTGAAAGAATCAAGTCCATTGTTAACTGACAAAGAGATGGTAGCGATTATAATTGACGATCATAGTATTTTATTAGAACAATTAAATAAAGTGATTGATAAAGCAAATGAAGTAAAAGACGAGGGAACTATCGATTTAATAGGTTCTTACATTAGAGAATTAGAAAAATCTACTTGGATGTTAAATGCTTGGTCTAAAGATACAAACGACGTTTTGAATACAAGTTTTGTAAAATAATATATTAAAATAAATAAAAATTAAACATGGATAAAGTTATAGAAAAATTAGAAGCCTGGAAAGATATATTTTTAAAAAATATACCCAACTTGGCAATTGCATTGGTTGTTTTGGTTATTGCGTATTTCGCATCCAGAGCAATGAATAAAATAGTTAACAAAACAATTGGAAGGAGAATTAGCCAAAAATCGGTTAGAGATTTAGTGTCTAGAGTCGCATCTGCAGTTACTATTTTAGTTGGTTTGTATTTAGCAATGACCGTTCTTAAGTTCGACGATACTTTAAAGACTATTGTTTCTGCAGCTGGGGTTTCTGGTATTGTAATTGGTTTGGCTTTACAGGGGACTTTATCGAACACAATATCGGGTGTGGTTTTATCTTTTAGAAGAAACTTAAATATTGGGAATTGGGTAGAAACAAGTGGCTATTCTGGAGAAGTTATGGATATTAATTTAAACTATTTTGTATTGAAAGAGGCTGACAATAATATGGTTGTAATTCCAAACAAAACTATTTTAGAAAGCCCCTTTAAAAACTACTCTTTAACTACAAAAATGAGAATTGCTATTGAATGTGGTGTAGAATATGGTGCAGATTTAGAGCAAGTGGAAGAGTTAACTAAGAAGACGATTACAGCTAATTTTGACCAAGATGAAATTGGTAAAAATGTTGAATTCTATTTTACCGAATTTGGCGATAGTTCTATTAATTTCTTATGCAGATTTTGGATAGATTCTGAAAATGCTTTGGAGAAATTAAAAGCAAAAAGTAAAGCTATTATAGAAATTAAGAAAGCTTTTGATAAAGCAGATATTAATATTCCATTCCCAATGAGAACTTTAGAGTTTGTACCAAATAACAAATTGAACTTATCGCAAGTTTCTAAAGAAGATAAGAAAAAAGAGAAAGAAGAAGAAAGTGCTTATTAATATTTTAATAAACCAAGATAACACTTAAATTTTAGTGTACATAAATTTGCAACGATATCCCCCTTGAATTGCCTGAAAAGTTCATCACAAATTGTGGTGGACTTTTTATTTTTCTGAAAAATCTTTACGTATTTTTGCAGTATGATGCAACAAGATACAATTATCGCTTTAGCAACTCCTTCTGGAGTTGGTGCAATTTCTGTAATAAGACTTTCTGGAGACAAATCCATCGAAATTGTTGACACTTTTTTTAAGTCGATAAAAAAAGGGAAATCTCTTAAAACACAGAAAACGCATACCATTCATTTAGGGCATATTACTAATAACGATATTATTGTTGATGAAGTTTTGGTGTCTGTATTTAAAAACCCAAATTCTTATACTGGCGAAAATGTAGTTGAAATCTCTTGTCATGGTTCCAGTTTTATTCAACAAGAAATTATACAATTATTTTTACAAAATGGTTGTAGAATGGCAGATAATGGGGAATTTACCATGCGTGCTTTTTTGAATGGAAAAATGGATTTAAGCCAAGCAGAAGCTGTTGCAGATGTTATTGCATCTAATTCTGAAGCGAGTCATAAAATGGCAATTCAGCAAATGCGAGGTGGCATTACCAATGAATTAAAAGAATTACGTGCACAATTATTAGACTTCGCAGCTTTAATTGAATTAGAATTAGATTTTTCTGGTGAAGATGTAGAATTTGCAGATAGAACTAAATTTAAAGAATTGGTTGCAAAAATTACTTTCGTTTTAAAACGTTTGATTGATTCTTTTGCATTTGGAAATGCTATGAAAAATGGAATTCCTGTTGCTATTATTGGTGAGCCAAATGTTGGGAAATCTACACTTTTAAACACTCTTTTAAACGAAGAAAAAGCTATTGTTTCTGATATTGCAGGAACTACAAGAGATGCAATTGAAGACGAATTAATTATTGATGGTGTTGCATTTCGCTTTATAGATACTGCAGGAATTAGAGAAACAAAAGATGTTGTTGAAAATATTGGTATTAAAAAAGCCTACGAAAAAGCAGAAAATGCACAGTTAATAATATTCTTAATAGATTCTAATAAATTTTCTTATTCTAGTGAAGATTTTTTACAAGAAATTAAAACGATTAAAGAGCGTTTTCCAAATAAACGTTTATTAGTTATTGCTAATAAAATTGATACTTTATCATGTCATGATTCTTCCATCTTACAATCTGAAATTGAAAATTTAATTCTTTTATCTGCAAAAAACAAAACTGGAATTGAAGAATTAAAAGCCGAATTAACTTCTCTAGTTAACATAGGTGCTTTAAGTAACAACGAAACTATTGTTACCAATTCTCGCCATTTTGAAGCTTTAAATAATGCTTTAATGGCAATTACTTCTGTACAAGAAGGAATTGATTTAGAAATCTCGACCGATTTATTTTCTATTGATATTCGAGAATGTTTGCGTCATTTAGGCAACATTACTGGAGAATATGATGTGGATAAGGATATTTTAGGGCATATTTTTGGTAATTTTTGTATCGGGAAGTAAAAAAGTAAAACAAAGGTAACTAAAGGAAAACAAAATACTTAAAATCAGTATTTTATCTGTTTTTTCTTTGATTTCATTTTCTTTTAATTTACTTTTGGAGGACAATATTGGACGCTAAAATCCACCTCAAAACTACTAATTTCCATTGAGGTGTAAAAAAATCCACCTTTTATGAAAATTACTCTAAAAAAGAAAAAACTAAATACAGGTAAATATAGCCTCTTCATAGAATACTACAAAGGTACTTTTACTGATGAAAAAGGAAAATCCAAACACAATAGAGAATTTGAATATTTAAAGAAATATTTAATTATTGACCCTAAATCTAAAAAGGAAAAAGACACTAATAAAGAGACTCTTGAACTTGCAGAAAAAATACTTTCAATTAGACAAGCTGATTATTATCAAGGGAAGTTTAAAATTCAAAACGGAAATAAAAGTAAACATAGTTTTCTTCAATTTTATAAATCTAAAAAAGAAGAACGCTATCAATCTGAAAAGAATTATGATAATTGGGAAGCTGCTGGAAAACATATTGAAAAATTTTGTTCTATTAGCACAACCTTTGAAGATGTAAATATAGATTTTGTTAAAAATTTTCAAAAATTTTTACACACTAAAGCTACTGCCAAGTCTGGTGCTCCTTTATCTCAAAACACAAAACACACTTACTACAATAAATTTAAAGCCTGTTTAAGCGCAGCTTTTGAAGAAGGATATCTTAATGAAAATATTGTAAGTAAGGTTAAAAGCATTCCAATGGGTGAAACTCATAGAGAATATTTATCTATTGACGAGCTTCAAAATCTATCTAAAACTGATTGCAAAATCCCAGTTTTGAAATCTGCATTTATATTCAGTTGCTTGAGTGGTATTCGTTGGTCAGATATTAATAAAATGATATGGAGTGAAATTAGAGACGAAGGAAAAGATGAAGACGGAAAAGACATTCATCGATTAGTTTTTTCTCAAAAGAAAACTAATGGAGTTGAATATTTATATCTATCAAAACAAGCCAGAGAATTATTAGGAGAAAGAAAAGATGAAAACGACAGGGTTTTTGTCAATTTACATTATAGCGCACAAATGAACTTGATTCTTTTACGCTGGTGCATGTTTGCAGGTATTACAAAACACATAACTTTTCATTCTGCCCGTCACACCAATGCTGTACTTCTTTTAGAGAATGGAGCAGACATTTATACAGTCTCTAAAAGACTTGGACATAAAGAAATTCGCACCACAGAAATATATGCAAAAATCATTGATAAAAAAATGAAAGAAGCTGCAACTTTAATACCTGAATTAAATATTTTATAGATTATGAGTAATTTCGAATACAACAAAAATAGAAATCTAAATGATAAAGAATTAGAATTACTTATTTCTAAAGGACAATTTGTAGACTTTCAATCAGATTTTAACACCAGATATATTTTAAATGCATTTACAAAATTGAGAAATTTTGATAGAGATGAAATAAAATTTAGAATTTCTGAAACTTCATTAATTCAGTTTATGGGTATAATTTCATCTTTATTGCGAAAAGATCCAGGCTTAATACTTTCCCAAGAAAATTGTAATTTATTTTTTTCATTTGGTGATTATAGAAATTATGAAGATTTTAGATTTAATTGTTCCAATCAAGATCTACATGAAAGTCAAAAAGAAATATGTGAAATTATTATTAATAATTTAATTAAGTCAATAGTACAAGAAAAATTAGAAAAAGAATCTTCAATAAACTTTGAGAGTAATACTTGGAAAAAATTTGAAAACACTAACTCTATATTTAGTAGATCCTCTATTTTAGATTATTTAGAAAATAGTTTAATTTATAAAATTAATAATTGGAAAGGTTTAAAAAAAGAAAATGAAATTTTAATTTCTCAAATAGTAAATCTTGAAAATAATATGGATAATAATAGTTTCAAGTTAAATATATTAGAAGAAGATCTAACAAAATTATATAATGTTTTAAAAATTGATTTTATAAATACCGAAACAACTAAAGTTGAAGACTTTATTAATGTTCTATTAAAGCCTTGGAACGAACATGGTTCTTTGATATATTTAATTATGGACCACTATCAAACTTACATATTTCAGAAATGGTTCTGTAAAAGGTATAAAGTATCATTAACATTAAAAGATATTGAAAAATCAAAACTCTTTAAAAACACGTCTGGTATTAAAGGTTTTTTTACCGCTGGCTCAATTTCAGCATCTCAAAGAAGAGAAAGAACGAATGACAAAAAAGATGAAGATCAATTAATGTACAAATTGTTAAAATCTGTTTAGATATATACAATCTAAACACTTCTACTATTTACTTTCCTTTACTTTGTTTCAGAATTCTTAATCAAGGAAGACAAAAACGTTTTTGTTCAAAATTAATATACAATTAATTATGAATACAATAATAAAAAAGGAATTATCAAAAGATGAACTATCAGACATCTTTTTCCAAACTTTAACAGATTATTCTACCCTAAAACAAAAAGAGGCAGAATTAAATCAGAATGATATCGAAAAATTAAGCCTTTTTTTGGCTTTAATGGATGATGCTAAAATAATTTTTAGTAAAAAAATGCCAGATATTAATGATTTTTTTGAATGGTTTCACCACATATACGTGGAAAGAAATTATGACAAAAACATTGAAAATTGGACATTTATTGAGTCGTTAGAAAATATTATAAAATTTGAAATAGAAGAAATTCAAACTTCTAAAACCATTAATAATCTAAATTCCAAAACATTATGAATATAATAAAATTATATGAAAGATTGGAAAGGATTGAAAGACTTTTACTCTTTAAAAAGAAAGTTTTAAATATTGAAGAAGCCTCTGAAGTAACTGGATACAAAATAAGCTATTTGTATAAATTAACGAGTTTGAAAGAAATTCCTCATAGTAAGCCTAATAAAGGTAGCATTTTTTTTGAAAAAGAAAAGTTAGAGTCTTGGATGCTTCAAAATGAAGTTAAATGTAAGCAGGATATAGAATCTGAAGCTCTAACCTATACACTTCAAAACAAAAGAAAAGCATAAAAGAACTGCAATTCTTTTATGCTTTTTGTCTAACAAAATTATAGTCTAACTTAATATTGTATATGCAAATATACAGTTTCCAACTTATCTAATAAAATGGATGAACAAAAACTTTATGTGAACATTAAATTATCTAATAAAACGGTATTTGATTTAATTGATAATTATTTAAAACAAAGATATGATATAGTATTTAATATAATATCTCATGAATATCTTATAAAATTTAAAGATTCTAAAAAATGGAAGGTTCTAAATGAAAATTCATTAAGAATTGAACTAACAAAAAAGAAAATCAAATTTAAAAAAGATGATTTTTATACCTATTTAGGCTCTAATTATATAAAACAATTTAACCCTTTAAAAGAGTACTTCAAGAACCTTAATAAATGGGATGAGATTGACCATATTAAAAAACTAATCTCATATATTCCAACTGATGATAATATCTTTTTTGAATATCATTTAAAAAAGTGGCTTGCAAGAACTGTAAAAACTGCATTGGAAGAAGATTTCTACAACAAACAATGTATTGTATTTGTGCAAGTAGAACAAAATTCTGGAAAAAGCACACTATGTAGGTTTTTATGCCCTCCTGAATTGAAAAAACATATAGCAGAAAACATCAGTGATGATAGAGATGGACTAGTCCAACTATGTAAAAATCTTTTAATCAATTTAGATGAAATAGATAAACTTTCGGCAAAATACATAAACGCCTATAAATCTATGTTTTCAAAAACACATATAAACATTAGGTTACCATATGCAAAACACAACTCTCACCAGACCCGGAATTGCTCCTTTATCGGCTCAACTAACCTTATAAATTTTTTAAAAGACGAAACAGGCAATGTTAGATGGGTCTGCATAGAGCTGATAGGTCAGATTGATTTTAATTACTCAAAAGACATTGATATCAATAAAGTTTGGGAGCAAGCTTTTCATCTAGCCTACAAGGATGAAGCATTTAATTGTGATTTAACTGTAAATGACATAAAAGAAAATGAAAAAAGGAATGCAAACTATAAACAGTCAACTATCGAAGAAGATTTAATAAATCAACTATTTGAAAAATCAGATAATAGAGATCATTTCATGACAACCACAACAATAACAATGATAATTAAGAAAGAGTACTCGTCTGTAAGTCACATAGCGATTGGTAAAGTTTTAAGAAAGTTAAAATTTAAAAGAATCAACAGCAAAATCACAGGAGTAAAAGGATACTTAATCAAGTTACGAAAAAAATAAAAGTTTTCCTTAAATGATCTTACCCATCTTACCTTTTTTATAAAAAAGGTAAGATGGGTAAGATAAAATCACCAAAAGAAAAATAAAATGAATTGTAAAAAAGCAAAACAAATAGACCTAGCTTCATATCTAAAAAAACAAGGATTTAAAACTGGTAAAACTTATACAAAAGATATTTGGTTTTACTCACCTTTTAGAAATAATGAAAAAACGCCATCTTTTAAAATTGATATTAATAAAAATGTTTGGTATGACTTTGGTGAAGGAATCGGAGGAACTATTATAGATTTTATAATGAAATACAATAACTGTTCAATTAAAGAAGCTTTAATAATTTTATCAGAAAATACTTTTCCTGTTCACCAGCAAAAAAAAACTGTTATAAATGAAACTATTCCAACTTATTCTATAAAAAAAGTAACAGAACTTAACAATCAGAAATTATTAGATTATGTTTCTAATCGGAAAATCAATTTACAATTTGCTAAACGATTTTGCTTTCAGGTACACTATTCTTTTTCTAATGGTAACGAAATATTTGGAATTGGATTTATGAATGATTCCGGCGGATTAGAAATCACAAACATTATCAGTGAAAATTTTAGAAAAATTTGCCTGGGGAAAAAGGAAATTACAACAATTAATAACAATTCTAAAATTGTTTCAATCTTCGAATCTTGGTCTGACTTCTTATCGTATTTGACAATTAAAAAACAAATCCCAAAAGAAAATTTCATCATTCTTAACTCTACTTCTATGGTAAGTAAAGTAACCAACTTATTAATCGATTACGATACTATAAAATTATTTTTCGATAATGATAACGCAGGAAATAAAGCTACTGCATATTTAAAAATGAAATTCAAAAACTCAATTATAGATAATCGTATACACTATAAAAATTATAATGATCTAAATGAATACTTAACAAATATAAAACAATAGCAACAGTGGCTTTGCCAGGAGTGCATTCAGTTTCCATTTAGTGCCTACTTCGTGCACTAAATAAAAACTGAATACACCTGGCTTATTCACATAAAAAATGTTCATAAGAGTAAAAAAATAAATTTAATTATGATTAAAAAAGATAAGACAAACCCTAAAGTAAAAATGGTTTTCTATATAAATTTAAAAGATAAAGAACTCATAAAAAATCACTGTGAGTTACTACAAATAAAACCATCTTTTTTTATAAGAAATATAGTTTTAGAGAAATTAGGAAGACCAATATTTGAACCTAAAAAAATGAAAATTGAAACAAAACAATACAATTCTCAACTTAATAAAATTGGCGTGAATTTAAATCAGATTGCTAAAAAATTAAATTCTGGATTACAGTTTCAAGTTGGAGATCAAATAGAAGTTTTGAAAAGTATAGAGTTATTAAATGAACATATTTTAGAAATTAAATCTCAATTATAAATGTCAGAAAACGAAAATTACCTTTTAAAATTAATGCAAAATGTGGTTGATAATTTAGATCGTATTTCTAACAAAATTGATCAATTAAATAATGATAATAATGAAGATAAATTAAATAGTATATCTAATAAAATAGACATAGTAAATAATAAAAATCATGGCATTAAATTAGAATCTTTAAATAAAAAATATTAGAAATATCAGAAGAACTTAAAAGAATCTTTAAAAATTCTAATAACGAAGTTCTGAATAAGAAAAAATTAGAGGTTAGTCTAGAAAAAATATCGAAGAATTTAGAAAAAACTATTCAAAATCATAAAACTCCAATTAATAACTCTATAAAAAAAGAGATTATAATTTTCGGTAAAGATTCACCATTTACTTCAAAATTATTATTAATATCTATAATATGCTTACTTATATTTTCTTATGGTTTTAAATACATCCCTCCTTACTTGAAAGAAAGGAATACTAATCAGTTAGAAATTAAAAACTATCAAAACTTTTACAATTATCTCTATCTTCTCTATTATAAAGATGATGGTAAATTAGATAATCAATACTCTAGACTTCTAAATAAAATTAAACAAAATGATTCTGCAATCACAAAAGAATATAATCAATTATTTAACATGTATAATAAAAGTATTAAAAAGAAAGAATTGGAAAAACAATTAAAAGAACTTGAATGATAATTCAACTAGAAACTATTGATTTTTGCCATAATGCTCTTAATTATTGTCAAAAAGGAGGAGAATTTTTGCATGCTAATGAATGTTTAGGAAATGCAAATCAAATTTATCAGCAAATGAAACAAATCGAGCAGATAAATGAAAGGTGTTTAAAAAAAACTTTTCATATTAAAATGAGAATAGCCCCAGAGGATAAAGGAATTTTAAATAATCAAAATTGGATTGACATCTCTAAATCTTACGCAAAAAAAATTGGATTTGAGAATAATTTATATGCTGTATATATACATATGGAAAACACGGACAAAGAACATATACATATTGTTGCTAGTAGAATTAAAAAAAACAATTTAGCTGTAAGAGATAATTACACCCATTATAAAAATATGGATTTTGCAAGAATGGTAGAGCAAAAATATAAATTACGTAAAGTTAAAAGAAGATTAGAAGCTATAAGAAAAGAAGAAGATTTTATTTCTCAAGACAAGCGAACTATATTATTAAAAGACAAAATACTCAAAGCAGTTACATTTTCAGATAACTTAGATGACTTAATTTTTATACTTAAAAATCAAAACATTAAGGTAAAAGTTGGAAGAGGCATTTCATTTACAGATGAAAATGGGATTAAAAAAAAAGGTTCTGCAATAGACAGAAAACTCTCTCTTAATAATATAAAGCGAATGTTTAGCTATGAAAGTAAGGAGAAAGAACAGCATAAGAACCAAATAATAACAGAATCCTTAAAAAATAATAGCCAAAAATTCATTTCAAATAAGACAAAAAACTCCGCAGATAACTTTATTGATAATTCAGATAGCTTAATAAGTGATGTAGATAGAAATAAGAAGCGAAAAAAGAGAAAAAGATAATGATGAATGCTAAAAAATTAAACCACTTAAAAAAGCAATATAAATGCCTAAAATAATCCTTGTAACCCACCAAAAAGGTGGTGTTGGAAAAACAACACTAACCTTTAATCTTGCCATTTCTTTATCTAAACACGCAAAAATATTAGTCATTGATTTAGATTTACAAGGTAGTTTAATCAGTTTGAAAAAAATGGTTACTGATTTTGAAATTATTACATATCAGAAAGAAATTATAAATATCAAAAAAATGGACTTTGATTTCATTTTGATAGATACTCCACCATATTTATCCAATCAGTTACCAAAATTGATAAGTTTAGCCGATTTAATTTTGATACCAACGAAAGCTGGAATATTAGACTTACTTGCTGTTAAAAGTACAATTGACTTAATTGAAGCAGAAAAAAAGCTCCATAAGGCATTAGTGATATTTAATATGATAAAGGCGAATACCACATTAACATTAGACATTTTAATAGGTTTAGAAGAGTATAATGTACCAATTGCTAAAACACATATTTCTGATTTAGTCGCTTTTACAAGGTCTGTTTTGGTAGGTGGAGTTCAAAAAGATAGAAATGCGCAAAAACAATTAAATAATTTAACAAAAGAGGTGTTAACAAAACTTATATAATTATATAAATCTACATTTATATAAAACTATAATTATACTATTATGGAAAAACAAAATATTAGTGATTTAATAAACAAAGTCAAGTCTAATGAGCAGAACAAGACAACCCAAAAAGTATTGCCAATAGCTGAAAAGAAAGATGATGTTCAATTCTCTTTTTACATTGAAAAGTCTTTATTAAAAAAGTTAAAGCAAAAAGCTTTAAATAATGATGTTAGCATTAAAAGCATAATTATAAATGCAATTGAAAACTCCTTTAAAGCCAATTAATAAAGGTTATTAGACTGGAAATAACGGAATCTGTTCAATAGTATCAGAAGATTTAAAATTTAACCTAAATGCTTTATCTTCCTTGAAATTGGATAAAGCATTTTCGTTGTTATATTCTTCTAAAATTTTAGAATCTATCTTCTCGCTTTTCAAACCCTCAGAATGATTCATTAAAAAATCAATTTCTTCTGAATTTAATTTATTTATGTAACTCATGTTTTTTAATTTTTTATAATAGAATATTATTTACTGTTGCTATGATTGAATAAAGAATTTATTAAATTAAAATTTATTCCTCACTTCTTTCATGATTTTCAGTTCTCCTTTTTTATCTATGTAACCGTAAGTCATTTTTTTATTTTCATTAATAAATTCGACAAGGGCTAAACCTGAATTAAATCTATAAATTCTTCTATATTTTGTTTCAATAATTTCACCTGATTTAATATCTAAAATATAATTTATAGGAAACCCTTTTTTTTGATTTATTTTAATTCTAACAACTCCTTCGTTTTCAATAGCATTTATAGATTTTAAACTGTGAAATGTTGCAGGAACTGCATCTTCCAAATCACGAATAATTCTACCATTAACGTCTATAACTCTATAACCGTAATTATACTTTTTTGACTCTTTACTATATTTTTTCTTATGGAGTTTTACCATAGCATAACCATTCACAAAATGCTTTGCTTCTAAAAATTTTGCTTCAATAATTAATCTACCTCTTTTATCTATAAATCCGTATTTTCTATCCTTTGACTTTACTAAAATTCTATTATCATATAAATCTCCTGGTTTATTTGTGTAAATAAAACCAATAGCAGTTTTAAAATTTTCGTCTAAAAAACCCCATTTTCCAGCTCCTTCTTTCTCATTATATCTATAAGCCTTAATAAGTCCATTAACTTCTGGAAGAACACTACTGAAAACTCTTTCTGTAACTTTACCTGTTTTAATGTTTTTTATTTCTGAATATCCATAATTATTTGCTACATATGAGTTATTATTTTTTTGATATCGAATTGCAAAAATTTCATCATTAATTGGAAAAACTTGCTTTTTAGAAGTGTTTTTTTCTTTGTAAATTATTTTCCCGTTTTTATTTATGATAATAAAATCATCTTTTTTGGAGTTTAAATTTGGATTGAGAATAAAATAACCATGAAAGCTTTCTATATTATAGAAAGGTTCGAAAAGAAATTCTCCTTTAGTATTTTTAATACCAGAACCACTTTGCTCTTTAGTGATATAGATATTATTTCCTTGCATTCCATAATCTGTAGAAGTAATATATTGAACGCTTTGATTTACTTTCATTTCAGGTATGATATTCCCTAATTTGTCAATAAATCTTAAATCATTTCCTTTTTTTACAAGTGCATAATTATTAGTAAAGCAGTAAAAGTTCTCTGCATCTACTTTTTTTTGAGAGTATATATTTACATAGCACAAAACTACTAACATTAAAATTTTTATTTTTTTCATTTCAATCATTTTTTTTATTTATAAACTATGTAATTTTTCAATGAACTTGTTATTTAGTAGAATAGAAATGTTACGCCTAACTACTTTTGGATTTTTACTTTCATCTTCAAACGTCTCAATTTGTTTAAGTATACTATCTGCATTTTCATCTTCAAAAAAAAGCGGTAAATACATCTTGAATACTAACGAGGTATCAAAATTATATTTGACTTCAAGGAGGTGTAAAATTTTTAATTGTCTTTTGGAAAAGTTATCGTTCATAATTTTGGGCATAAAAAAACGTGGAACTGAATCTTATCGGTCTAAGTGGTCTCGCCAGAAACCTTCCCTCCAAATAAGAACAGCCCACGCAGAACGTGGGCGTCTTAACTTTGAAATTGGAGGGTTGTAAAACTGGCGAGTTTCTTAAAACCAAATCAAAAGCTATTACGCTTTATATGTTAATATTTTAATTCTTTATATAATCATAAATTTATTTGTATCAAATTTAAGGAAACTTTTTATGAAATTAAACTAATTACTAAATTAAACCAAAAGAAAATTGAATAGTATACATTTATATAATTCCTTAAATATATAATTATAGAATATTAGTTTTATAGCTTACTGTACTGCCTTCTTCAAAGCTTCCAACTCCACTCCTAACCCAGTAAACATTTGAATAATACTACTCATTTTTAGTTCGTGTTCCTCGTATTCTTGTGTATTTATACTGCAAGTAAAACTCCAAAGTTCTAAAACTTCAGAAACAGGAATTTCATAAGGTTGGTAAGATGGATTATCTGGTTTTAATAAGAAAGATTGATTCTCTTCAATTTGATTTTCTAATCGCTTATAAGTCAATCCATCATTTTTTGTAATTACGATATAAGAGACGCCACTTTTTGCATTTATGATATCTTCTACAAATTCTGCAACCACATAAGAACCATCTTTCATTGGTAACATAGAATCCCCTTTAATTGGAAAAGCTCTATGTTTTCCAGTTGGTAAAAAAGGTAGTTTTATTTTTTCTAATTGTTCTATAAATTCAGGATCATCATACCCTAATAAATATCCTGCAGATGCTTTTACAGAAACTACTTCTATTAAATTTTCATTATCTACATCAACAGTAATTGGAAATAAAACTCTCTTATCGCCAACTTCTATAAAAGAAACATCTGTAGCTTTGGTCAAATCTTTTTTTACCAAAATATCAATGGGAAGTCTAAAATATTCTGAAAAGTCTATCAAAAACTCTATGGTTGGCGATGATCTATTCTCTTCATAAGAACTTATTCTTGATCTTGTTACAGCCAATTCTTCTGCCAAAACCTCTTGACTAAATCGCTTTAAACCTCTTAAATGTTTGATATTTTTTGCTAAAATTTTCATATTGCTACAATTACAAGCAACAAATGTATGTATTTGTAGCTTAATTTTGTGTTATGAAAAAGAATATTTTACAATTAGATTTAGATACTTTTTTTGTCTCTTGTGAAAGACTGATAGACAGCAAACTAAAAAAGAAACCTTTATTAGTGGGTGGAACTGGAGACAGAGGTGTTGTGGCAGCTTGTAGTTATGAAACCAGACGTTTTGGTGTGCATTCTGGCATGTCTATGAAAATTGCTAGAAAGCTGTGTCCTGAAGCCGTTATTATTCGAGGAAACACAAGTATTTATTCTAAATATTCTGATATTGTTACTGAAATTATCAAAGAAAAAGTACCCATTTTTGAAAAAGCAAGTATTGATGAATTCTATGCTGATTTGTCTGGAATGGATGCTTTTTTTGGAAGTTATAAATATGCATCAGAATTACGCCAACGCATTATCTCTGAAATTGGATTACCCATTTCTTTTGGAATGTCTCAAAACAAAATTGTTTCTAAAGTAGCGACTGGCGAAGCAAAACCAAACAATCAATTATTGATTAATGATGGATTTGAAAAAGCCTTTTTAGCACCTTTATCAATCCGTAAAATTCCTTCTGTTGGAGAAAAAACATATCAAACTTTAAGAAACCTTGGGGTTGACAAAGTTCGTGTAATTCAAGAAATGCCTTTAGAAATGATGATTAGTGTTTTGGGCGCTAATGGAAAAACCATTTGGAAACGTGCAAATGGAATTGACAATCCTCCAATAATTGCTTTTCATGAACGTAAATCTTTATCCACAGAAAGAACATTTAATAAAGATACCATTGATATGGAAAAACTAAAGAATACCATTTTTGCAATGGCAGAAAACTTGTCTTATCAGTTAAGAAAGGGAGATAAATTAGCTTCTACAATTAGTGTGAAAATTCGATATTCGGACTTTAATACGTACAGCAAACAAGTCAAAATCCCCTATACAAGTGCCGATCATATTATCATTCCTGCAGTTTTAGAACTCTTTAAAAAATTATATCAACGTAGATTATTAATTCGATTGGTTGGCGTAAAAATTTCTGATATCGTTAGTGGAAATTATCAAATAAACCTTTTTGATGATACTGAACAAATGTTGCATTTATACAATGCTATGGACAATGTTCGTAATAAATATGGTGAGTTGAGTATTATGAGAGCAGCTTCAATGGGTGCGAAATCTATTGGGCGTTTCAGTAACCCCTTTAATGGCGAACCTCCTTTAGTTTTAGCACATAGAAAACAATAATGCGTTATGTATTTGAATTGTCATTCTTATTATTCTTTACGTTTTGGAACTTTTTCGGAAGTTTCATTGTTAAAACTTGCGCAAGAAAATTCAATTGAGATAATTGCATTAACTGATATTAATAATACTTCTGCTTGTATCAATTTTGTACAACAGGCTAAAAAAGCAAATATTAAGCCAATTATTGGTGTTGATTTTAGAAATGGAAATCAGCAACAATTTGTAGCATTAGCAAAAAATAACAAAGGTTTTGAGAATATCAATCGATATTTATCTCATTTTTTAGAAAATAAAATTCCTTTTCCAGATAAACCGAAAAATTTGGAAGATGTATACATTATTTTCCCTTTTGAAAAAGTTTTAGAGCTGAATCTTTCCACTTTCAAAAGCAATGAGTTTATCGGAGTTTCTGTGGGAGAAATTAAGAAACTTCGTTTTTCCTATTTGAATAATTTTACTGATAAATTAGTCATTCAACAACAAGTAACTATCAGAAATAAAAGAGATTTTAATGCGCACCGGTTATTACGTGCGATAGACAATAATACTTTATTAAGTAAATTGTGTACTTCTGAAGAATGCAAACAAACAGATATAATGTATTCAAATTCTGAAATTTTAAAGCATTTTGAAGAGTTTCCAAACATCGTAGAAAACACAAAAGCAATTCTAAATACTTGTAATATTGATTTCGGTTTTGATGATGAAAGAGTCAATCAGAATCAAAATTTATATTTGAATTCGTTTGAAGAAGATTGTAAAATGCTTTTAGAATTGTGTGATGCTAAAATTTACAATCGCTATAAAAACCCGAGTGAAAAAGTGTTAGCTCGTTTAAAAAAAGAGCTAGATGTTATTGTGGATTTGAAGTTTGTTTCTTTCTTTTTAATCAATTTTGATATTATTAGTTATGCCAAAAGAAACAACTTTTTTCATGTTGGTAGAGGATCTGGAGCAAATAGTATAGTCGCTTATATTCTTGGAATTACAGATGTAGATCCAGTGGAATTAGATTTGTATTTCGAACGATTTATAAATCCATTTAGAGCTTCTCCTCCCGATTTTGATATTGATTTCTCTTGGAAAGACAGAAATACAGTCACTCAATATATATTTAATCGTTTTGATAATGTTGCATTATTAGCGACTTACAATACCTTTAAATACAAAGCTGTTGTTCGTGAACTGGGGAAAGTATTTGGTTTGCCAAAAGAAGAAATTGACAAGTTAAGTAAAGGCGTAAAATCTAATCAATTGGATGATATCTCTAAATTGGTTTTAAAATATGGAGAATTGATTGAAGGTTTTCCAAATTATGTGAGTGTACATTCTGCAGGCGTTTTAATTTTAGACAAACCCATTCATTATTTTTCAGCTACTTCTATGCCTCCAAAAGGATTTCCTACTGTTCAATATGATATGAATATTGCAGACGATGTGGGTATTTTTAAGTTTGATATTTTAGGGCAAAGAGGTTTGGCAAAAATTAAAGATGCTTTAGAAATTATCAAAATAAATAATCCAGATCATCCGCCAATCAATATTACAGATATTGAAAGTTTTAAGAAGGATAAAAAAATAAATAACCTTTTAAAAACTGGTGGCGCAATTGGTGCGTATTATGTGGAATCTCCAGCAATGCGTGGATTGATGCAAAAACTACAAACGCAAGATTATTTAGGTTTGGTTGCAGCAAGTTCTATCATTCGCCCTGGTGTTTCTGGCTCGGGAATGAAAGAAGAATTTATCAAGAGACATCGTTTTCCTGAAAAGCGAAAAGAAGCGCACCCAATTTTATTAGAAATTATGCCTGAAACCTATGGAGTTATGGTATATCAAGAAGATGTGATGAAAGTTGCCAATAAATTTGCAGATTTATCTTTGGGTGAAGCTGATGTTTTAAGACGTGGAATGAGTGGAAAATACAGGTCTTTAGCAGAATTTAAAGGAGTTGAAGATAAATTTATTTCCAACTGCAGAAAAAAAGGGTTTAAAGATGAATTGACATTTGAAGTTTGGAATCAGATTAAATCTTTTGCAGGTTATGCTTTTGCAAAAGGACATTCAGCTTCTTATGCAGTAGAAAGTTATCAGAGTTTATTTTTAAAATGCTACTACCCTATTGAATTTATGGTTGCAGTTTTAAATAACGGTGGTGGCTTCTACTCAACTGAACATTATATTCACGAAGCTAAAATGTGTGGCGCAACCATTGAATTACCTTGCATTAATAAAAGTGATCACGCTAATTCTGTTATTGGAAAAACAATCTTTTTAGGTTTTGGATATTTAAAGAATTTGGAAGATATCACAGTTAAGAAACTCTTAACAGAACGTCAAATCAACGGACTTTTTCTTTCTATAGATAATTTTATAGATCGAATTGCAATTTCTATTGAACAGCTAACGATACTTGTTAAAATTGATGCTTTTCGATTTACAAAGAAAACAAAAACTGAATTATTATGGCACTCAATTTTTAAGACAAATGCCACGAAACAAAAAACGAAACAATCACAATTATTTAAAATAAAAACTACAAAATATGAGATTCCGAAATTAAAATTTCATTGGTTGGAAAATGTGTATGATGAGATGGAATTATTGGGTTTTACAATTCATAATTATTTTAAGTTGGTTACAGAACCTTTTTTACCAAGCGTAAAAGCCAAAGAAATGAATGCTTTTAGCAATAAAAATGTATTGATTTATGGAATGCTTGTAAATACTCGCTACAATAAAACTTCGCAAGGAAAACTAATGCGTTTAAGCACATTTATAGATGAAGATGGACATTATTTTGATGCTGTTCATTTTACAGATGTGGTGCATCAATATCCAATAAACGGAATGGGAATTTATGGTTGTTATGGAAAAATCACCAATAGATATGGGTTTTGTAGTATGAATATAATTCAATCTAAAAAAATGAGTATTGCTGTTGATCCGAGAAATTAATTATATAAACATATAATTATAGAAATCCATAATTATATTTCAACTGGTTTCACTATTTTTATCTAAAAGATATATTTAACTTAACTATTAATGATTCAACTCTCCAGCATTAAAGAAAGACTTAAAAATTTAAATGATACTGAATTCCAAGAATTGTGTGATTCTTTTTTGAGTTTAAGGAATAGAGATTATAAAGCATATTCTCGAAATGGAGCTCATGAGATTAAACAGAAAACTACCAAGGGAACACCAGATTCTTTTATTCAAATGCCCAATGGGCTTTATTTATTTGTAGAATCTACAACAACTGAACATAAAGGAAAAAGATTACTAAATAAGCTGAAAGATGATATTTCTGGATGTTTGAATACTGATAAAACAGATATTCCAATTAATAAAATTCAAGAAATAATTCTATGCTATAATTCAAATTTAAGAGCTGTTGAAATTGAAGAAATTAACAAGGAAGCATTTGAAGTTATGGAAAAACTCCCTATGCATTACAGTCTTGATGCACTTGCAAATGAAATATTTTTTCATCATAAAAACATAGCATCAGATTACTTAAATCTACCATTAGATACAGGACAAGTTGTTTCGTTAGAAAAGTTTGTAGAAGAATACGACAATGGTAAACAGAAACTTGCTACACCTTTAGCTGGTCTGTTTTTACATAGAGATGAAGAACTTAAAAACCTGAAAAGCAAGTTGTTTACTGATGATATTATAATCATTTCTGGTCCTGCAGGTGTTGGCAAATCAAAATTAGCATTACAATCTATTCATGAATTTATTCAATCAAATTTAGATTATAATGCTTTCGCTATTTCTCCAAAAGGAGCAGATTTAATAGGAGATTTAGGAGCTTATTTTAATGGAGATGATAATAGTATTTTATTGGTAGATGATGTTAATCGTGTTGATAAATTTGATCAAATTTTAGGGTTCTATAAAAGCTTAAATCATAACAATTTAAAACTTATTTTGACAGTACGTGATTATGCTTTAGATAATGTTAGTGAATGGTTATACTTGTATAAAAATTCTATTGTAAAAATTAATGGTTTTAATTTTGAAGAAATTAAAACCATTATAGAAAAAGAGCCTTTTGGTATTTTAAATGGAACATATCAATATAAAATTTATGATTTAGCAAAAGGAAATGCTCGTCTTGCAGTTATGATGGCGATGATAGCAAGAAAAACAAATAATCTTGATTCTTTAAATAATGTAGCCGATTTATTTGAGCAATATTTTGAAACTTTTGTAAGTGACCAAGGCGCATTTAAAGATAAAATAGTACTAAAAGCGTTAGGAATTTTATCCTTTTTTTACACGCTACCTTATAATAACCAAGTATTAGATTCAGTTGCCAATGCGTTTTCAATTCCTGCTGACAAGTTAAGAGAAACTTTTGATAGGTTACATAATTTAGATTTAATAGAACTGAACTATGAGCATGTAAGAATTGGAGAACAGAATCTTTCTACCTATCTTTTTTATAAAGTGTTTGTTAAAGATAAACTATTATCGTTTGAAGCTCTTTGCCACAATTACTTTGAACAACAAGAATATCGTTTTAAGGATACTGTTTACCCAATGCATCAAAATTTTGGAAAAGAATTCATCTCTAAAGAAATAAAACCTGCGCTTATTTCTTATTGGTCCACTATTAAATCTGACAATGAAAAAGCTTTTCGTTTTTTGAAGTTTGCTTGGGAGTTTTTGCCAGACGAAACTTTAATTTATTTAGAAGAGCAAATTAGCTCTATTAATACTTCAGAAAATAAAGAATTAACAACAACATATGAAACGAATGATTTTACCAGTAATTCCAGTCGTGAAAAACATTTAAACTTACTTTCAAATTTTCTAAAAAAACCAACATTCTTTTTAGATGCTCTTGAATTATCATTTCTGTTTGTCAAACAGAATAATCAGCACCTTTCACAATTAATATATAATATAGATAGTAACATAATATTTACAGAAGAAGACTACATAGATCATTTTAAAAGACACTCACAGCTTGTAGATTTTTTAATTGACGAAGCTAAAAATGGAAAATTAGAAGCTCTTGCCTTTTTTGCCATATCAAGAAAATTATTAAAATCTTTGCGTTGGAGCTACGAGAATAAGAAGGAAGCTAAAAAAGATGATTTGAATATAGCTTCTGTTAAAAAATCTCGTATAAAAATTTTAGAAACTCTTTTTACTCTTTATAAGAATTATCCTGAAGAAACATTTTCTGTTGTACTAAACTTTTCAATGGCAGGTGATAACAATAACAAATATACGTTTGCTTTTGATTTAGTTTATCTAATTCCATGGATAGATAAAAATATGAAAGCTAAATCCTTTCGCCATTGTTATTATATTCAAGAAATGATACGCTCTTCAAGAGAAATAAAATATAGTAACCCTGATTTTAAAAGACTCAAAACAACTTTTAAACATCCTACTTACAATTTATTTGAGCTTGTTAATTGGGACAGACGTAGAGGAAAAGAAGAATACGATTTTGAAGATTACGATGAGTTTGAAAAGTTAAAAACTTCTGATATTGCTAAAAAATTAACCTTCAAATCAAAAAAAGAACTTAATTTATTCATAAAACAATATTATAAAATATTGGAATGGAAAGAGGTTAATATGTATTCGCAGTATAACGTTTGCGATAAAGTAATAGAAGCTAATCTTAAAGCAAATAGTGAAATTGGATTGTTAACATTTATAGAACTCGCAAAATTGCAAGATATAAATAAGTCTAACTCTGATTTTTATATATCACGTAAATCAATAGATAACTTAACAAGTTATCCAGAATTAAGAGAAAAATTCTGGAAAGCAATTAGGTTGAAAAAATTAAACGAAATATGGAAATTAGAATTACTTTTTAGCCTTCCTCCCCAAGCCATAACTAAAAAGCATATTAACAGACTTTTTATCGTATTAAATACTATTAAAGTGAATTTTGGAATTAGAATCGAACGAGTAGAAAAATATGAAACTATTGAACCTGAAATTCTTTTTAAAACTCTTCAAATCGTTGTAAAAAGACTTGAAACTGAAAATATAAAAATTTGGTTGTGGAATGAATTTTTAATTTCAGCAGTAAATTCATTTGATAATATAAACCTAATAAAGAAAGCCTATATTCAGCAAGATCAACTTACTAATAGTTTCGATTATTCAGGTAAAGGTTTATTAAACATACTTGAAAAGGATAATAGCTTTTTGTTACAATACACAAAAGTTATTTTTGAAAAAAACACAAGAGAAAGAGCAAAAGATCACAAAGAATTATCGGTAATTTGGAAATTGCCAAGAGTGGAAAATATTTTGGATGAAGTAATCGAATATATGGCTGATAATTTAGATATTTTTTTTATTTCAGAGCATTTTGCCAATGCTTTCTTTCAGAGCCCTAATGCCAACACAGAAAGAGCAAATAATTATTTATTAAGATTTATTGAAAAATACAATAAGCAACCAAAAATGATTCTGATTGCATTTGATATAATTCACTGTAATAAAAAGGAGTTATTTAATAAGGCATTTGAGATTTATATTCATAGTAATCAAGAATTAAACTGTTTCAAAAGTATCAAATGGACAGATAATCAAATAACATTTCCAGGAGATGCAATCGTTGGAGCTATTCGAGCTACTAAATGGGAAAAAATATTAAAATTAGTTATTGATATGAAATTGGGTACTAAAACACGAGCGATTCGAAATTATGTTAAATCGAGAAGAGATAGTGAACTCTTGTATGCCGAGCATGAAAAAAGAAGAAAATTTTTACGTAATTAAAATTATTCAACCTTTTATCACCCGTTATAAATCCATAAAAATGAGTGCTTTTAAAAATATAAATTTATTTATTTATTTATTTATTTATTTATGGAAAACTCATAAATACTGGCTACAATACAACATCTCAAAAAATAAATTAGTGAAATTGATTACTTTTATTGACGAAGATGGATATTATTTTGATGCTGTACATTTTACAGATGTAGTGCATCAATACCCAATAAACGGAATGGGAATTTATGGTTGTTATGGTAAAATCACGAATAGATATGGGTTTTGTAGCATGAATATAATTCAATCTAAAAAGATGGGGATTGCTGTTGATCCAAGAAATTAAAATTTACACAAAGTACTTATATTTAAAACTTTATATAATTCTATAATTATAGATTTATATAATTATGGAAATCCATAATTATATATCAAATGGTTTACTTATTTTTAAAGCTCAAAAAAAATTGCATTAAATATATTTCTACGTCACTATTTGTCGAACCTATGCTTATATTTTTGTAGAAATGTATAAATATATAATTATATGACTACCATTGAGTACCACTTACAATCTTTCAAAGAACTTAAAGAAAAAGTAAAAGAAGATGATACTAATTTTGACGATACAGAATTCCACTATCTTATTGAAGAAATTGAACAAGAAATAAGTGATGTTTCTGAAAGGGTTTTTGATCATCCAAAATATAATTTAATTCCAACTACAGAAGTTCCTGAATCCATAACACTTGATGCTTTAGAGAAATTAGTAATTGAAATTAAAAGGTTTATAAAGAAAACACAGCCTTTTGATAAGGAAGAAATTTTAGATTATATGTTTCCTAATAGACATGATGACGATTTCGATGAAGATTCCATGAATTACGATAGCGTATTTGGAAAAGATTAAATATTCTGTTCAACAACAGAGTTATATATTACACACTACCCAATTAAGATAAAAATACATGAATAAATCATCCCACAATAAATTAGTATCCTTTATTTGGTCTATTGCAGACGATTGTTTACGAGACGTTTATGTTCGAGGTAAATACAGAGATGTTATTTTGCCAATGATTGTATTACGTAGATTAGATGCACTTTTAGAACCTACAAAAGAAGCTGTTTTAAAAGAATTAGCTTTTCAAAGAGATGAAGCAGGTTTTACAGAATGGGACGAATCTGGTTTGCGAGAAGCATCTGGCTACGTTTTTTATAACACAAGTACCTGGACACTTCAAAAATTAAAAGATACTGCAACCAATAGTCAACAAATATTACAAGCAAATTTTGAAGATTATTTAAACGGTTTTAGCCCGAACGTTAAAGAAATAATAGAGAAGTTTAAATTAAGAAATCAAATTCGTCATATGGCGAATAAAGATGTTTTGTTAGATGTTTTAGAAAAGTTTACATCCTCAAATATCAACTTAACCCCTTTTGAGAAATTAGATCCAGAAGGAAGAAAATTGCCAGCGCTTTCTAATTTAGGAATGGGGTATGTTTTTGAAGAATTAATTCGGAAATTCAACGAAGAAAATAATGAAGAAGCTGGAGAACACTTTACGCCTCGTGAAGTAATCGATTTAATGACACACATTATTTTCGATCCAATAAAAGATAATTTACCACCAGTTATGACTATTTATGATCCTGCTTGTGGTTCTGGTGGAATGTTAACAGAAAGTCAGAATTTTATAAAAGATGAAAAAGGCTTGATAAAAGCAATGGGCGATGTTTATCTTTTTGGGAAAGAAATAAACGACGAAACGTACGCCATTTGTAAAAGTGACATGATGATTAAGGGAAATAATCCCGAAAACATTAAAGTGGGTTCTACCCTATCTACAGATCAATTTGCAGGACAAACGTTTGACTTTATGCTCTCAAATCCGCCTTATGGAAAATCTTGGAGTAGCGAACAAAAATATATTAAAGATGGTAAAGATGTTATAGACCCTCGTTTTCAAATAAAACTGAATAATTATTGGAATGTAGAAGAAGATGCAGATGCAATTCCACGTTCTTCAGATGGACAATTGTTATTCTTAATGGAAATGGTTTCTAAAATGAAATCTTTACAACAAAGTGCTGCAGGAACAAGAATTGCAAGTGTACACAATGGAAGTAGCTTATTTACTGGAGATGCTGGTAGTGGCGAAAGTAATATTAGAAGATATATTATAGAAAACGATTGGTTAGAAGCCGTTGTACAATTACCAAATAATTTATTTTACAACACTGGCATTACAACCTATATCTGGTTATTAAGTAATAATAAACCAACACATAGAAAAGGAAAAGTACAATTGATAGATGCAGGACAATTGTACAGAAGATTACGTAAAAATTTAGGAAATAAAAACTGCGAATTCACTCCAAAACACATTACTAAAATTGTAGAAACCTACACAAAAATGAGTGTAGCCGAAAAAGAAGGCAATCACGAAATCGCAGCTAAAGTTTTTGACAATACCGATTTTGGCTATTACAAAGCAACCATAGAAAGACCCAAAAGATTAAAAGCACAATTTACAGCAGAACGAATAGAAACCTTACGTTTTGATAGAGTTTTACAAGAACCGATGCAATATGCATTTGAAACTTTTGGAGAAGACGTTTACACAGGTATCAATAAACACCAAAAAGAAATTATAGAATGGTGTGAAAAAAACGAATTGAATTTATCTTCTACCAATAAAAAGAAACTGATTAAAATAGATACTTGGCAGAAACATTTACGTTTGGTAAATAGTGCAAAGGCATTACAAAATGTATTTGGAGATAAATTGTACGACAATTTTAATGAATTTAGAAAAGAAGTTGACGATGAAATTAAAGCACAAAAATTAAACATTTCTGCAAGCGATAAAAAAGCCATTTTAAATGCAGTTAGCTGGTACTGTGCAGATGCAGAAAAAGTAATTAAAAAAATAGAAAAACTTTCAGGAGATAAATTATCAAAACTCTTAAAACATTTAGATTGCAAAAAAGAAGATTTAGCCGACTTTGGCTATTTCGGTAAAATTCAAAATGTCACCTTGAGCGCAGTCGAAAGGTCTCTAAAAAAAGACGAATACATTGTTTACGAAACAGAAAGCGATATAAGAGACACCGAAAATGTGCCACTAAAAGATAACATTCATAGTTACTTTTTAAGGGAGGTAAAACCACACGTAAATGAAGCTTGGATAAATTTAAATGCCACCAAAATTGGATACGAAATTAGCTTTAATAAATACTTCTACAAACACAAACCTTTGCGAAATATAGAAGAAGTAACTAAAGATATTATAGATTTAGAAACAAAAAGTGATGGTTTAATTGCAGAAATTTTAAATATTGTATAATGTTTAAAGTAAAAAACAAAACACAACGTTATAAAGGCTACAAGGATTCTGGTGTAGAATGGTTGGGAGAAATCCCTGAACACTGGGAAGCTACTCGTGTAAAGAATATATTTCGATTAGTTGTTGAACCTGCACCAAATAATAATGATTTTGAACTATTATCAGTTTACACAGAAATTGGTGTAAAACCTCGAAAGGAATTAAAAGAAAAGGGAAATAAAGCATCTACTACTGATGGTTATTGGTTAGTTAAAAAAGGAGATATTATTGTAAACAAATTACTTGCTTGGATGGGAGCAATTGGTGTATCAAATTATAATGGTGTCACAAGTCCAGCATATGATATTTTAAGAGCTAAAGTTGATATCGAAAGTAATTTTTATCATTATTTATTTAGAAATTCAGCTTGTATTTCAGAACTCAAAAAACACTCTCGGGGAATTATGGATATGAGGCTTCGATTATACTTTGATAAATTTGGAGATGTTGTAATTCCTTACCCAAGTTTTGATGAACAGAAAATCATTGTAAGCTTTCTTGATGATAAAACAACTAAAATAGAAGATGCAATTGCCATAAAAGAACAACAAATACAATTATTAAAAGAACGTAAACAAATTTTAATACACAAGGCTGTTACTAAAGGTTTAGATAAAAATGTTGCTTTTAAAGATTCTGGTGTAGTTTGGATTGGTAATATTCCAACGCATTGGGAATTAAAACGATTTAAGTTTATAGCTAAAGCGAATAAAGGGAAATTACCTAATAAAATTGTATCAAATCCTTATAATAACTTACCTCCATATATGAGTATGGAATATTTGCGTGGCGGAATAGAAAATCAATGGGTTTCCGATAAAGATGCTATTGTAATAAATTCTGGTGAAACTCTTTTATTGTGGGATGGCTCAAATTCTGGTGAGTTTATAAAAAGTAGAAAAGGAGTAATATCATCTACTGTTGCACATATAATTTTCAAAGGAATTAATGAAAACTTTGCATGGTATTATTCAACGGTTTTAGAAAGGGAAATTAGAGGTAATACTATTGGAATGGGAATACCTCACGTAAACGGAAAATTTTTAAATAATTTATCTGTTTTACTACCAACTATTTCAGAACAAAAAGAAATTTCGGCATATATAGAAAACGCATCACAAAAAATAGAAACTGCTATTGGTTTAAAACAAGAAGAGATTGCCAAGTTAAAAGAATATAAAAGTAGTTTAATAAATGGGGTTGTAACTGGTAAGGTAAAGGTTTGTTAATATGACAGAAGCAGAAAAAAATTTAATAGATTCAGGTAGATGTGAGTTATTCGAAGAAATCGCAAGTAAAGTTTGGAAAAGAATAACTGATGCGCATGATGTAAATGTAAATTTAAGAGAAGAAGGAATTACTTATGATATTTTAGTAGATATTTTAAGATTTAGTAAATATCGAAATGGCAATTTTGATGTCTCTGCTAAACCTGGTTATGACGAGAATAAGTATGGAAGTGATATTGATGTATTTGTAGAAACTACTAAAAACCAATATCGATGGTTTGCATTGCAAGCAAAAATATTAAAAGCAAATAATAGATATAATACATTAAGAGACGGTTATAGTCAAACTAATCCAACATACCAATGGGATAAATTAAAACTTTTAGAAGCTGCCAGCGGTTGCACAGCCTTCTACCTTCTTTATAATGGTAAATACAGATCAGAAGATTATAACTTTAAAAAAAACGATTCTTGTAATAGACCTTACACAGAAGATCAATTAGGTTGTTCATTGGTTTCTGTTCCAATTATTGAGAAATTAGGGTTAACACGTAATGCAAGAGGAACAAGATTTGTAAATCCTACTTATGAAGATATACATCCACATAATAGTGAACCATGGAGAACTTTAGTTTGTTGTATGTTGGATAAAGCAGATGGCACACTATATGCTAAAGCAGAAATAGATAATTACAATTCTAAATTCTTACCTATTTCAGAAGTTTCTTTAGAAGACGATTCTCTAGATATTGAAAAGGACAAAGATTCAAATAAAGATATAGAAATTAATAATGACAATAAAATAGCACTGGCTTCTCAAAAGGCTGGATGGAATCCGACATTTAAAATTATTATAAATAGATCTGATAATATTGATTAAAAAATTATAAACTGATACTCATAAGTCGCAATAAAATAATTTGTTTAGAATTGGGTATTGACTACAGCTATAGTAAAAAGTAAAGTTATTAGAAAAGAAAAAGCAGAAAATTGAAATGTTAAAAAAATATAAAAAAAGAATGAAAAATGGAAAGTTAGTTATTAATGTAAAGTCTTGTTAAGTATGGAAAATACTACAACTTTAAATTATGAAACAAGCATTCTAAAGGATAAGTTAATTAAGCTCCGAACTAAAGTTCTTTCTAATTACAAAGATCCTCAATTAATGTTTAGTGCTTTCAAAACAGAAAGCGACACTAACAAAGGGTATAATGGTAGACAAGTATTAGAATTATTTCAAAACTGTGATGATGAAAATTCACCAGAAGTTCTAATTAAAATTAATAAAGAGCGTAATACTTTTAGTATTTCTAATATTGGAACACCCTTTTCAGAAAAAGGGTATAACTCATTATTTTACGCCAGTTTATCTTCTAAAGTTTCAGGTAAATTTATTGGTAATAAAGGACTTGGTTTTCGTTCTATAATAAATTGGGCAAATGAAATTAATATTTATAGTAATGGTATATGTTTAAAATATGCGCCTCATTTTATTGAAAAAGCGTTTCACACTTTACACCCTTCTAAAGAAAATCGTTTGGCGTTGTTGCAAGAAAGAGGTTTAGTAGAAAATGTTGTACCATTACCCTTACTGTCGTATCCTGATATAACTGAAAAACAGTTGGATAACGGTTACACAACTACCATAGAAATATCTTATAAAGATGGTTTTTATGATAATATTGTGGAGCAAGTAGAAAGTATTACAGAAGAAACTTTATTGTTTTTAAATACAATAGAACACGTAAAGTTTGAAGGTTTCAAGAATCAAAAAGATATTTTAATTAATCAAAAACAGGAATTAGAAATTATTCCTGCTACTGTAGCACCAACCTCTGTAATTACCATAAATAATAAAACTTGGAATATTGTAGAAGAATCAAATCCGTTAGATGATAAATACCAAAATAAACAATCCACTAACAAAGATTTTTATCAACTTAAATTAGCTTTCCAAAATGATTTCTCTGATAATGTAAATAGATTGTTTTCTTATTTTTTAACAGAAGAGCCATTAGCGTTTCCTTTTTTAATACACGGTACCTTTGAATTAGACCAGAACAGGAAAAGAATCTCAAACGATAAAAATGAGAATGGTATCAGTAGAAATGAATTTATTCTAAAAAGATTAGCAACATTAATAATAAATACAGCTAAGCATTTTTCTAAAGAAACAATTAAAGCAAGTTGGAAACCTTTATTGTTTTTAAAACATAATAAAACCAATACGTCGTTAAATGCTTTTTTTGAAATTTTAGAAAGTAAAATTTTATCAGAAAAATTATTTCCTTGCGTCGACAATAACTACTATAAAAAAAGTGATGCTATATACATTAGTGATTCATTTAGTAAAATGATTCAAAGACTGTCTTTAGAGCGTTTCTTCCCTAACCATCTTATCTCTGTTGAAGAAAGGGTGAATTTATTAAGTTATAATCTCAACGGTTCTATTACAAATATTATAACTATTGTTAATACGATTTCAAAGACAAGATTAAGTATTGAAAATAGAGCGCTTTTTATTTATGAAATAGTAAAAGCTTTTCCTTCATTACAATTTGATTTTTTAGTAGATGAAGCTGAAAATCCAATTAAAGCAGACGAATATATTTTTACACCTAAAACGACAGACAAAAATTTAATAAGACCTGACGACACCAAAATTCAATTTTTGAATGAAAAATTGTATCACAAACTTTCAAATTTATTTGGTTACGACGGCAAGAAAAGTTTAGGTAGAAGTCGTTTTGTAATGCAACAACTTAATGATAATTGCAATATAAATGAATATGAACCTAATAGGTTAGCTTTAAAAATTATATCTGAAACTAATAAAAAGTTAAAACTTACTGGAGCAAATAGTTTTTCATTAATTCAGGAAATGAATAGGTGTTTGTACCATAATTTTTTACAAACCGATGACGTAAGTGAATTTAGTCAAGAAGTTTCTGTTCGGACAATTAATAAAACTGGAGATATAGCAATTTGTAAAGACTTGTATTTGTCAGCATATTACCCAAAAGGGAAATTAACCGAAGAAATCTTTGAAAGCATATACGACCAACCAGAGTATATTGCCTCACCAGAAAAATTAGGTATAGCTACTAATGCAGAAGATTTTGATATAAACAAATTTGAAGAGTTTTTGGTATGGTTACAAACTAATATTTATGCAAAATATAACTCACAAGTTTCAATTTCAAGTGGTTTGGATAGCTTTATGCAGTATGTCCAATTCTATAATAACTCAAATATAGATTATAGAGCTTATATTATTTCTTATAAGGAAATAGTAGATTTTGAAAAAATATTAAATCAAATTTCTATAGAAAAATTATTACTGTGGATTAATGTAGATGCTAAGCTCAAGAAACAACTTAACGATGAAGAAAACGAGAATACGTATAAAATAAGAGAAGTTAACTATCGACATTTTTATAGCATACCAAGTAAGCCTTCTTATATTAAATATAAAATATTATCAAATAGTAAATTTCAGTTTCATAATCAACTAATTGAGGATAAAACTGAGTGGCTAAACGATATAAGAGTAAACTACACACATTCTTTATTTACAGAAAATGAAATAAGTAAAACTAAGATTAACAGTAGTTTACTTTTATTAAATGCAAAAGAAGATTTTAATGATTTGTCTATTGAATACGTTACAAATCTCTTTGAAAAATTAAACAAATTTGCCAAAGAAAAAGAAGGTAAAGGAAGTCAGGATTTTTATCAAAAAGTATATAAACATTACAGAAAAAATAATAAAGAATTAACTAAACCAGTAAGTCTATTTGCAAAAAGTAACGGAGTTTATAGTTTATATAAGCAAGAAGAAGTTTACTTTAGTGATAATATAAAGTTACCAGAAAACCTTACGAATAAATACCCTATTTTAAATTACCCGCCTAGATCTGGTGGTGCAACTGCAATAAAGTTATTTAATATAAATGATATTAAAGATTTAGATTCACAATTGGAAGAGGCTATTATAAATAAAAACTTATCGGCTGATTTTAATGAGATTTTTAAAAACCTTAAACCTTTTGTGCTTTCTTTTAGATTAGATAGTTTAAATACACAGAAAAGCAAAGAAGCTGATGCTTCAAAACTAAAAAATATCATCATAGAATTATGCGATAAAATAGAGTGTTCAATTGAGAACAATTTATTTGTAATCGATAATTTTGAGTTTTATTACAAAGGTAATAATCACTATTTAATAGCTGTCAACGGGACAGATATTGATAAAATAATTTCAGAACCTAAATTAGCAGATGTTTTTGCAGAGATATTAGCCAACACCTTTGATACTAATAACGAGAAAGATGATTTTAGATATTTAATAAGAAATACCGAAAATTACAATACTCATTTAATTGAGCAAAAGTTTGGGTTAAGTATACTAGATGAAGCTAAAATTCTATTAGGACAAGCTAATGAAAAGACTAGTTTTTGGAAAAATATCTACGAAATAAGAGACTGGAATTCTTCAGACATAGATAAGAACGATTATTCTCGGATTTTAGAAGTTTTGAACCTAGAGTTATTGCCGAATATTGGTTATTCTTTTATAAATACTATTGAGAATTATAAGATTATTGAAAAATTATTTGACACTATTAATATTGATATAACAACCTACAATAAGAAGGCTTTTGATAAAATTGATTTATATAATTTAAACTATAAAAAAATTGAGCAAGCAATTGAAAAAAAATCTAGTTTAATTAAATCTTCTTTATGGAAATCTTTAGAAAATTTAAGTATCAATGAACAATCGAAGTATTTAAGCTTAATAGGTAAATATAAAAACAAAGATAAATTCACTTCAGAAAAAGCAAATCAGTTGAAATTTCAATTTGATTTTAGTTTGGATGAAATTGTTAAGGAATATATCGAAGAAAAGTATACCAATTTAGAATTAGTTGAAATTTTAAATTTAGACAAAAAAAGAATTTTAAATCTAAAGCATTTTAATTCAGAAGAAGTTAGGTTAATTGAAACTAATTTAAAGCTAATGAGTTTAATATTTTTTGAATCTGCAATAGAAAACATCAAAGTAGAATTAAAAGAAAATCTACGGGTTCAGAAGAGTGAAGAGGATAAAATACTTGAATCAAATTCTTTAGAAGAAAATATTCAACCTACAATTTTAAATAGTAATACCTTAAAATCAAGAGAGGTTTCTGAGTCAAAGAATAAAGGTGGTAGAGGTGTTTACATACCTTCTTTTGATGATGATAAAAAGAAAAAAAAGAAAGGTGATGTGGCAGAAAAAGTTGTGTTAGATTATTTTATAAATAACAATTACAAGGATATTGACCCTGTAGCTATATTTGATCCATATTATCATTATGATATTCAGTATACAAATGAAAATGGAGATGTAAAGTATGTTGAAGTAAAATCTTTTGACTTTGGTAGTTTTCATTTATCAAAATCAGAATACGATTTTGGCTTAAGCAAAAAAGAAAATTATGAAATATGGTTAGTAAAAGATAAAAATATCATTATTCCAATTTATGACTTCTTTTCAAATCCAAAATATAAAACAACTGTAAATGAATATTTAGTTCATTTAGAAATCGTTAATAATAAATAAACTATGCATAGCCAAACAAACGAACAAGCATTAGAAGCATATATAGAAAAAATATTAACAGGTACTAATTTAGAAGAATTAAAAGCCCAAAATATTTCTATAGATGCAGTAAATGAAAATGCAGAAATCTACAGAACTGGCAAAGGATATTATATTGGGCAATCTGCTAATTTTAATGCACAGTTTGCGATAGACGAACAATTCTTTTGGTCTTTTTTAGAAAATACGCAGAAAGAAGAATTAGAAAAACTACAAAAACAAAGCGATTGGAAGTTGAAAATTCTAAATCGGTTTGATCGATTGGTAAAGAAATATGGCATTCTCTATTTACTGAAAAAAGGTTTGCAAGTAGATGATGCTCATTTTACATTATTTTACCAATTGCCATTAGCAAGTAGTAGTAAAACTGTAAAAGATAATTTTGAGCAGAACAAATTTAGCGTAACAAGACAATTATGTTATTCAGTAGATAACCCAAGAGAAGAAATAGATTTGGTGTTCTTTTTAAATGGTTTGCCAATAGTTTCTATGGAGTTAAAAAACCATTGGACAGGGCAAAATGCAAGAGTGCATGGGCAACAACAATACAAAACACAAAGAGATAACAAACAACCTTTATTACAATTTGCACGCTGTATTGTTCATTTTGCAGTTGATACAGATGAAGCGTATATGACCACTAAATTAGATGGAAATAAAACTTTTTTTCTTCCATTTAACAAAGGAAATAAACACGGAAAAGGAAATCCAGAAGTTGCAAAAGACGAAATTGGTCACAGAACCAATTATTTGTGGAATGAAGTTTTTACGAGGGAAAGTATTGCGAATATCATTCAGCATTTTGTGCGTTTAGATGGTAAAAAGAAAGACGCTTTACAAAGTAAAACCTTGTTTTTTCCACGTTATCATCAAATGGATGTGGTACGAAAAATTATTAAAGACGCAAGTATAAAAGGAGTTGGAGAAACCTATTTGATTCAACATTCTGCAGGTTCAGGAAAATCGAATTCTATTACTTGGGCTGCTTATCAATTAATAGAAACCTACCCAGCAAACGAAAAAGCAGCAGGAAATAAAGGAAGTACGCAACCATTATTCGATTCTGTAATTGTTGTAACAGACAGACGTTTATTAGACAAACAAATAAGAGATAATATTGCAGATTTTTCTGAAGTAAAAAATATTGTTTCACCAGCATATTCATCCAAAGAATTAAGAGAAAGTTTAGAGCAAGGGAAAAAAATCATTATTACTACGATTCAGAAATTTCCTTTTATCATTGATGGAATTGCCGATTTAAGCGAAAAACGTTTTGCAGTAATTATAGACGAAGCACACAGTAGCCAAAGTGGAACAGCTCATGATAATATGAACAGAGCTATGGGTACAAAAGTAAATGAAGATGAAGAATTAGATGCCCAGGACAAAATAATAAATGCGATGCAGTCTCGAAAAATAAGAGATAATGCAAGTTATTTGGCATTTACAGCAACTCCAAAACCAATTACTTTAGAGAAGTTTGGTACAAAACAAGAAGATGGTACTTTTAAACCTTTTCACTTATATTCTATGAAACAAGCCATAGAAGAAGGTTTTATTTTAGATGTATTAGCAAATTACACCACCTTAAAAAGTTATTACGAGATAGAAAAATCAGTTGATAACAATCCGTTTTTTGACGGTGCAAAAGCACAGAAAAAATTACGAGCTTATGTAGAGCAACATCAGCAAACCATCCATACCAAAGCAGAAATAATTTTAGATCATTTTATTCCGAATATTGTCAATAAGAAAAAGCTAAAAGGAAAGGTAAAAGCGATGGTAATTACCCAAAGTATCGCTTCTGCCATTAAGTATTACAAAGCTTTGCAGAAAATATTAAAAGAGAAAGGAAGTCCTTTTAAAATTGCTATTGCTTTTTCTGGAACAAAAGAAATCAACGGAATTGAATATTCTGAAGCTGAAATGAATGGTTTTCCTGAAAAAGATACCCGCCATAAATTTGATGAAGATGCCTACAGAATTTTGGTTGTTGCTAATAAATACTTAACAGGTTTCGATCAACCAAAATTAACAGCAATGTATGTTGATAAAAAACTACAAGGCGTTTTAGCTGTCCAAACACTATCAAGATTAAACAGAGCTGCAACTAAATTAGGCAAGAAAACAGAAGATGTTTTTGTATTAGACTTTTTTAATTCTTCTGCAGAAATAAAGGCTTCTTTTGATCCATTTTATACAGCAACTTCTTTAAATGAAGCAACAGACGTAAATGTACTCCATGAGTTAAAAGAGGTTTTGGACGATAGAGGTGTTTATGAATGGATAGAAGTAGAAGATTTTAATATAAAATTCTTCAACAAAGAAAAAGCGGAAGTTATTGGTAAAATTATTGAAAGAGCAGCCGAACGCTTTAAACACGAATTGGAATTAGAAGATGATGAAAAAGCTGATTTTAAAATTAAAGCAAAACAGTTTGTAAAAATTTACGGACAAATGGCTTCAATTATTGATTTTGAAGTTTTAAACTGGGAAAAACTATTTTGGTTTTTAAAGTTTTTAATTCCGAAACTTCCAATAAACGATACAGAAATAGATGCTTTAGATGAACTATTAAATTCAGTTGATTTATCTACTTATGGATTAGAAAGAGTTCGCTTAAATGAAGCGATAGAATTAGATGCAGATGAAACCGAAGTAGATCCACAAAACCCAAACCCAAGAGGAGCTCATGGAAATGGAGAGGAACATGATCCATTAGATTTAATTGTAAGTAGCTTTAATGAACGTTGGTTTCAAAATTGGGAAGTTACTCCAGAAGACCAAAGGGTAAAATTTATTACGTTAACAAAATCGATTCAAGCGCATGAAGATTTTCAATCTAAAGTACTTGAAAATGGAGATGAACAAAATAAAAATTTAGCATTCAAAAAAATATTAGACGAAGTAATGTCTAAACAACGTAAACAAGAGTTAGATTTGTACAGATTGTATGCTAAAGATGATGCTTTTTATAAAGCCTTTTTTGATACCATGAAACGAATGTCACAGATATAAGTTTTTTCTAAAAAAAAAACAGCGATTTATAATGAGTATAAGAGAATTTGAAAAAGAACTTGTAAAAGCACCTTTTTTGGGCAAACCTCACTACCCTATTTCTGGGTTAGATCAGTTAGGTTTAAACTTAACAAGCGAACGTGTTTTTGATTTACTATTACCAGGTTTAAATAACGTTACACAAAGAATAAGATACTATTCTTTTTACTGCTGGTTTTTTGATTGGTACGCAACTTCCATAAGAAATACATCAAAGAAAAATCAAAATAAATTTTTAAGAAGAGCCGAATTTTTATTGGCATTAATTAGTGCCCATAAAAAGCAAAGTGGTGTTCCAGGAATATCTAAAGCATTAACTATTTATGAGTTAAATAATGATGTGATAAATCTAATTGAAGGCACACAAGAGGGAAAAAGTAGTGAAGGTTCTTATTGGAAGAATCCAAGAGGCGTGCTTGGTCAGTATTATATTAGCTCGATTAAAGAACTGGGTATTTTAAGAGATCAAGGAAATATTGAAGGGTTATATATCCGAACAGATTTTAAACACGAAAGCAAAATTTCAGGTAAATTATTAGCAGACTCCTTTAAAAAAAACACCAAAAATACGTTGCCTATTTTTATAGAAGCGATAGAAAGCAATAGTGTATCTAAAAATGATTTAGAAAAATTATCAAACGACTTTAATATGGTTATTGTGCCATTTAATAGTGATGAGCAAGAACTTTTATGGAAATTATTTTCTGGTACAGATAGACCTAAAGAAAAAAAGGATGTTTTTTTTAGAAAGGCTACAATACAACTATTATTAGAAAGCAGTAACTTACAAGAACCTACTGAAAAATTTAATCAATTAGATGTTCCATTAACCATTTATAGCAAAGGTTGGAATGAGGATAAAATACTCGCTGAAAAATTATGGTATTTCTTTATAATGGAACAATTCTGGAGTGTTGCAAATACTGGTTGTTTAGATGCTTTTTTGGAGATTTTAAATGATAAATCTAACAATAGTTGGATAAGTGAAGTAACATTTACAGAAAATTTAATTCAAGAAATAGAGAATTATTTTGAAAAAGAAAATATCGATATAGAAAAAGATCTATTCTTTAAAACTGAATTATCAGACTTAACCATTCAGCATTTAGTAGAGTTGTCAAAAAAAGAAAAAGATGCTTATCAAAAAATTATCTACGCATTATTGGCTATTCAAAAACTATTTGTTGAAAATAATAGTATTCAAGATGAACTTTTAAAAATTTCAAATTCTTTTAATATCCATACGTCTGGCAGTTTTCTTCAAACAATGACAGAGTTTAAAGACAAAGAAAATATTTCAATTAAAAAATTCATTACCTATTTCCTTACCAATAAAATAATCAACAGACACTATTTTGTTGCTTTAAAGAAACTTAATGACACCCAAAATAGCGCAAAATTCTACAGAGATGAAGGTTTAATTCGCTTTGTAGATTCATTTATTTATGATTATTCATCTCCAAGAATTCATACTTTGTATGGTTTTATGCAAGATCTTAATATAATTGAAAAGGAAAAAATTGAGTTAACAGTATTGGGGAAAGAAAAATTAAATTCTTTGACTTATGAGAATTGAAAGAGCTAATATTTTAGAATTAATAGGTACAGGGAAAAACAAATATCATAGCTGTGTAATTACAAGCTATAGTATAGATTTAGTTTTTTTCGAGCATCTAATACTACCTAAATTAAGAAGTGCAGGTGTAACAAATATTAATCTATTTGTAGACGCAACTATGTTAGAGCAATATTTGTCCTCTCATTTGGGCACTTCTCACAAAAAATTTAAAGCTAATTACAGTATAACTCCCATAAAAACATCTGGAGCTTTCCACCCAAAAACACTTTTTTTAGCGGGAAAAGAAAAAGGTTATTTAGCAGTTGGAAGTGGAAATATTACTTCAAGTGGTATGCTTTACAATGATGAAATTTGGTCATCATTCTATTATACTAAAGATAAAAATGATACGAAATCAATTTTTAAATCTGCGTGGAGTTTCATTGAAAATTTAAAAAACTACACTCATGGAATTAATAAATTAAAAATTTCTTGGGTAGTACAACACGCACCTTGGATATTAGACCTAAAAGAAGACACTTCAAAAGATTTCTTTATTAAAGATATTTCTTATTTTTTTTCATATACAAACAAAGATGAATCTCTATATAATAGAACGTTTGTAAATTTCCCCAAAAACCCACAATCTATAAAAATCATTGCTCCCTACTATAATTCAGATGGCGCTTTTATAGATAAGTTAATAGAAGAATATAAAACCAATAATATTCATTGCGTTGTGGATTCCGAAAACGGATTACTTCCCTATAATTTCAAAAATAATTTTGTACAATTTTCTGATTGGTCTGATGTACTCGAAAAAAACAATAAAAATAGTATTCAAAGATTACACGCAAAAGCTATACAAATAGAATATGACGAAGAAACCATTTTTATTTTAGGAAGCGCAAACGCTACTTTAGAAGCGTTTGGAATAAGTAAAAGAGCTGTTGTAAATCAAGAAGCTATTATAATTTTAAAATCGAAAAAAAGAACAGATTTTTTTAAAGATTTGGGTATTAATTTTCCGAAAATTGGATTTTTAAAACCAACACAATTTATTAAAAGAACTTTAGAGGATAACGTAAAGCAGTCAAATTCAATAAAAATAAAACACTCCGAATTAGAAGAGGATAACTTAATTATCAACTTAAAGGAAATAAAATCAGAAAAATTTTTATTACAAACCTTCGATAATAATGAAAACATACTAGAGCAAATAAATATTCTAATAGATAAGTCAGTTTTAAAATGTAAACTTAAAAAAGTTGAAACAGTTTTCAAATTTGCCTTTTATGAAATAAATTCACTAAAAAGAGTTTCTAATTTTTCCTTAATTCAAAGAACATCCATTCTCAAAAAATCAAATCCAGATGAGCGGTTAGCAAAATTACAAAGTTTTGAATTTTTAGATATTTTTAATACTCTAAACTATGAACTCGTTTTAGATTTTTTAGATTCTGAAAAAGTGTTTCAGAACCAAAGTAAAACGATGTCAATTCTTCCTTTAAGTGATAATGATGAAGATGATGATGGAGAAGTTATAACTGAATCTGAATATAACACAAATGCTATGTTAGGCATAGATGAATTTGTTACTAAAGATAACATTACATCTATGATAGAAGAGTTTTTAGATGTTTTAAAGATTAGAGATACCCAAATAGATGAATTATCTAACAATAATGAAGAATTAGCTATAGAAGCTGGAGATGATGGACTAAACAGTCAAATTAATTTAGATAACCAGCGTAGAAGCATAAACACCAAAGAAGGTCAAAGAATACAAAATAAAATAGCAAATACCGTAAAATCTGTAACCTGTTTAATTGATGAAAGGTTTCAAAAGAACATTCAGCAAGATGAAAGGTCTATAAAAGCACTTTTTATTGGATTCCACATTCTATTGCATTTTTGGAAAGAAGGCTATTCTGAAGATATTTCTGTGATAAAAATTAAATATAGAAATATTGAAGAATTAAGTGTTTTAGAAAAGAAATTTAGTTTGGTGCGATTGGAATCTCAAATTACTGCGATTAGAAATGAGGTTTTGTATAACATAGAATATTTAAAATTACACTTGTTTGAAGATTTTGTTAAAAATCAGAAACACGTTAATATAACTTCCACTCCTACTGAACCTATTTCTAATTTTAATTCTTTTATCAATGATAAATTTATAAATTCATATTTAGACACTTCTTTAATCGCTTCTTTTCTGAATAAAGGGTTACTCACTATTTTATGGTCGATTAAAACTGAAGAATTAAAGATTAATAAAGAGGAAACTGTTAAACTAATAATCTTAACAAATAAATATTTATCTGAAATTAAAGGAAGTAAACACTTTGTCAATTTTAGGAAACTTATACTACTAAATATGTTTGATTTATTTAATTTAGAAACATTCGAGTTGAATAATGCTTCAGAGGACATGAAAGAAGTTTTAAATAGTGAATTATTTATTTATTATAAAGCTTTCAAAGAGCAATTAAAATTAAAACAAATTATTTCGAAAAAATTAGAATCATACTTAACCAATTCGATAATTTATAGCACTCGATATGGTTTTTGTAGGCTAAAAATGGTTAGAAAAAATTTCTATATAGATATTGAAAATCCTTTAGGTGAATATATTAAACATGGAGATTATTTAGGCAGTTTTAAAGTGTATGTTGGAGAAAACGTAAAAATATTTGGTTAATTTTTTATTACTACTGCTTTCCAATCCAAGGCATTAATTTGTTTCTTAATTTCTTTTCCAGCTCTGTAATAATAAATTGCTTGAGAGTTTTTGGATGATTTTCTAATTCTTTAGGTAATTTCCAATAAGCAAAAGTGATTTCATTCTTATCAAAAAGAGTTCTATCTTTTAACTTTAAACTATATGTCGAAGTTGTCCCTTTATGTGTAAAGTGTTCTGTAATTCTACTACCTAATTTTTCAGATTTACCAATATAAAAAGGATAGACCTCATTAATATTTATGTTTTTGTAGCTGTTAAATCTTGTTTTAGCAACTTTTGGGTAGTTACTGTAACTTGGTTCTCTCCAAGCTGCTAATAAAGAATCATTTGTGAAATTTTCATGAGGTTTAATGAAGAAAACATATACTCCAAAATCATTTTCAATTGTTGTATAATCCTCATTTCTTTCTGATTTTAACTTCAATTCATTTATAATTTTCTCTATTTCGAAGTCAGAAAAAATAGTTTTATCAAACTCTTCCCATAGGTTTTTAAAATCGTCTGCAAATTTTATCAGTTTTTTCATATTTTTTTTTAAATTCTTAAGTCTAATTTAAGATTCTATAAAGTTCTAAAACTGCCAAAGTATCCAACTTGCAATACTCTAACATATTCCTTCGAGCTTCTATTAGATCTAATTTCGATAAATCCGAAAGGTTTCTATAAACATCCATTGTTGCCATTCCGTCTTGAATATCTAAATTTTCATAAGAAAATTGAGGTAAAAACGTAGGCAAAACTACTTTTAAAGACCATTTTTTCTGGGTCTGTTCTGTTTTAATATGTTTTCTATAAATAGGTGCTAAATCTACTAATCTATTGGCAATAGCTGTTAATTCATTCTCATATTCAGGAAAATCTCTTATGAGTTCATAAATTCGAGTTCTCTCAAATGTTATCGAATAGACTAAAATAGAACCTTTCTTGCCGAAATTTTTAATCATACTCTTAATTAACTCTTCTCTTGGATCATCAACTCCGTTCCCCAAAAACTCAAAGTGTTCTGGTTCAGTATTAGCATCTTTTTGGAAATGTAAACTGTATTGAAAAGGAATTTGTTGATAAGGGCGAGATTGATTGAATTCAGGAATACCATACATAATGGTTTCAAAATCGAAAGAATAAATTGGGTATGAATGTTGATTTAGAAAATGCTGAATTTCTGTATCATCTTTATAATTTACGTCCGTTGATTTTGGTGTTTGCTCAACATTAATTAAATCTTTATTTTCTTGTAATTGATGGCAATAATTAGCAAACTCACATTCATAAGGTTCTTTACAATGCGCACCAATTAAAACAGTAGGTTCTGCATTTTTATAAACGGCTAAAAAACGATCAATATTTGCAGGAATATCTGCTAAAAAAGGTTGAATTCTATTGATTACACTTTCATAAGTAAATAATTCCTTTGAGTTTAATTCCCCATTTCTAACATAGGTTCTATCAAAATGCATTATAGAAATATCTTCAATTTCAATTCCAGAATTCGTCATTACATAATATTGAATAGCTGCATCTCTAATATGTTCATTTTTTGTTGAATTAGTGCTTTTCACTTCAAAAGCATGCCATTTTCCATCAATTTTATGCAAAATATCTAAAGCAACTAAAGTATTTTTAGCTGCAAATGTAGCTTCGTAAATTGTGGTTTCTCCTGAAGCAATTAATTCTTTAGTTTTTGCAATAGCTTTGGAATCTGGATAATTAGAAACCAAAGCCAGTTGTCCATTTGGGAAATATTGCTGTGCTAAATCGCCAGCAGTATTTCCTTGACTAAATACTCTTTTTGTGCTGTCAGAATAAAAAACTTCTTCTTTTTTAAACTTGTTTAACCACAATGCTTTTGTGCATTTTAATCCTTTTAAATATCTTGATTTTGATAACATACTTTTTCTTTTTCACAATTTACATTAAGTAACTAAAGTTAACCAATTTTAAACATCTAATAAGTGTTTTTTAGTAGGACTATGAGTGCAATGTCTTCCTACGTGAAATGGTTTTCCGCAACAAACACAATTTACACCATCTGTTAATGCTTGATGTTTTTTTGTTGGACTATGCAGGCAGTGGTTTCCTGCTCTAAAATCTTTTCCACAATGCTTACATGTTAGTTTACTCATTTTTTATTTTTAATTGATTATCATGCAAAAGTAAAATCTGGGTACGCCAAATTGTGACGCCTCTTTGATAATTAAGTTTTTTTATAAAACTTAAAGCAATATTGCAAATTAACTACCAAAGTTAATTTGTGTACAAATACTTACTTTTATTTATGCTAACATTTTATAACCAAAATTTGTAGCCCATTCATTTAGAATTATTAATTCTTCTTTTATCGCAATTCTATTATATTTTCCTCTTGCCTGTATAATTTGTTTGTCTTTTAGTTCTATTGTAATACTATGCTTATAGTTAGATTTACAAAATGTTTTTAAGCTAAAAATTCTAATTCTTTTAGAAATACAATCATTTAAATATAAATAAACACAATGTTTTAAAGTAACAGCTTCGTGATAGAGCATATCTGAATCCGAAATTTCATTAATTTGATACTTTATATTTGCTAAATCAAAAACCCATACTTCAATGCTTTCATTTTGCCAAGAAATGGTTTTATTAGGTTTAGAGATATTCTTATGTGAGAAAAAATCCCAGTCCTGTACGATTCCACAAAGTTTTAAGAGAGAACGTTTTTTAATGTGAACAACCTTAAGTTCAGTGTATTTTTTATAAGTAAGATAATCTAAAATATCTCGAATTGAAATATGACCTAATCCATATCTATTATATGTATTTATTTGAGGTTCATTTTGAGTTAAAAATAGATATACTTCTTTCCAATAGACAAAATCTCGAATAAAAAAAATATTAATTTTGTGATCTAAACGCAAACCGTGATAAAAATCTAAAAAAAATTGCTCATCACTATTAATCGAAAGCAATTTAGACAAGTACCACCCTTCTTTAAAAACACCACACTTCATCTTTAAAAAGCGAGGAATTCTATGCAACATAATATCTGCCTGCTTTTTAGAATATTGTAAAGGCATTTCTTTTATTTTTCGAATGCTTTTACCATTTATAATTTTTATAAATATTTTCATGTCGTTAAAGTTCATATATAGAAAATTCTTATATAATATTAAATCACACGAGTTTGAATAAGAACTAAAAAGAGTTCTAAAAAATATAGATTGATTCTCAATATTAGGATAAGGAAGTAACACTTTAGAAGCTTCAATAATAGGAACTTTAATTAATCCATAGAAATAGCTGTAAACAATGCTTGTTTTTAAGAAATAAAACACATCATTCTCATCTTGAAAATGAGTTAAATTTCCTGAAGTAAAAACTAAATGATAAAATTTTTTGCTAATATTAAATTCGTGATTCGTCTGTGAAAACCACTCTTCATCCAAAGACAGTTGAAAAATTGCGTTTACAGTATCATTAAAAAGGCTACGAGTTTGATAATCATTATATTCTGTTTTTGAATCATCAATATTATCAAAAAATAATATCCACTCATAGATTCTTTTTTTATAATTTTCATTAAACAAATCCTTTATTTCTATCCACCATTCTATTAAACATGGATCACATTTATTCACTATAAATATTTCTAAAATAGCATCATTATTTTTTGTTTGAGTCATTAGTTCTAATAAATTAAAAAATAAATTACTCTTTATTTAAACAAATTTGTACCTCGTTTTCTTGGCTATTTGTTGCTGAAATTTGCTTATGTAGTTGTTTTAAATGACTTCTGTAATAAAGATGATCTCCATTCTCTATAAAAACAGTTTTTTCTGTTGCAAAATCTTGAATTAAAAGTTCTAATTTGTTTTTATAAATAACTCTATTATCACTTAAATAATTTGCTAACTCTATTAATAGTTTTTGTTCTTTTTCTAATGTTGATTTTGCCAGTTTAAAGGCTTTCTCCATCAAGGTATTTGCTTCCTTTTCTATAATTCTTTTACTGTGTATATGTAAGTTGGTATTTGGAGAAGGAATTTCATAAGATAAATTTGTGCTTCCAAATCCGCTTTTTTTCAACATTGTTAGTATCATCTCTGTTGCTTTTTCAATATCATTTTCTGAACCTGCAGTTTTATTTTCCTCTCCAAAAATGAGTTCTTCAGCAGCAATTCCTCCAAGAATCATTGCAACACGTGGTATTAATTCTTTTTTAGAAAAATACTTCCATTTAAATTGGGTTAATACAAAGCCATTAAAATTATCGTCTACAGAATTTGAATACACATATTTCGGAACAGTTTTCATAAGCAAAGCAGCTAAAATTGCATGTCCGCTTTCGTGCACTGCAACAATGCTTTGCATATCATCTTTTTTGTTCGACTTATTTTTCTGGATATTTAATTCGATGGGAAACTCTTGATGAAATAGAACTGTTTTTTCATACTTGTAATCACATTTTAAAGAATCGGCTTCTTCATAATTTATTTGAATCCTATTTACATCTTTGTTCTGATTAAATATTTCAGAAATAATAACCGAAATTTTACTTTTAATTAGATGATTAATTGTGGTTAAAACAGGTCTAACTCCCATTGTTGGATACACACCTTCATTATATATTAGTTGAATAATTGAAGTACCAAACTCTAATTTGATATCTGTCATTTTTAGAATGTTATCGCTAACTTTTACAAGCTCATTTTCTATGATTTTTTGATATGCCTTTTTATGAAGTGAAGGATAAATAACATGAATATTACCTAATCGTGCAATTTGTTCATCCCTAAATCTTGCTTTTAAAGCTTTCTTTATCTTAAATATTGTAATCTTTTTAGAGCTTTTATAGAAATCATCTGCATCAATATCCATCGCATAATCTCCACTCATTGTAAATGCTTCATCTAAATTTCCTAAAACAAATATTAATGCTTTAGAAAAATCTTTTTTCACAGGTTTTTGCGCATTAGAAACCACTTTTTTCAAAAACTGAATTGTTTCTTCTCCATTCATCTTTAATACTACCTTTTCTACATCCGATTTTAGATGAAACCCCATAACATTTCCTGCTAATTCTATAATAAACTCGTAATTGCTTACGTCTAAAAATAAATTAGATTTACTTTCTTTAGTATCTGTTTCGTCAAAAAATAAGTCCTTGCCATTTGTTACTTTTCCATTTTTCACTGTAATTCCTGCGGCTAAAAGATGCTGTAATTTTTGTGCAGTTTCTTGTAACCTCCAAACACCAAATCGAAACATATCATGTTGAATAATTCCAGAATCTAATAATTCCCAAATAACTCGATTTTTATCCTCTTTCTCTTTTCTAAAAGGCCCTTCTAAAGTTCTTGTGTGCTGGAATTCGTCTAAAGCAATAATAACTGGCGCTGAACTTGAGTTTTCACAAAGATCACTTAAAGAACGTGTTATTGAGTTTTTTCCTTCAGTTTGTCCTAAATCTAATCGATAAAAAATATTTTCTAAATCAATTAATTTTATCAACCTTTTAATAAGAGAAGTTTTTCCTACTCCTGTTAATCCCCATAAATTAATAACCAAAGGTCTTTCTTGAATTTTAGAAAGTGTAAACCAAGAATTCATATTATCTATAATGGCATTTATAGGTTCATCTATGCCAATAAACTCTTGTTTTAAAGTAATTCTTGCGTTTTCTAAAACTGCTGTTTTAGTTTTAAATTCATTTTTAAGTTGTGCTAAATTCGTTTCCATCTTTTATCTATTTTTAAGTTGATACAAAGAACTAAAACAGGTTCGCCATTTAGTGACGTATTAAATAAATTTATAATTTTATCTAAAAATTAGAGATTAGACTTTTCTTTTCTCATAATAGACAACAAAACAAATAAGAAAAATTAAAAAGATTGCAGGAAAATAGAATCCTAAAATAATAAGTGTTATTAAAAGAATTCCTAATAATCCTAAAATGGCTAATACTCCCAAATACAAAAAAACTCTAATTCCTAAAACAATAGTTTTAGGAATTAGAAAAAGTAGTAATAGAAATATGATTACTGTCATGTTTTAACTTTCTTTTTTAGGAGTAAGTAAATACAAAATTACTTCAACTTGAATTTCTGGATGTTCGTTTTCATTTACTTTTTGAACTCTTGCATCAAATTTTACACCTCCGTTTTTAAGAAGTAAAGAAAGATGTCTGTTTTTATCTCTTGGAATGTAACCTAATTTTAAGCCTTTTCTGTACAATGCAACAGCGTGCTTATCATATTTATTTCTAGGCTCTCTTTTCAGTTTTAGCTTTTTACCAATTTTTAATTTGTTGAATGCAATTGCACCTTCGTAATAAGAAAAGCCAGCAATAGCAAATCGTAAAAAATAATCTCTTTTCATTTTATTTTTGTTTTTAAGATTCTTTTACAAAGGTCTAATGTGGGTTCGTCAAAACATGACGTAGTTGGTTTTTAATTTTTATATTTGATAAAAAAAGATGGCTAACTATTTTATTTCCTTAAAAATTCAATTACTAATACAATATGTTTACGATTATAACTTTCCACCCAAAGAACAAATTATAGATTATTTGGCTGATAAAGATTTAGAGGTTTCTTCGAGAACATTAGACAGATATTTTGCAAGAATTAGGGCAGATTTTGGAATTGAAATTTCTTATAATTCTCTGAAGAAAGGGTATTTTATTGATGAAGAAAAAAGTGTAAAAGTAGCGTCTTTCTTTAAGTTTTTAGAGATTATACAAGTGGCGGATATTTTTTCTAATAGCTTAAAGGACAGTAATAAAATTTTAGAATACGTAAGTTTCGATGATTCTACAAACTTTAAAGGAATAGAAAATTTAAAAGATATTTTATTAGCAATTAAGCAAGAGAAAGAAATAGATTTTATTCACGAAAACTACGAAAAAAACTCAAAAAAGAAGTACACAATTACCCCATTAATCTTAAAAGAATATTTGAATAGATGGTATGTTGTTGGCGCTATTAATGAAGGTAATGAAATTAGAACTTTTGGTATCGATAGAATATCAAAAATAGAAATAACCAATTTATCAACCAAAAAAAGAGAAAATTACACAGAAAAATTAGAGAAATTTAAACACACTGTTGGGTTAACTTACTGGGAAGGAGATCCTGTAAATGTAAGTTTGTTAGTAGATGAACTGCATGTAAAATATATGCGAAGTCTTCCTTTGCACCAATCGCAAGTAATCTTACCTAAAAATAAAGATAATAAACACCAAGTAAATTTTTATATTTATCCGAATTACGAATTTATGACTCAAATTTTAAAAATTGGAGCAGAAGTAGAAGTTTTAAGCCCAAAACATTTGAGAGATGAAATTATTAGTATGTTAAAAGCAAGTTTGAAAAATTATAATTAGTTTGTTTTTATTTGCTTTTCTTTGCCAAAATCAACTAAAAGAAGTTAAAATCTTACACCTATACTCCACCCCAACGTCACTAATACCTTTATTTAAAAGGAATAATACATATTGTATTGGCAAATAGATTTGTTTTCCTTTAGTTTCCTTAAGTAGTACTTTCTTTTCTTTTAGAAAATAAACTACTACTTAAGGAAAAAAAAGTATAGTCTATTTTAGTATTGTCGTATAAATTTGTCTATTTGAAAAACTCACTCAATAGTTTCACTTGAAAATCTCCAACTACTTTTAAATTAGAACTTGCATTCATCAATACCAATCCATAGCCTAAATGCGATAATTTACAATCTTGAATAATTTCTTGTTGTATGGCACTGTACACAAGTTTAAAATGCTTTCGAATCTCAATTCCTGATGATTTTGCTATTTTAATTGCTAATGTAACTGCTTCGGAAATTTGTGTTGGTGTCAATCCTTTTTGTAAAAAATCACTTGCTAAATGATTCATTTGTAAATTGTAGTAAAAATCCATAAAATTACGTATGCTATTAGCTGTATCATATTCTTTGGTGTATAGAATTAGTTCCATAATAATTGTTTTATTTATTTACAGTTTGCTTTTCCCTTAAAAATTGTAATTTTTTGAATAAATCTTCTTCTTCCTTTGTAATATTTTTTGGAAGATTTATGGTTAGTTTTACTAACAAATCTCCATATTGTAAAGCCTTTCCATAAATTGGCATTCCTTTACCTTTCAGTTTTAAAGTTTTACCTGTTTCACTTTCTTTAGGGACTGTAATTTTCACAATTCCTGTAAGTGTTGGAATCTCAATTTTGCCACCAAGAATAGCTGTGTATAAACCTATAGAAGTTGTGTATAATAGATTGTCGTTTTTTCTTTCAAATCGATTATCTGGTTCCACTTTTAAAATGATATGCAAATCACCTCTGTTTCCGCCTTTAAAACCTGGTTGTCCTTTTCCTTTTATTTTTAATTGTTGTCCATCATAAGAACCAGGTTTTATAGTGATTCTTAAATTATCAGTATTAATTTTAAACGTGCGTTTACTTCCTTCGTAGGCTTCTAAAAGTGTAATTGGCATTTCTGCCTGAATATCTCCTCCAGATTGAGTTCTTTGTTGACCTCTTGCTGATTGCCCACCACCAAACATATTTTCAAAAAAGCTTGAAAAATCTTCTTCAGAACCTTGTTGACCATAAAAGTTGGGTTCGTTTTGATTGTAACGTTTTTACTGATTTTTCTGTTTTGCATATTCCTTCCAATCATCTCCTGTATGCTGATATGCTTTCCAATCTGAACCTAAAGCATCGTACTTTTCTCTTTATTTCGCAACACTTAAAACACTAATTGCTTCATTAATTTCTTTAGATTTTTCTTCAGCACTTTTGTCATCAGGATACAAATTAAAAAAGCTAAAAAGTATCAATAAAACTTTAAAACAAAGAATTTTAATATTTACTGCTCAATATTTAAAAAAGTCAAAAGTCCTACCAATTCAATATTAAATTTATTGACTGTAAATAAATCTATAAGACTTTAATATAATATGCTTAATTGAATGAATTAACTTTGAGTGCAAAATATAATTTTTACATATTTATAATAGTAGTAATCCTTTTTTAGCCTCATATTTATCAAAAACATAATAAAAATACACACATCAATTATACATCAATTTGTTAAATACGAATATAAAATATTTAGTTAAATATCTAAAAATCAAATTATTAAATTAAAAAAATACTTTCCACAAACTACTACACTCTTATTTTTAACATAACAGACTATATTTACAAACACAAATAATATCAAATTATATTTCAATATGAAAATAAAGATTTTTTGCTTGTTTTTTTGTTTAACTATAGGACAAGTTGCTTTAGCTCAAAAAAAAATAGAAGGAGTTGTTACCGATAAGAATAGCATCCCTTTACCTGGTGCTAGTATTATTGTAAAAGGTACAACAACAGGAGTACAAACCGATTTTGATGGTAATTTTTCTTTAAAAGCTAAAAATGGAGAAGTAATAGTTGTACAATATCTAGGTTACGCCACAAGAGAAGTTCTAATTACTACAGAAACAAAGTATAAAATTATACTTCAAGAAGAACAGAATAGTTTAAGTGAAATTGTTGTAGTTGGTTATGGTACTCGTAAAAAAGCAGTTCTTACTAGTTCTGTTGTAAGCATTAAAGGAGAAGAATTAGCAAATGAACCGGTATTAAATGCTACACAAGCATTACAAGGCAAAGCGGCTGGTGTGCAAATTATTGCTTCTGATGCTCCTGGCCAAGCTTCTAAAGTAATCATTAGAGGATTAGGAACTGTTTTAGGAAATGAAAACCCATTATATGTTGTCGATGGTATTTTAACAGATAATATTAACAATATTAATACATCTGACATTGCTACAATGAATGTATTAAAAGATGCATCTGCCTTGGCTATTTATGGAAATAGAGCTTCAAACGGAGTTTTAATAATTACAACTAAAAAGGGAAAGAAAGGGAAAATTAAACTAACGTTTGACACTTTTACTGGTGCAAGAACTATATTAAGTAACGTGAAGTTAGCGAACTCAAATGAGTTTATTACTTATAGTAACGAAGCTATTTTAAGAGATTTACAAAGAGATGGTGACCCTACCAATGATAACGATAAAAGTGATTTTATTTTATCTGGCCAACCATATAATACAAACTGGCTAGATGCAATAACAAGAGTTGGTAGAGTATCTAATTATAATATATCTGCTTCTGGTGGGTCTGAAAAAATTAGAGGTTTTTTTAGTGCCGGTTTTAATAAAGAAGAAGGTATTTTAAAAGGTAATGATTTTAGTAGACTAACGCTTCGTAGTAATATAGATTATGATCTTAATAGTAAGTTAAAGTTTTCTAATAGTATAAATGTACAGTTAGCGAATTCAGTTCCTAAAAGTTTTGGAGCTTTTACAACGGCTTATAAACAATCTCCAATTGTACCTATTAGAGATGAAAATGGGGCTTATGGTTCTTCTATTGGAATTAATAATGTTGGTAATCCTGTAAAAGATTTAGATTTTCAAGATGAAAAGCAACGTTATTTTAAAGTACAAGGTTCTTTTAAAGTCGACTATAAAATATTAGAATCCTTATCTTATACTTCTGCTTTCTCAATAGAAACAGAATATGCACGTTTTCATAATTTTCAAGATAGACTGGGTTCTTTTTTAGCAAATAACCCATCAAATTCAGAACAACTTTATTTTAACGGAAATGCAGATAGAGAAAAAACATTTTTATCTGTAACACATACTAACTTCTATCATTGGTTTATAGACAATTACTTAACCTACACTAAAACATTTAATGAAGTGCATAATGTAAATGCAACTTTAGGAATGAGTTCAGAAGAAGATAGATCTGAATTTTTATCTGGTAGCGCTGTTAATGTGCCAACAAACAATAGTTTAAGGTATAATTTAAGCACTGGTGATGATAATGAAACAAGATCATCTTCTGGTGGTTTTAGTCCACATAAACGATTAAGCTCCTACTTTGCAAGAGTAAATTACGATTATGATAATAAATATCTCTTAAGTGCTTCTTACAGAAGAGATGGTTCAAGTCAATTTAAAAAAGGTTTTAAGTTTGGTAACTTCTATGCTGTAAGTGCAGGTTGGGTGTTAACAAATGAAGCTTTTATGAAAAACTCTTCTTTCAATAAGTTAAAATTAAGAGCTGGTTATGGAGAATTAGGAAACCAAAATGTGCCTTTACAAATTGTAACTTTATCTACAGGTGCTGGAGGTTTCTATCCTTTTGGGGCTAATCAAAACCTTAATCAAGGTACAACTATATCTTCTACTTTAGCAGAAAATTTAAGTTGGGAAACTACAAAAGAATTGAATTTTGGTGCTGAATTCACTTTATTTGACTACAAGTTAAGTGGAGAAGTAGATTTTTACATCAAAAAAACTTCAAACGCTATACTTCAAATAAAATTACCAGACGTTTTTGGAATAGACCCATATTTAGATCATATAGGTGAAATAGAAAACAAAGGAATAGAAACTACTCTTAATTGGCAAGACGAAATTAATGAAAACTTAAAATATAATGTAGGCTTAAATTTTGCTTTGAATAAAAACAAATTAACAAAGGTTACCAACCCATATTTTAATGAGTCTATTGGAGGAGATTTAGGAAACGGGCAATACACAAAAAGAGTTAGAGTAGACCAACCAATAGGTAGTTTTTTCTTATACGATGTAATAGGAATAGATGATAAGGGAGAATTTGTATATGATGATGTTAATAATAACGGAATTACAGATGAAGGAGACAGAAAGTTTATGGGATCTTTTATTCCTAAATACAATATCGGTTTTAATTTTGGTTTAAACTATAGAAATTTTGACTTGGCAGTGGATACATACACAAGTTTAGGAGCTAAAGTATATAATGGTAAAAAAGCACAACGTTTTGGAAACGAAAACATAGAGCAATCTGTATTTAATAATCGCTGGACTTCTGGTAGACCAAGTAATACTGGATCTAGAGCTTTTAATGAAGTGCCTTTATCTTCTAATTACTATTTAGAATCAGCAGATTTTTTTAGAATCAATAATATAACTTTAGGATATACATTAAAAGAAAATACTACTAATTTCTTTAACAGAGTAAGAATTTACGCTACTGCAAAAAACCCCTTAATTATTAAGAAATTTTCTGGATTTACACCAGAATTACCTGGAGGAGCATTAGGAAACGCTGGTATAGAATTAGGTGCATACCCTACATTAAGATCATTTTTTATAGGAATTAACACATCATTTTAAAAATTAAAAAAAATGAACAATAAAATAAATAAAAATTTAAAATACGTTGCTTTTGCAATCTTATTACTATCATTTTCTTGTAGTGAAGATTTTTTAGATGTTGAAGCAACAGCAGAAACTGAAGAGGCACTAACAGCAGAAAAATCTGTTGAGCTTGTTAATGCAGTTTACAATAGATTTCTGCAATGGCAAATGAGTTCTTTTTCCTGGAATGGTTTAACAAGCATTACTACAGATGATGCAGATAAAGGAAGTAGCACTGGAGACACTGGAACTGATAAAGACATTTTAGATGCAATTGCTTTCGATCCAACAACAATTTCTATTGGAGAAGTTTGGAGTGAACATTACAATGCAAACCAGCGTATTACACAAGCTATAACTCGTATCCCAGAATTTGATATCGATGAAAAACTAAAAACAAGATTAATTGGTGAAGCTAAATTTTTAAGAGCATTAATATATTTTAGATTAGTAAAAACATTTGGCGGAGTACCTTTAATTTCTGATAAATCAGATTTTTCCAGCCCAGATATTTTAAAAAGAGCATCTAAAGAAGATACTTATCTTTTTATAGAAAATGACTTACAAGATGCTATAAACTCATTACCAGAAAAAAATGAATACGCGGCTGCAGATCTCGGTAGAGCAACAAAAGGCGCAGCAAAAGCATTATTAGCTAAAGTAAGCATGTATCAAAATAAATGGCAAGAGGTACTTACATTAACAAATGAAGTTATTACATCAAAACAATACGATTTAACAACCAACTACGAAGATATTTGGAAAGAAATTGGAGAAAATAATACAGAATCTATTTTCGAAATTCAAGCTAAAGGAGGAGATGCTCCTACTGCAGGAGTTCAAGGATATAGTGTAACTCAAGGAGCCAGAGGCGATGGTGGCTGGGGCTGGGGCTTTAATACACCTACAGAAGATTTAGCCAACTCTTATGAACCAAATGATGCCAGAAGAGATGCCACTATTATTTTTAGAGGAGAAACTTTATTTGATGGCAGGTTAGTACCTAATACTGTTACAAATGCAATGTATAATCAAAAAGCATATTCAAGCGCAAATTCAGATGCTTGGGAAACAGGAAAAAACATAAGAATTTTACGTTTTGCAGAAGTTTTATTAATGAATGCTGAAGCCGCTTTAGAAGTTGGTGGAGATGCTGCAACACCTTTAAACAGAGTAAGAAAAAGAGCTGGTTTAGATGACGCTACTGTTGTTGATAAAATGACAGTTTGGAAAGAAAGAAGACATGAATTAGCTTTTGAACACGATCGTTATTTCGATTTAGTTAGACAAGGTCGCGCAGGAGTAATTTTAAGAGCTCACGGAAAGAATTTTATTGATGGGAAACATGAGGTTTTCCCAATACCACAAGAACAAATAGATAAAAGTGGAGGAATTCTAACTCAAAACCCAATGTATTAAAAATTAAAACTGATAAAATCATGAAATTTACAGAAAACATAAAAGTACAATATATAATAAGCTGTTTTTTATTTTTAGCAGTAGCTTTAGGCTGTACAGAAACTGCTATTGATCCACCACCACCAGATGTAGAAGCCATATTTGAGCGTCCTGTAAAAGAAATTCCTTTTGAGGAGTTATTAGATGAAGTACAACAACGTACATTCAATTATTTTTGGGATTTTGCAGAACCAATTAGTGGTTTAGCAAGAGAACGCTCACAAGAAGAAGCTTTAGATGGGGAATCTAAAAGAGTTATTACAATGGGAGGCTCTGGTTTTGGTCTTTCTGCATTTCCAATTGCAGTAGAAAGAGGTTGGCAAACAAAAACTAAAGTAATCGAACGTTTACAAAAAGTGCTTACCTTTTTAGAAGGAGCAGAAAAATACCATGGTGCATTTTCTCACTGGTATTTTGGTGATACTGGTATTACTCGTCCATTTAGCGCACAAGATGATGGAGGAGATCTTGTAGAAACTGCATTTTTAATACAAGGTTTATTAATTAATAGAGAATATTTCTCTGGAAATAATGACGATGAAAAAGATATTAGAGATAGAATTACCGCTATTTGGGAAGGAGTAGAATGGGATTGGTATGCAAGAAATGAAAAAATAATAACATGGCATTGGTCTAAAACTCACGAATTTGCAATTAATTTAAAAGTAAGAGGTTGGAACGAAGGATTAATAGTTTATGTTTTAGCAGCCTCTTCACCTACACATTCAATTGATAAAGAAACATATATAAATGGCTGGGCTTCTAATGGAGCTATGAAAAATGGAAATACTTATTTCGATATAAAACTTCCTTTAGGACCACAAAAAGGAGGGCCTTTATTTTTCTCTCAATATTCTTTTATTGGTCTAAATCCAACAAATTTAACAGATCAGTTTGCTAATTATTTTGAACAAAACAGGGCACATTCATTAATTAATTACAATCACTGCAAAGAAAATCCAAATGGCTACAAAGGTTATGGAGGAGATAGTTGGGGATTAACTGCAAGTGATGATTTTAATGGTTACGCAGTGCATGAACCAGAAAATGACATTGGCGTTATAACACCAACAGCAGCATTATCTGCTTTTCCATACACTCCTGTAGAATCTAAAAAAGCGATAGAATACTTCTATTATAAACAAAATGCAAAACTTTGGGGAGATTATGGTTTTTATGATGCTTTTTCAGAAACCAACTCATGGTATTCAGATGGTTATTTAGCTATTGACCAAGGACCAATTGTTTGTATGATAGAAAACTACAGAACTCAATTACTTTGGAATCTTTTTATGCAAAATCAAGAAATTAAAGATGGTTTAACAAAATTAGGTTTTACATATTAATATTAATCATCATTTAAATTTTAAAACGTAAAATATGATTTTAAGTAAGACTTTCTTTTTTTCAAAATTGAATATTATAATCGTATTTATCGGAATAATATTATCTGTAAGTAGTTGCAAACAAAACGAGAAAAAAAGTGCTGTTAGTCAAAAAATTTCTTTTGAAAACTTATTAGATACTGTTCAAAAGAAAACGTTTAATTATTTCTGGGATTTTGCAGAAGAAAAAAGTGGTCTTGCAAGAGAAAGATCTCATGAAGATGCTTTTGATGGAGAGTCTAAAAACATAGTTACAACTGGTGGTACTGGTTTAGGTATTGCTTCTTTTCCTACTGCAGTTACAAGAGGTTGGATAACAAGAAAAGAAGCTATAAATAGATTAGAGAAAATCTTAACATTTTTAGAAAAGTCAGAAAAATATCATGGCGCATTTTCTCACTGGTATTTTGCAGACTCTAATAAAACACGTCCTTTTAGTGATTTAGATGATGGTGGAGACATTGTGGAAACCGCACTTTTATTGCAAGGGCTTCTTATTAACAGACAATATTTTTCAGAAGAAAATACAACTGAAAACCAAATTAGAAATAGAATTACTGCTATTTGGGAAGCTGTAGAATGGAACTGGTATACACAAGGTAAAAAAAGTATTTCTTGGCATTGGTCTGTAAAAAATGGCTTTAAAGCGAACCTACCTGTGAGTGGATGGAATGAAGCATTAATTGTCTACGTGTTAGCAGCTGCATCCCCAACTCATTCCATAGACAAAGAAACCTATACAAATGGTTGGGCAAGAAACGGAAACATGAAAAACGGAAAATCTTTTTATGACTATAATTTGCCTTTAGGAGAAGATTTTGGAGGCCCACTATTTCTATCTCAATATTCTTTTTTAGGTTTAGACCCGAGAAATTTAAAAGATGATTTCTGTGATAATTATTTCGAGCAAAATAAAACTCATTCATTAATCAATTATGAATATTGTAAAGAGAATCCTAAAAACTTTAAGGGATATAGTGAAAACTCTTGGGGGTTAACAGCCAGTGATAATTACAATGGATATTCTGCACATAGCCCAACAAATGATTTAGGCGTAATTACACCAACTGCAGCTTTATCTTCTTTTCCATACACACCAAACGAATCAAGAAAGGCTTTAGAACATTTTTATTACAATTTAAATGATAAAATTTGGGGTAAATATGGTTTTTATGATGCTTTTTCAGAACAACAAAATTGGTTTTCTAAAGGATATTTGGCCATTGATCAAGGACCAATTGTGGCAATGATAGAAAATTACAGAACACAACAACTTTGGAATTTATTTATGAGTGACACAGATGTAAAATCTGGATTAAAAAAGTTAGGTTTTTCAAGCCCGAAAATTTAAAATCATTTTATTCTAATGACTAAAATCAGCAAAAAAACAGAATCCACCTCTCCTACTTTTATCAATTCTAACATAGAAGAAAAAGTAAAACAACTAATGTCTGAAATGACTTTAGATGAAAAAATAGGGCAAACAGTTATGTATGCTAGTGAAATGGATGTTACAGGACCTGTTTTAGATGCAAATTATTTAGAATATATTAAAAAAGGAGAAGTTGGAGCTGTACTAAATGCTTCAGGAGTTTATTACGTTAGAAAGATTCAAAAATTAGCCGTAGAAAACTCTAGATTACAAATTCCATTACTTTTTGGTTTTGATGTAATTCATGGTTACAAAACTATCTTTCCAATTCCGTTAGCAGAATCTTGTAGTTGGGATTTAGATTTAATGGAAGAAACTGCACAAATAGCAGCTACAGAATCTTCAGCAGCAGGTCTACATTGGACTTTTGCTCCTATGGTTGATATATCTAGAGATGCAAGATGGGGCAGAATTGCAGAAGGAGCTGGAGAAGATGTCTATTTAGGAAGCCTTATAGCAAAAGCAAGAGTTAGAGGTTTTCAAGGAGATTTAGAGTCAACCAATAATATTTTAGCGTGCGCAAAACATTTTGCTGGTTATGGTGCAGCACAAGCTGGTAGAGACTATCATACTGTAGATATGTCTGATATTGAATTAAGAAACACACATTTACCCCCTTTTAAAGCTGCATTAGATGAAGGTGTTGCAACTTTTATGACAGCTTTTAACGAATTAAATGGAGTACCAGCAACAGGAAATAAATATTTGTTAGATACAATTTTAAGAAAAGAATGGAACTTTAAAGGTTTTGTAGTAACAGATTACACCTCTATTACAGAAATGATTGCTCATGGTTATGCAGAAAACTTAAAGCATGCTGGAGAAATAGCAATAAATGCAGGTTCAGATATGGACATGCAAAGTGGCGCTTATAAAAATCATCTAAAAGAATATTTAAACGAAGAAAAGTTAGATGAAGAGCGATTAAATGAAGCTGTTAAGAGTATTTTAAGAATGAAATTTAAATTGGGTTTATTTGATGATCCATATAGATTTTGTGACGAAAACAAAGAAAAACAACTCATTTTATGTGAAGAACATCTAAAATCGGCTACTGAAGCTGCAAAAAAATCTGTTGTATTATTAAAAAATAAGGACAGGGTTTTACCATTAAAAAAAACTTCTAAAATAGCACTTATTGGCCCTCTTGCAAATGACACACATCATATTTTAGGTACCTGGGCAGCATTTGGTCGAGAAAATAAAAACATCATCAGTATAAAAGAAGAGCTCGAAAATAAAAACATCGACTTTAAATATGCAAAAGGATGTGAGGTTTTAGAGGAAAACAGAGAAGGTTTTCAAAATGCAATTACTATCGCAGAAAAATCTGATGTGGTAGTAATGGTTATGGGAGAAACTGAAAATATGAGCGGAGAAGCTGCTTGTAGAACCAACATAAAACTACCAGGCTTACAGCAAGAATTAATTGCTGAAATAAAAAAAACAAGAAAACCTATAATATTAGTTCTAATGAATGGAAGACCATTAGATCTTTCTTGGGAAGATAAAACTGTAGACGCCATTTTAGAAACTTGGTTTTTAGGTACAAACTGCGCTACTGCAATAACAGAAGTACTTTATGGTGCTTACAATCCTTCAGGAAAATTAACCGTTACTTTTCCAAGAAATGTTGGTCAAGTTCCTCTTTTTTACAATCAAAAAAATACTGGTAGACCCACCAATGTTCCAAATGCAGACCCAAGATATACCTCTAAATATTTAGATGTAGCAAACAGCCCCTTATACCCTTTTGGCTATGGATTAAGTTACACAGAATTCACATATAGCAAAGTAACATTAGACTCCAATACTCTTTTTTCTAATTCATCTATAAAAGCATCTGTAACAATTACTAACACTGGTGATTATGATGGAGAAGAAATAGTGCAACTTTATATAAAAGATGTAATTGGTAGTATTACAAGACCTATAAAAGAACTGAAGGGTTTTAAAAAAATAACTTTAAAAAAGGGGGAAGCAAAAACGGTTCAATTTGAAATAACAGCAGAGCTTCTAAAATTTTACAATCAAGAACAAGCTTTTGTTTGTGAAGAGGGTGAATTTCAACTTTTTATTGCAGGAAATTCTGATCATCAATTTACAAATACATTTTTTTTTAAATAATTAAACTCGAATATTAACCATTAAATTAGATACTTATGAAAAAAATAGTACTTCTATTAGCACTTATTTCTTACAGTGCTTTTAACGCACAATGTGCAGACCCAGTTATTACAAATTTTGAATGCTCACCTCCTTCTTACACATCTTTTGGAGCATTAACTTCTGTAATAAACCCATTTTCTGAAGATATTAATACCAGTGCAAATGTTGGTCAATACACAGATGATGGTACAGCAGCTTTTGATAATTTAACTTTTGATAAAGGAGCTGCCATCGATTTTTCAACAAATAATATCTTAAAATTTAAAATATATTCTACAAAATTAGTTCCATTAGTAGTAAAATTAGAAGGTGGAGCAACTTCAACACCTTTAGAAACACCTATAACAATTGATGTAACTGGTTCTTGGGTAGAATATACCGTAGATTTAAGCAGTCAAAGTGCAGAAGATCATCAAAAAATAGTTTTCTTTTTTAACTTTAATAAAACTGATGGAACTGCTACTGACATTTATTATTTAGATGATATTAGATGGGAAGCAGCTACTACAAGTACAGACCCAATTGTAACAGATTTTGAAAGTACGAAGCCTTCTCAAGGAGGTTTCCCTAACAACAAGTTAACCATAGTATCTAACCATGTTTCATCTGGTATTAATACTACTGCTTCTATTGGTAAATATAAAGATGATGGTACTAATGGTTTTGATGGTTTAATTTTCGACTATGGTTCTGCTATAAATTTAGCTACAAATAATATTTTAAAAATTAAATTATATACTCCTACATCTATTCAAATTTTGGCAAAATTAGAAGGTGGATCAACTGCAAGAGAAATATTTTCTCCTTTCAGTATAGATAATGGGCCTGTTAATTCTTGGATAGAATTTACTTTTGATTTTAGTGCATATGCAAACAACGCAAGTGGAGGCGATGGAAATACAAAAATAGTTTTATTTGTAAACGCAGCTGTAACTAGCGGAACACCTTCAGACATTTATTATTTAGATGATATTATTTGGACTAACAAAACCACTTGGACAGGAACTGCGAGTACAGATTGGTCTTCTCCAGGAAACTGGAATGGAGGTGTACCATCAGCAACATCTGAAGTAGTAATTCCCGATGTAGCAAACGACCCAATTATTGGTGAATTTACTTCTACTGGAGCAGTAACAGGTAACATAACAACTAACAATGTACTAACAATTGCTAGTGGAAGTTCTTTAATTGTAAACGGTATTGCTACAGGAGAAGTAACTTATAAAAGAAATCTTATAACGCCTGCATTAACTGGTGATGCTGCTGCAGATAAATTAGCAGGTTGGCATTTGGTAGGTTCTCCAGTAAACGGACAAGCCTATAATAACTCGTACGCAAATACAAATATTATTGCAACTTCTGGAACAAAAAGAGGTATTGCAACGTATAATAATGCTCTAGCATCAGGTAATTGGTCTTATTTAGAAAATAATGATAGTAATAGTGGAACTTTTGCAACAGCAACTGGTTATACAATGAAAACTACTATGTCTTCAGATGTATCATTTACAGGAACAGTTAATACTGTTGGAGTCGATAAAGGAATTACTGTTGGCGCTGGTACGCCCTTCAATTTATTGAGCAACCCTTTTACTTCTTATATAAATAGTGGTTCTTTTTTGAATTTAACTGCAAATTCAGATAAACTTACAAGCAAAACAATTTGGGTTTGGAATTCTTCAACAAAAAATTATGATGCTAAAGTTTCTGGTGATGCTTTTAAATTAGCTCCAGGGCAAGGATTTTTTGTAAGCAGCTCTGCTACTGGAGATGTAACTTTTGAAAAAAGTATACAAAGTCATGAAAGTACAGGTATATTTTTAAGATCTGAACCTAAACCAAAAGTTGAATTGAATATTACAGATGGAACTCTTAACAGGTATGCAAAAATATACTACAATGCTTTAGCTACTAAAGGTTTTGATAATGGTTTTGATGGCGAAACTTTTGGGGGTGCTAAAAATAAATTTGATGTATTTACACAATTATTAGAAAATAATCTAGGCAAAAATTATCAAATTCAAGCTTTACCTAATACTAATTTAGAATCTAATATAATTCCTGTAGGAATTAAAGCAGAAGCTGGAAAAGAAATTACTTTTTCCGTTAAAGCATTAAGCTTACCTTCTAATATTAAAGTGTTTTTAGAAGACAGAATTACTAATACATTTACACGTTTAGATGAAGATAATAGCAATTACAAAGTTACTTTATCTAATAATTTAAACGGAATTGGTAGGTTTTATGTTCATACAACTCAAAGTGCGTTAAGTGTTGCTAATGTAACTTTAGAAAGTATAAGCATCTATAAATCTGATGCAAGTAATTTAAGAATCGTTGGTTTACCAAAAGGAAATACAAGTATTAAACTGTTTAATATTCTTGGGAAACAAATAATGAATTCTTCATTTGAATCTAATGGAGTAAAAGACATTACTTTACCAAAAACAGCAAATGGAATTTATATTGTTCAGTTATTTACAGAAGCTGGTCAGTTAAACAAAAAAATTATTTTAGAATAATTAACGAGAATTAAAAGACAATATATCATGAAAAAACAAACAGAACTTACACAAGATACAGCTCAAGAAATTACTCGTAAAGATGCTATTAAAAAAATAGGAAATTATGGTAAATATGCTGCTTTAACAGCTTTAGGAACGTATCTAATTTTAAACCCACAAAAAGCACAAGCTGCAAGCCCCGAAGCTCCTGGCACAGGGTTTTAATAAAATAATATTTAATTACTTGAACGCCTCGATTTTATCGAGGCGTTTTATTTTAAAAAAAACTATATATTTATAACTTTCAACAATAAATTTCTTAATTTTTATATGCATAGATACCTTCTATTAATCTCCCAGAAAAATATTTTTTTTATTTTACTTCTTTTTTTAAGCTTTTGTACAGTAGCACAAACGTTACATTCAGATGTAACTAATTATTCTATTAACCAATACAATGCAGAGAATCAAAATTGGGGAATAGACATAAACGATAAAGGTGTAATTTTTGCAGCAAATAACAAAGGTCTTTTAAAATACAATGGGCAAATCTGGAAACTTTATCAACTGCCCAATAAAACTATTATTAGATCTGTTCTATGTTCTAATGATAGAATATATACTGGTTCTTATGAAGAATTTGGATTTTGGAAAAAAGATGAATTTGGCGATTACAAGTACACTTCTTTAATTCCTCTTTTTGATAAAAATCATCAATTTGCAAATGATGAATTTTGGCAAATTATAAATTATAAAAACAATATTATTTTTTGGTCATTTAGTGGTTTGTACATTTATGATGGAGAAAAAATAATTACAATTAATGATAGTGAAAACATTTTAAACTCTGTTGTATACAAAGGCAAACTAATTGTTACGAGCTTGCAAAAAGGATTAAGAGAATTAAAAGGAAATAAGCTAATACCACATAAATTATCTGATGATTATAAAAAAATAAATCAGTTAGCTACAATTAACGATAAGTTGTTTTTATATGATGAAGATAAAGGAGCTGTAATATATGCTTCTAATAAAAAAACAAACATCTCTAAAGAGTTGAATAACCTATTAGAAACATCTGTTTTAAATAAAGTTTCTTTTATAAATAGTAATCAACTTTTATTGGGTACTATAAAAAATGGAGCACTACTCTACTCTATTAATGACCAAAATATTGAGGTAATAAATGTAAAATCTGGCTTACAAAACAATACAATTCTAAATCAAAAAGTAAGAAAAAATAATATCTGGTTGGCATTAGATAATGGTATTGCCAAAATTAAAGTGAAAAATTCTAATAAATTCTATAAAGATTTTTCAGGCACAATAGGTACTGTTTATGATATGGCATACCTTAAAAGTAAATTATATATAGCAAGTAATACTGGTCTCTATACTTTTGTTGATAATAAGTTAGAATTGGTAAAAAAAACAGAGGGGCATATATGGGATTTATTTATTGTTGATGATTACTTAATTTGCTCACATAACTTTGGAACATTTATATTTAAAGATGAAAAATTAGTTTTCAGAAATTCTAACAATGGAGGTATTTATACTTCCAAAAAGGCAAAAAAAATTAAAAATGCATTTCTTCAAGGCACATATATTGGGCTAAATCTCTTAAAAAAAGAAAATAATATTTGGAGTTCTCAAATTGTTAAAGACATATCATTCCCTGTTGAAAATATCGAATTTGAATCCGATTCGATAATCTGGGCAACACACCCATATAAAGGAATTTTCAGAATTAAATTAAATAACGATTATAGTGCTGTTACTAATATTGAATCGTTTGGGGAAAATGAAAATTTTAAAGATTATAAAACAAAAATTTTTACAATTCATAATACTATTGCCTTCTATAATAATAAGAAGTGGTTTACTTACTCTAAAGAAAATAATAGTATAGAAGAGTTTAAAGAACTACAACAATTCAATGGTAAAAACTTTATTGGCAATGACAAAAATGGTTTATGGTTTATAGACCAAAACAAAGATGTTTTATACATAAATAAAGACAATAAAAGAGTTTCTTATATTAATTCTTCTCAAATAAAGGAAAGACTACTTATTAATTATGAAAAAATAATTATAAGAAACGATTCTTTAAGATTAATTAATTTGAATGATGGTTTTACGCAATTCAATTTAAAAAATTACAGTACCAAAAAAGAGGAAATAGAGATACCAGAAATAGAGAGAATATATACTCAAAAAAATAGTTTTTCCACTCAAGATAGTATTTTAAAAATTCCTTACAAAGAAGCAAAAATTATTTCTTTAGATTTTTTTACACCTAATTCTTATGAGAATAAGAACTCTTTTTCTGTTACTGGGAGAATTAATTCTAATGGAACTGTAGATAATGGGCAAATTAAGCTTCAAAATTTAAAATATGGTAATTATACCATCAATATAATAAATGAAAATAGTGATAGTACTAATGACAATCAGAAATCAAGAAAAATATTTTTAGAAGTTTTACCTCCTTGGTATTTGTCTATTTGGATGAAACTTTTATACTTTTCATTATTAATAGCTTCTTACTTTATTTTTAGAAAAGTAAATAATTTAAAATTTAGAAAAAAACAAATTAAAATTCAAAAAGAACTTGTAAGAGATACACAAAAGAAGATTCATAAAATTGAAAAAGAGAATCTTAAAAAAGAAGTAAATAGTAAAAAAAGAGTATTGGCAGCAATAACAGCTTCAATTATAAAAAAGAACGAAATTATTATTATTTTAAGAAATGAACTAAATAGATTATCGAAAACATTCCCAGATCAATATATATCAAAAAAGTTATTAAAAGTAGCAAATGAATCTATCAGCAACAACAGAGATTGGAAAATGTTTGAAGACAGTTTTAATGAATTACATGAAGATTTCTTTAAAAAATTAGTTTCAGAATACCCTAAACTAACAAGTAAAGATTTAAAACTTTGTGCATACATTAAAACTGGGCATACTTCTAAAGAAATTGCTCCTTTAATGGGAATTAGTTTAAGAGGTGTAGAATTGCATAGATATCGATTGCGAAAAAAAATTAACCTTACAAAAAGTAAAAGCATTTTTGATTTTCTAATTACCATCTAAAAGCTAAAAAAACAACGTATTTACAACACATCAACAATACATCATTATGTTAAAAATAAAATAATTACTATTTTTAAAACACTGTGAAACAGTGTTTTAGATACTATTTTTATTTACAACCAAGTACTACAGTTTAATTTTAAAACACTTACTATAAATTTACGAGATAATTTAAAAACTCATCTCATGAAAAAAATTTTACTTATAGTTCTATTCATTTCTTATAATACTTTTGCACAATGTGTAGACCCTACTCTTACAGATTTTGAATGTTCTGGCCCATCTCATGGAGCCTACCCAACAACTTTAACCAAGGTAGCAAACCCATCTGCAACAGGAATTAATACTAGTGCAAATGTTGGTAGATATGTAGATAATGGAACAGAAGGTTTTGACGCTTTAGTTTTCGATTATGGAACTGCTATAGATTTATCTACAAATAACTTTTTAAAAATAAAACTTCATACTCCTAAATCTATTCAAATTTTGGCAAAATTAGAAGGTGGCACATCTGCAAGAGAAGTTTGGTCTCCATTTAGTATAGATGAAGGTCCATTAAATTCTTGGATAGAATTTACTTTCGATTTTAGTGGTTTTTCAGATAATTCTACTGGAGGAGATGCTAACACAAAATTAGTATTATTTATAAATGCTGGAAAATCTGACGGAACAACTTCAGATATTTATTTTTTAGATGATATACAATGGACTTCATCTGCAACAGCTGGCATTAACGATATTGCTTTAGAAAAAGAAATAGTAGCATTTCCAACAATTACAAAAGATCTAGTGAACATTAAAACAACTGGTAATAACATTCAAAATGTTAATGTATATAATATCAGTGGTCAAAAAGTAATTCAAAATAAAAACATTAACAAACAAGAATATTTATTAGATGTTTCTAAATTAAGTAAAGGTATCTACTTTGTTAAAGTAAAATCTAATAACAATGTTAAAGACATTAAAATAATTAAACAATAACAATTTATGAAAAACGTACTGTTGCACCTTAAAAAATATACTGTTTTATTGTTAATAGTATTTAGTTACTCTTCTTGTGAAAATGAATTAGAGAAATTTCCAACAATTACCTTTACACCATGTGAAGATACTAATGTTGTTGTAAACCCTAATATTATTAATGACTTCGAGTGTCAGTCTAATATTGTGTTAGCAAACGTAGAAGTTGTTAGAAACCCTGCTGAAATTCAAATAAACAAAAGTCTTTTTGTAGGTAAGTATGTAGATTCTGATGTTGTAGGTGAAGATATTTCTATAGATTTAGGTACAGCAATAGATTTTGCAAATTTTGCTATTTTTAAAATTAAAATTAGAACAAAAGAAGAAAGTAAAATTAATGTAAGATTAGAAGGTGGTAAAACAGGCGCAACTAGCCTAGAACAAAATATCAATGCAGATAACGGCTGGCATGAATATACATTCGATTTTAGTGCTTTTTCTAAAGAAGAACATAATAAATTAACTTTAAGTTTTAACGCAACCAATAATGCTGCAGTTTACTATTTAGATGATTTATTTTTAGACACCTCAAAAAATATTTGTGAAGGTGTAGATAAAGATAAAAGTATTGTTAACGATTTCGATTGCCAAAAAAATGTAGCTATTCCAGAAGTAGAAAAGATATTAACACCTAACAAATCTACAGTAAATGAAAGTGATTTTAGTGGGAAATATGTAGATGAACTTGGTGCTTGGGATGCAGTAATAATAGATTACGAAGAAGCGATTGATTTATCTACAAACAACATCTTTAGCATAAAAGTATATGCACCTCTTGCTGGAACCTTAAAAGTAAAATTAGAGGGAGGAACATCTGGCGCAGTTGAAAAAGACCAACAAGTTGTTGCTGGAGAATGGAAAGAATATACATTTAACTTTTTAGATCAAGCAACAGAAAATCATACTAAAATAGTACTGTTTTTTAATGCTGGTGTAGATACAAATGGTACAGATGAATACTTTATAGACGATTTAAGGTTTACAGAAGATCCTTGTGCGAATACAATTTCAGATGCATCAATTTTAAATGATTTTGATTGTCAAATTAATAGAAACCCTGAAGGTAATGTAACAACAAAAGTTGTAGAAAACCCAAATAACAACGCCAATAACAAGAGTTTAAACGTTCTTAAAGTAATAGATGATGGAACAGCTCCTTTCGATTTTTTAATTTTTGATAATACAGAAGCAATAGACTTAACATCAAAAAATATCTTGAAAATTAAAGTTCATTCATCTAAAGCTGTCCCATTATTAGCTAAATTAGAAGGAGGAACTTCTGCAGCAAGCGAAATTTGGGGAACAATAGATGTTGTTGGAGATTGGAAAGAATATAGCTTCGATTTTAGTAGCCAAGCAAACAAGAAACATAACAAAGTAGTTTTCTTTTTTAATGGAGGACAAAATGATGGAACAACAGAAGATATTTATTTTATAGATGATGTAAAATTTGTAGAAGCAAATACAATATCTTGTACTGGTGTTGTTGCAGATGAAACAATTGTAAGCGACGCAGAATGCCAGCAAAATTATTCTATTGAAGGTAACGCTGCAACTATAGCTGTAGATAACCCAAACAAATCTGGAATTAATAACAGCGCAGCCGTTTTAGAAGTAAGAGATGATGGTACAAATGCTTGGGATCATTTATTATTTAACTTCGGTAAATCTATAGATTTATCTACAAAGAACATTTTAAAAATTAAAGTCTTATCAACCAAAAACGTGCCTCTTTTGGCAAAATTAGAAGGTGGTACTTCTGATGTAAACGAAATTTGGGGTGCAATAAATACAACAGGAGTTTGGACAGAATATACTTTCGATTTTAGTTCACAAGCATCAAAAGATCATCAAAAAATAGTTTTCTTTTTCAATGGAGGAGAAGCAAATGGAGCCAACCCAGATATTTATTATGTAGACGATATCAGATGGGAGTAAAACCATTGCCCTTATAATACAACCATTACATAACTTTTAATTAAAACAAGTTTTTACTTATCTACAATAAGATAAAGCGATGTAATGGTTTATTATACCCAAAAGAAAACAAGTTTAGATACAAAAAACATAAAAATGAGTAGTTCTCCACAAAATCATCAACCTGTAAAAAAAGATAGCAAAATTCCTTTTTTACAATTAGCAGCTTATGGTTTTGGCGGAATTATACCCATAGCATTATTTAACATTGCAGGGCAGTTAATGGGGCTTATTGGAAACATTAGCATGGGTTTAAGTGCTCTTTGGCTTGGAGTTATTCTAATTATACCTCGTTTATGGGATGCTATTTCAGACCCAATTGTTGGGCATTTTTCAGATAATATTAGAACACGCTGGGGAAGAAGAAGACCTTTTTTATTAGTCGGTGGAATTGCAGTTGCCATTAGTTTTGTATTAATGTGGTGGATTCCTGATGGTGAATTGGTTCATGAATGGTTTCCTACAGATGAGAGTTTTAAATGGTTTCAATTAGGTTATATCCTTTTTTGGCTTTTAATATTTTTTACAGCTTGTACAATTTTTGAAATTCCTCATGGTGCTTTAGGTATGGAAATGTCTAATGATTACCATGAAAGAACACGGTTATTTAGCGCAAAAAGTTTTTTAGGAAACCTTTTTGCAATGAGTACTCCTTGGCTTTTTGCATTAGCAAATATGGAGTATTTTAAAGGTGCTGATGGAAATGAAGCAGATGGAATGAAATATGTTTCTATGTTAGTAGCTGTTATCTTAATTCCGCTTTCTTTTTGGTGGTTTTTTACTGTAAAAGAACCTGGATTTAAAAAAGTTGAAAAACAAAAAAAGACGCCATTTTGGGGAGATATTAAGCATACCTTTAAAAATAAAACATTTATTAGATTAGTAGCTATTGTTTTTACCTTGGCAATGGGTTTTAATTTTGTGAATTTACTCGGCTATTATATTCCTATTTATTACATTTTTGATGGAAACAAAGAAGTAGCTGCTACCCTATTAGGAATCAATGGAACTGTATGGGCAATTACAGGTTTACTTGCAGTTTTTCCTTTAAATTGGTTAAGTCCTAAAGTAGGTAAAAGAAAAACATTACTGATTGCAATTGGTTTAATGTTTTTGGCTCAATTGTCTAAAATTGTGTGCTACAACCACGAATTTCCTTATTTAATAGTAATTCCAACCATTTTATTATCTATTGGAATGTTGTTCTTTTTTACTTTAGGTTCTTCTATGGTAGGTGATATTTGTGACGAAGATTATTTGAAAACAAATAGAAAATCTGAAGGTAGTTATTATTCCATTTTTTGGTGGTTTATAAAAATGGGAACTGCATTAGCAAGTTTTGTGGCAGGTTTATTAATTGTTTTTACTCAATTTGATGAAACACAAGTGATAAAAGTAGATGATTTTAAAGGTTCCATTAATAAGATTGAAAAAAATATCGCATTCGTTAAAGAATCTCAAGATTTAACTTTTTTAGAATATCAGAAAAACTTAAATACACTTTACAATGAAAATTTAACTGATGTTGATGATTATCTAATAACTCTAAATAATTTAGAAAATAAAATAGCAGAAAATCCAGAAGCAAGTAAAAGCGAAAAGAACTTCAAAAAAGACCTTTATGTAAATGCTTCAAAAGATATAGTAAAAATAAAAACTACTTTAGAAAACCAGCATTCTATTTTAGATTATAAAGAAGTAAATTCAGAATTTAAAAGGGTTGCTAATCAAAATATTTCATCTTTTTCAAAAATTGAGCTTACCAAAGCCAAATTAAATGGTGCATTATTATTAGACCATTTAGAGAAAGAAGCTACAACAAATAAAAATAGTACAGAACACTATAAAAATCTGGTTACTAATTTATCAGAAATTAATCATCAACTTAAAAATTTACAAACAACCAATTTAGATGAGTTTTACGCAGCAATTAAAGATATAAAACTGCAAGTAATGCCTCTAAACCAACAATCTCCTTACACACTTTTAATGATGAGAGCTGTAGAAATTGGGTTGCCTTTAATTCTTTGTATTATTTCATTCTTATTCACTTTAAAGTACCCATTAACAGAAGAAAAGTCTTTTGAAATTAAAGCTGCAATAGAGAAAAGAGAGCTCGAACAAGAATAAATGAACATCTAACTTTAAAAAAAAATACACAACAATACAGGTTATGGCTTTAAATAATTATTTAAATATAGAAAACTCAAAAGGTCTTTCTTTTCAGTTTTTAGAGAACGGTTTAGTTAAAAGTGTAAAAGCGGCTCCCATAAGAATTAGCTTGAAAGAAACATCATTATTTTCTAAAGCTGGCGCAAATTTATATTTAAGAAAAAAAACAAACGGTTATTCATATAAAGCAATTTTAGGACCAGAAAGCAATAGTACTTTTACCATAAATGAGAACACTTTTATTGCGGAAGGTACTTGGGATACTATTTCTTATAAATGTACTTTACAATTATCTTCTAAAAGCTTAAGCTGGCAGTGGTCTTTAGAAACTAAAAACACTTCTAACACAGTTTTAGAATTAGATGTAATTTACATTCAAGATGTGGGTTTAAAAGAAGTATCTGATGCTTTGGTAAACGAATATTATGTTAGTCAATATTTAGAAAGACGTATTTTAGAAGACACTAATTATGGCACTGTTGTTTGTTGTCGACAAAACTTTAAAGCAAGCACAGAAACGCCTTGGTTACTCTTAACCTGTAAAAATACTGCAGAATCTGCAAGTACAGATGGTATTCAGTTTTACGGAAAAAGCTACAGAGAAACTGGTATTCCTGAAAGTTTATTGAAAGAAAAATTAGACGGAGAATGTTCTGGAGAATTAGCTATTGTTGCTTTACAAGAAAAACCATTTCTGTTAAAAAAGGATGAAACTCACCATAGTGTTTTTGTTGGTAAATATGTTTCAAATCACCCAGAATCTACAACCGAAAAAGATTTAGATCTTTTATCTGATGTTATAAATGAGTTTGAAGAGAATACCATTCATCAAGAAAAAGAGGGTTCTTTTAAACCCAGCAAAAATATTTTTAATGCGGCTACTTTTTTACCTGTTCATAATTTAGATTTAGAGGAATTAGACCACTATTTTAGTAAAGAAAAACGTCATTTAGAATATAAAGGTGATCAATTGCTGTCTTTTTTCTATGAAGAAAATAATCATGTTGTATTAAAAGAAAAAGAAATTTTAGTAGATCGACCTCATGGACATATAATGCAAGCAAAAGCTGGTTATACTCCAGATGAAAGTATCGTTTCTACAACTTCTTATGCATGTGGTGTTTTCAACTCTCATATAACGCAAGGAAACACAAATTTTAATCGTTTTTTATCTCTTTCTTCGAGTCAATTTAATTTAGAAGTAGAAACCGGACAAAGGATTTTTATAGAAATTGAAGATAAAAAATATCTTTTAGGCATTCCTTCTGCCTTTGAAATGGGCTTAAATTATTGTAGATGGATTTATAAATTTAAAGAGCATTGTTTTCAAATAAGAACTTGGACGTCTAAAGATGCTCCACAAGTAAATATGGACTTTAAAGTTCTGAATGGTTCAAAAGTAAATATATTAGTTACCAACAATTTAGACGAAGCTATAGATTGGAAAATTCAGGAACTGAATCCACAAGAATTTGTAGCAAAACCAAATAAAGAAAGCCAAATAGCTAATAAATTTCCAAGCTCTCAATTTAGAATTCGCCTACAAAGTAACGAAGTAAATTATAAAATTACTGGTAATGAAACGCTGTATGATGATGGAAAAAAACATGGTGGTTCTTTCTTTAATATTTCAGTAAAAGAAACTTCGAATTTTTGCATTAGTTTTTTAGGTGAAGTTGTTAAAGGTTCTAACTTTGTTGCAATAAAAAACACAGATATACAATTTGCTTTAGATTGTAAAAACGCTAAAGAAGATTGGAATCATTTATCTTCTAACCTTTCTCTAAAAGGAAATGACAAAGATATTTCTGTACTACAAGAAATTTTACCTTGGTATGGAGTTAATGCACTTACACATTTATTAACACCACATGGTTTAGAGCAATTTGACGGTGCTGCTTGGGGAACAAGAGACACAACACAAGGGCCTTTTGAATTGCTTTTATGTACAGAAAAATACGATGAAGCAAAAGAAATATTAAAAATTATATTCTCTAATCAAAATACAGATGGTGGTTGGCCACAATGGTGGATGTTTGATAGTTTTTCTGAAATTAGAGCAGGTTCTTCTCATGGAGATATTCATCATTGGTGTATTATTGCTTTAGGAAACTATATTAAAGCAACAGGAGATGCAGAAATTTTATCAGAAATACTTCCTTATTATAATGAAAAAGGGACAGAAACTGTTGAAAAAACATCACTTTTAGAACATATAGAAAGGCTTATAGATATGCTGGTAGATTCCTTTATTCCTAATACTTCTTTTGTGCCTTTTGGTGGTGGAGATTGGAATGATTCTATGCAACCTGCAAGCAAAGATTTGGCAGAAAAACTAATTTCTAGTTGGACAGTTGAATTGAATTATCAAGCATTTTCAAACTTTACAGAAGTATATCAATTAATTGGAGACCACAAAAAGGAAACACGTTTAAAAAATATTTGCGCTAATATAAAAGCAGATTTTAATAAATACTTAATTAAAGATAATATTGTTGCTGGTCATGGTTTAATAGAAGATGATAATAGCATTAGTTTATTATTACATCCTTCAGACACAAAAACGAATATTCAATATCGTTTGTTACCAATGATTAGAGGAATTATCAGTGGTATTTTTACAAAAGAACAAGCTCAATTTCATTTGAATTTGATTGAAAAACATTTAAAAGGACCAGATGGCGCACGTTTAATGAATCGTCCTCCGAAATACAATGGAGGAATTCAAACCATATTTCAAAGAGCAGAAAGTAGTAGCTTTTTTGGTAGAGAAATAGGTATTATGTACATGCACGCACATTTACGTTATGCAGAAACTCAAGCAAGAGTTGGTAATGCTACAGCATTTGTAAAAGCTTTAAGACAAGCAAACCCAATTGCTTATAATGAAATTGTTACTTGTGGAGATTTTAGACAATCTAATTGTTATTATAGTAGTTCGGATGTTACGTTTAAAAACAGGTATGAAGCTGATGAGCGTTATGAAGAACTAAAAGAAGGTAAAATAACTTTAAAAGGTGGTTGGCGAATTTATTCGAGCGGACCAGGAATTTATATGGGCCTTTTAGTTTGGCATTTATTAGGTCTTCGAACTGAATATGGAAAAACAATTATAGACCCTGTAATTCCTAAAAACTTTGACGGATTATCTGCCTCTATTCAGTACAAAGGATATCCTTTAACTATTCATTTTTCTGTAAAAGAAGAGGAATATCATCCAAAGAAAATAACAGTAAATGGTAAAAATATTGATATTATTTATCAAGAAAATCAATATAGAAAAGGTGGTGTATTAATTAATACTTCTAAATTTATAGAACTACTAAAACAAGATAAAAACGATATAAACATTCAGCTTTAACCTTAAAAAATGTCATCAACAAAAACCAATTTCTACTTTAGACTATTATTGTTACTATGTATTATTTGGGGTTGTAAAACAAAAGAAAATCCACCTCAAAAAGATCAATGGACTGTTACAGCGTCTTCTTCACAAGAAGAAAGGTTTAAGCCATCTAATGCAATCGATGAAGACAAATCTTCACGCTGGGGATCTAATTGGAGTGATGAACAATGGTTAGAAATAAATACACACGAGAATTTTATTTTTACAGGATTACAAATTATTTGGGAATCTGCGTATGCAAAATCTTTTGAAATTTTAACCTCTGTTGATGGAGATAAATGGGAAAAAGGATATGCTACAGAACAAGGTGAAGGTGGCATACAAGATATTTTTACAACTCCCAGAAAAGCAAAGTATATTAAAATAAATCTGCATACAAGAGCAACTGGTTGGGGTTTTTCTATTCTTGATATCAGTTTGAAAGGAACATCAGAAGTACCTATAATAATAGAAAATGATGTAGTTGTTAAGGACGCTATTAATTTGTTAGATGGCAATAGTAATACTGAATGGAGTTCGAGTTCTGAAAATGAATCTGAATTAGTTTTAAACTTTTTAAAACCAATAGAAATTGGTGGAATTCGTTTAGATTGGGCTGCTAATTATGCTCAAGATTTAGACTATTTTACTTCTTTAGATGGTAAAGATTGGGCAAAAACATCAGAAATAAAAGAAGGATTAGGAAGTTTTGAGATATTAAAACATCAAAAAAAGAAATTACAATACGTAAAATTAGTTTTAAAGAATCCTATCACAAAAAACATAGGTTTTACTATTAAAGATATTACACTTTACGGACCTAATAAGCAACTTTCTAATTTAGTAAAGTATGAAATTTTAGCTCAAAAAATGCCTTTGGGTTTATACCCAACTCAACTTAAAAACAGGCAAGTTTACTGGACGCTTTTAGGTGTACCTAATGACACAGAAGAATCTCTTTTTGATGAATATGGAAATATAGAACCTTATGCTGGAGCTCCAACATTAATGCCTGTTTTAAAAATAAATGGCAAATTGTTAACAGCTTTAGATGCTATAAAAATAGAAAACGATTTGGCTGAAGGTTATCTGCCTTTACCTTCTGTAAAATGGATTTTTAAAGATTTTGATGTATCGATAAACGGTTTGTCTTATGGAAAAACTCAAAAATCGGTAAGCGAAGTTTCTTACAGTTTAGAAAATAAAACTTCAAAAAAATTAGATGCTACATTATTTTTTGTGATACATCCTGTTCAAATTAATCCGAAATGGCAACATGGTGGTTTGTCTCTAATTCATAAATTAAAAATAGACAATACTCATCAACCTAAAATATATGTAAATGATAAAGCTTTGTATATTCTTAATAAAAAGGGAGTAAAAGTAGGAGCTACAACATTAAATGAAGGTACAATTATTCAACAATTATATAAAAATAGATTTCCTTCTAATTCTTCTTCTGAAAGTGAAGATGGTCTTGCTTCTGGAGCTATTGAATATCAACTTTCTGTTGCCCCAAATAAAAATCAAGAAATTAGAGTTGGTGTGCCTTTACACGAAAATATCACGGATGTAAACTTCAATAAAAGTTTTAAAGAATTAAAGGATGAACAAATTCAATTATGGAAAAACAAAATTGATAAAGTTGGATTTTCACTTGGAAATGTTGAAGTAGAAAACACCGTAAAATCTCAAATTGGTTATATTTTATTGAATCAAGATGGAATTGTAATTCAACCTGGTTCAAGAAACTACAATAGAACTTGGATTAGAGATGGCGCTATGACGTGTTCTGCTTTAATGAGAATGGGCTTGTTAAGTGAAGCTAAAGATTATATGGAATGGTATGCAGAAAGAGTAAGAGAAAATGGACAAGTACCACCAATTTTATCTAACAAAGGAGAAAATTTTACAGGTTATGGAGCTGATATAGAATATGATGCGCAAGGTGAGTTTATCTATGGAATGATGGAGTATTATCGATTTACAAAAGACAAAAAATTTCTTAAAAAGCATTTTAAAACCATCAAAAAAGCGATGGATTATATGATAACATTAAGAAATGTTACTTTAGAAGATGGTTATATGAGTAAAGAAAATAACAGCGAGCGTTTTCGCGGAATAATTCCAGCATCTATTAGCCATGAAGGTTATGATATTCCAAGACATTCTTATTGGGATGATTTTTGGGCATTAAGAGGCTGGTTAGATGGCGAATATGCTTCTAATGAACTTCATGAAGTTGATATTGCAAATTGGGCAAATGAAAATCATAAAATATTTGCTTCGAGTTTAAAAAAATCGATAGAATTAACTGTTGACCATTTTAAGATAGACTATTTACCTTCTTCTGCAGATTTAGGAGACCCAGACCCAACATCAATTGCTATTGCTTTATTTCCTTGTGAATCTACTTCTATACTTCCAGAAAAATTATTAAAAAACACATTTACATCTTATATAACATCTGTAAAAGACAGAGTTTCTAACGGAAAAACCTATAGTTACACTCCTTATGAAAATAGAAATATTTTGGCATTGGCTAAATTAGGAATGAGAAAAGAAGCACAAGAATTACACGAAATGATGTTTAATGATAAAAGACCTTTAAAATGGAATCATTGGGGAGAAGTAGTACACAGTAGACCTCGTTTAGGCAGTTATATTGGCGATATGCCACATACTTGGGTTGGTTCTGGTTATGTAAATTCAGTTAGAGGTTTAATAATTTTAGAAAACGATGCCGAGAAAAGAATAGAATTATTGAATGGAGCACCTTTAGATTGGTTAAAAAATGGTGGTATTTCTTTAACAGATTTTCCTACACATTTTGGGGATGCAACTATTAAGATGAAGTATCAAGATAAAAAATTATCAGTATTAATTAATGGAAAATTTGAAGATCTAAAAGAAATAAAATTGTTTTGGCCAACTGACAGTATGCCTAAAAACGTACTTATAGATGGTGTTAAAGTTGAAAAATACACTAATGACAGTATTCTATTAAAAGCCAATACTAAAAAAATTGTAGCTTTTTGGTAGTGTAAAATTATTGCTTTAGTAATGTATTGAAGTAAGATCGTAACTTTTAAAAAATAACTAAACTTAAATATTAAAATTATGAAAACATCATTCTACAGTAAAGTTTTAATTATCGTTATACTACAATTTTTATTATCAAATCAAAATTCACAATCACAAATTACAACTGACCAATTATTAGAAAACACATATACGCTATACGAATCTATGAGGTTATCAAATGGAATGTATAGAGATGCAAAAATCATAAAAACTGGCTGGTCTGATTACCATCCAATTTCTGCTGCAAATGTAGGGACTGGACTTATTGCATTGTGTATTGCAGACAAAGCAGGTTATATTACAGATGCAGAAACAAAAGTTATAGAAACATTAAAAACAATTTTAGGATATACCACAGGTTTTACTCCAGATAGAAACAATAAAGGTTATTATAGGCATTTTTTAGATATAAGTTCAGGTGCACAAGCTTGGAATTCTGAATATAGCACAATTGACACTGCATTATTAACAACAGGTACTTTATTTGCAAAGAAGTATTTTAGTAATAATACACAAATTGCTGCTTATGCTGATGAACTTTTTTTATCTGTAGATTGGGTTTCTGCTATAGACAATCCTACAACTGGTTCTATTTGGTTAGAGCAAAATGCATTAGGAAATGGGCAAGGTTCTTCTGCTAAACCATTTAATGAATATATGATTGTAGCCTATTTAGCAAAAAAATCAGAAGGAAACACTCCAGGAAATGGAACAACTGCTTGGAATGTTTGGACTCAATTAAATAATTTTGCATATGCTAATTATTGGGGATACCAAATATTATCAGATTACAACTCAACAAATAGTTTTCGTTCAAATTTCGTAATTCAGTTTCCTTTTTATTTAGTTCCTTGGGCACATAACAGTACTTTATACAAAACCTACATGTCTAATACTTTGGCAGCAGATAAACTATATTATACAAACATTCAAAGTTCTTACCCTACAGGTCACATTAGCAGTTATGAATGGGGATTAGGCGCTGGAAGTTCTCCTACAACAATTGGTAATACATTTTATACAACTATTGGTTATCATGCAGATGACATAAATAATCACCCAGCAAGAGTAGTTTCTCCTCATATTATTGCAGGCTTTTTACCAACAGATGCAACTGTGAAAAATGATTTAATTCAAATGCTATCTGGCACAAGAGGTTTATACAATTTACCAACAGGTGAAACTCTTTTATGGAGATATAGTTTGGACGAAACAACTTGGAAACCTAACGAAATTCAAGGAGTAGATTATTCATCTATGTTATTTGGTTTGGCTGCCAACAAATTTGGAAGCACATTTTTCTCTACCTATAACAATTATGATTTTCCAGCAGCTACTAATACAGCCAATAAGGTAAATGTTCTAAATACTGAAACTAAAATAGGAATCAGTAATTTTAATTTATATCCTAATCCAGTATCTGCAAACTTAACTTTGGTACTACCTAAAAATAGATCAAACACGTCTGTGAAAGTTTATAATTATTTAGGAAAATTAGTTATTGAAAAAGATTTAAATAACTCTAATAAAATAGAAGTAAAAAACTTACCAAAAGGAGTTTACCTTTTAAAACTTAAAGTTGATGATAAAATTTACATCAAAAAGTTTGTAAAGAAATAATTATAATTATCTAAAAGGGTGAACATTTTGTTCATCCTTTATTCTGTTGAATATTTAAAAAAATATTTTATTCCCAAGATAAATATACACAAGTAGAATTAAACTACGTAAATATGCTTTTAGCTTGTTTTGGAAATGATGGTCCCTAAAACGATTACAAACTTGTGATAAAAAAAGAAATTTAAACTTAACTTATTCGTTAAATAATCTACCAATAAAGATTGAAGAATTGATCAAGTATAAAACATCTATTTAAAATTAAAGCTCAAGTTTTGAATAGTTGGAATTTTTATAGAAGTTTTAAATCCAAAGCTTTTAAGTGATAATATTTTTAGAATATTGAAAGTAAGTTTGAAAAATTATAATTGATTTGTTTTTATTTGCCAAAATCAACTAAAAGAAGTTAAAATCTTACACCTATACTCCACCTCAACTGCCTTAAACCCTTTGTTTAAAATAAAAATTACATATTGTATCGGGAAATAGCTAAATAAAAACCCAGAACTTGTATAATTCTGAGTTTTTATAATTTATTTATTAATAGAAATTTGTTGTTTTTAATCAACAAATTCATACTTAAATTCCCAGCCTTTTTTTGTGTTTTTTTTGTCTGTAATAAACCAAACTAACACTTTATTAGAATTAGAACTTACTACAGGTGGTAAATTGTTGCCACTAAATTTAGCAAATATATTCTCTTGCACTAAAGACTCTCCATCTGCAATGTAAACAAAATCTACATTTGGTTCTGTATCCATTTTATTAAATAAAAATTTAATCCTTTTATTTTTTGGAGCAGTAATAACCCATCTACAAGAAGTATTATTTACATAATTATTTTCTAGACTTCCATTATTTACAACCTCTCCATTTTTTGATAAGTTTGTTATTTCCTTACAATATAGCTTTGTAGAGTCTATAGACTTACTGTAAAAAGACATTTTAAATATATCTTTCTTTTTAAATTTTGCCTTTGTTTTTACAGTAAAACTATTAGCTGGTATATAAAGTTTCTTAGGTATGTTTTCTAAATTAAAATTTCTCCATAATGTATCTTTTAAATAAATCGAAAAGTAGTTATTTTTCTTCTTTTTTACTTCTTTTGAACTTAAAGATAAATTGAAACCACTAAAAACTCCTTCTGGTTTTATAGTATAAATACTATCTGAGTTTCTTTTATTATACAAAATAGCTCCTCTGTTTTTATTACTACTAAAAAATTTGTTTGGCTCATTTAAAGATAAAATTGCCTTTTCAACATCAATAATTCCACTTCCTAATAGCCCTAAATATTTATTTTTCTCTGTACTATTTGAGTTTGAAGAATTGTTAATAATTGCTTCTACTTCTTCTTTATTTAAAGATGGATTCTTACTTTTCAACAAAGCAATAACACCTGCTACAAGGCCTGCAGAAGCGGAAGTTCCATTATCATGTATATAAGCATTTTTCTGAACAGGGTATGCACCTTTTACATATTCTGATGGTGCAGATATTGATATTTTATCACCAAAATTAGAAAATTTTCCCTTCTCTAAATCTACACCAACTCCAGCAACAGCAATTACTTCTTTAAAGTTTGCTGGATATAAAACTTTGCGCTCATTAAAATTACCCGCGGAAGAAACTATAATAATACCTTTCGCTTTCGCTTGTTTCATAAGAGTTTTTTGTTTTTCTGTAGGAAAACCACCACTCCATGATAGACAAATAATATCTGCACCATTATCTATTGCATATTTTACACCATCATAACCCTTTTTTAAATATGTATTATTTGCATTGTCTTCTAAAACTTTTATGGGCATTATTTTAATATAATCTTTGGCTAAAGCACCATAATGAATTGATGCTATTCTTGTTATTAAACTAGCTACATAAGTTCCATGATAATAATTAGCCTCTTTACCTTCAGGAATATTTACATTACTGTCATCATCTGCAATGTCCCAACCAATAAAATCATCTATATAACCATTACCATCATCATCTATAAAATTATTTTCTACTTCTGAAGTATTTTTATACAAGAAAGAAGCAATAGATTTATGAGATAACATAAAACCATCATCTATTACAGCAATTGTAATTTGGGTTAGATCTTTTCCTTTTGTTTTGTTTTCAGGAATATTTAAAATATCAAAAGCCCATAAATCTGACTTATGGGAATTTTGAGAATATATTAAATTAGAACCTATTATTGTTATAAAACAAAAATATAATTTTAATATTTTTTTATTCAAAAACAATTGCATGGCTATGGCTTGGTAAAGTAGTTGAATTTAACGTAACAGACTCTACACCTCCTTTTTGACCTAATCTTAAACTTGTTAATCCAGGTCCATTTCCAGGCTGTAAAGGAGTTCTACCTCTTAAATCTGGCAGTGCCATAGTTGTTCTTCCATCTCCACCATAAATTGTTCCAATTATAGAATACAAGGCTGTGTTGCTACTTATTGGTAAAAGTTGCCCTTCACAAAACGCCCATCCTCTAGGTACGAAGTTTCCCGCAAACATTATAATTTCTGCTATAAAAGGTGAAGCAGAACTTCTAGAGGGAAAAGTTCCTTGCAATGCAATAATATAGTTGACACCTAAATATGGGGTTCTTATATTTATTGGAAGGTTACCACCAGTATTTTGAGCTCGTGCTGAGAATGTTTTGGCTACCCAATTTGTACCATCATAAGTAATTAAATTTCCAGCAACTGCTGTTGGAAAACTTGCAGTTCCATCTGCACCTGTATCTCCTTTTTCTCCAGTATCACCTTTTTCTCCAACATCACCTTTTAATCCTGTAGCTCCAGTTTCTCCTTTATCACCTTTTTCTCCAACATCACCTTTTAATCCTGTAGCTCCAGTTTCTCCTTTATCGCCTTTTTCTCCAACATCACCTTTTAATCCTGTAGCTCCAGTTTCTCCTTTATCACCTTTTTCTCCAACATCACCTTTTAATCCTGTAGCTCCAGTTTCTCCTTTATCACCTTTTTCTCCAACATCACCTTTTAATCCTGTAGCTCCAGTTTCTCCTTTATCACCTTTTTCTCCAACATCACCTTTTAATCCTGTAGCTCCAGTTTCTCCTTTATCACCTTTTTCTCCAACATCACCTTTTAATCCTGTAGCTCCAGTTTCCCCCTTATCACCTTTTTCTCCAACATCACCTTTTAATCCTGTAGCTCCAGTTTCGCCTTTATCGCCTTTTTCTCCAACATCACCTTTTAATCCTGTAGCTCCAGTTTCTCCTTTATCACCTTTTTCTCCAACATCACCTTTTAATCCTGTAGCTCCAGTTTCTCCTTTATCACCTTTTTCTCCAACATCACCTTTTAATCCTGTAGCTCCAGTTTCTCCTTTATCGCCTTTTTCTCCAACATCACCTTTTAATCCTGTAGCTCCAGTTTCTCCTTTATCACCTTTTTCTCCAACATCACCTTTTAATCCTGTAGCTCCAGTTTCTCCTTTATCACCTTTTTCTCCAACATCACCTTTTAATCCTGTAGCTCCAGTTTCTCCTTTATCACCTTTTTCTCCAACATCACCTTTTAATCCTGCAGCTCCAGTTTCTCCTTTATCACCTTTTTCTCCAACATCACCTTTTAATCCTGTAGCTCCAGTTTCTCCTTTATCGCCTTTTTCTCCAACATCACCTTTTAATCCTGTAGCTCCAGTTTCTCCTTTATCACCTTTTTCTCCAACATCACCTTTTAATCCTGTAGCTCCAGTTTCTCCTTTATCGCCTTTTTCTCCAACATCACCTTTTAATCCTGTAGCTCCAGTTTCTCCTTTATCGCCTTTTTCTCCAACATCACCTTTTGGACCAGGAGTAGAACTTCCTGAATTTTTTGCATATAAAGCATAAGGCACACTTGCTAACTCACTTGTACCAGAAATAGTGTAAGAAGTTCCGCCATCTAAATCTATTTCTGTTTTTATAAATGTTTTTTTTTCTCCCCAATTAATTGTAGAAAAATCACCAGAAACGATAGATCCCATTCCAATTTCTAAATTAACTAAACCATTTATATTTGTTGCAACAGTGTGTAATTCTTGATATGCAATAATTCCGTTAGCAGAATCTTCTAAAATACTTACTTGTATTCCTATGGTTTTTTCTTTTACAAGTTCATTATTAGCATTTCTAACAACAGCTTGATAATTTATTTTTTGAGGTGATTGTGCAGTTAAATTCAAACTTAAAGTTAACAGCAGTAGTGTAAATACTTTTCTCATAATATTATTTTTTAATAATTTTAAAAATCTTTATAGGTTTGTTATTTTTTATTATTTTTAAGAAGTATATTGTGTTTGGTAGTTTTTTTACATTAATAATAGTTTGTTCGGCTAATATTTTATTTGCGATTTGTTTTTTTCCAAGAATATCATATATAACAAAAGTTAAATCTTTAGTTATATAATTTTTAATTGAAAGATTTAAATTATTAACTATGGGATTAGGATAAACAGCCATTTTTAAATTGATATCTGTATTTAGTAAACCTAATGTTGTGTATATTTCGTAAGCATTTTGTACGCCAAAAGAAATACTTCCTTTTGTAGAAGAATACTGATTGTTAAATATCTGACCAACACTATAAGTGAAAGAGCCATTGTTTGTTTTTACATTTCCACTAGAAGTGTTTATTGAATTTTGACAAAAAACAAGTAATGTATTTGTCAATAAAAAAAAGAAGATTAATGTAGTTTTTTTATTCATAAACTTTTGTTTTTAAATGAATTATAAAATAATTAATTTAAAACAAATTTAAGTTTTATTTTATATAAAAAAACAGGTATTTATACCTGAAATTTCAATAAAATCACCTTAAATTTATAAACGAAATGAAAATTAAAGATTTAGTTGGCACATTTTCCATTATTGGAAGTAATCAAAATGAGGAGGAAAAATCTTATAAAGGAACTCTTAATTTATCTCTAGATAACAATAATAGAATTGTTGCTAAATGGTTGATAAACAAAAATCAACAACAATTTGGAACTGGCTTTTTTAAGGATAATATTTTAGTTATTAACTTTAATTATCAAGGAGATGAAAACACCATCTATAAAGGTGTAGTGGTTTACAGATGTATTTCTAGAGATATTTTAGATGGTTTTTGGTCAGAAAAATATGGAAACCCGCTTTTTCTAGGTGAAGAAAGGTGTTTTCGAATTAAAGAAGAAACAACACTTTTAAATTAATTATGAATTGTCCTTGTAACCCAGAAAATCTATATAAAGATTGTTGTGAGATAGCCCACAATAATATAAAAAATGTTATTTCTGCAGAACAATTAATGCGTTCTAGGTACAGTGCTTTTGTTTTAGCTGATATAAAATACCTCTCTAAAAGTCATCATAGTTCTACTAGACTTTCTAAACATAAATATAAAGAATTAGAAAAGTGGACAAAATCTGTAGATTGGGTTAAATTAGAATTCTTAAATTCCACTGAAAACACTGTTCGTTTTAATGCTTTTTTTATTGAGAAAGGTAACTTAGAAAGTATTCAAGAAAACTCTTTTTTTTGTAAAGAAAACAATCATTGGGTTTATTTGTATGCCAAATAAACTACCTTTTTATCAGATTTAATAAAATGAATTTTACGCTTATAAATTCATTTACATAAAAAATCTACCAAGTCAATTTTTACATTATTCTCTTCATTTCGACTTTAAAACTAATAAATAACAACTACTGCTGTTAAATTAAAACATATTAAAGGTAAAATAACATACATTTATTAGTTAAATGCTTTGATTTTAATTAAATAAAAAATATATTTGAAAAATATATTTGGTTAACCAGTTTGACAAACCAATTTGGTAAACCAAATTATTATATTAATTTAATTCTTTCTAATATGAAAAAAACTTTACTTTTATTAACATTATTATCCTCTATTATAGGATATTCTCAATTCGATAATATTCCTACAGGCACAGGGTATTATTTAAACACAATGATTCCAAGTCCAAACACAAGCGATTTAACTAATGAGCTATACGAAATAAGAGGTACTGCAAATGCAACTGTACCTGCCAATTTATACCTTATAATGGTAGAGGGAGATGGTGAAAGTGGGAAAACAGACATGGGGAAAGTTAAAGAAGCAATTCTTTTTGATGCTTATGATCCGGGTAATGTAACTTTTGGTTCAAATGGTATTCTATCTTTAGTTGCAAATTATAACGATGTGGACGTAGCAGATACAGATACAACAAATCCTTATGCAACACAATTAGCAGCATCAAATTCAACAGTTTTAACAATTAATTTAATTGGTGAAGCTGGTTTTGATGTAACAAGTAATGATAGTGATGCAGTAGCATCTACAACTCCAAATATTGGGTATGATGGAAACCTTACAGATGGTAGTGCAACATATATGTTAATTTCAGCAACTGAAAATCCAAAAAATTTAGATATTGATTCTGATAATGATGGTATTATTGATGCTACAGGAGACCACACAACTAAATGGGTTTTATATGATTCCGTTTCTTATTTAGATTATGATGATCCTGTTTTAGGGTCAGAAACAGGTGAATATGGTTATGGACAAACTGTTTTTGCAAGATCTTATGACGACAATCCAACAGATTTTAAAATAACTACAAGTGCAGTAATTGTTAATCAGGGTAATTCTAACATATCATATATGATGAGACAAGGCACAAGAACAGATCATGGTTTAAGAGGTTGGGCAGCTGCAGGTAATGCCAGTGGTTCAGTAGCCCCTAACTGGGTGTTTTCTGGGACTCTTTCTAAAGTTGCACCAGATTATTTTAAAGATTTTGTCTTTTCAGACATCTATATTGGAGAGCTAAACCCAGTCGAACCTACAAATGTATGGAATGGTAGTAGCAGTACTAGTTGGAATACTAAAGGCAATTGGAGTACTAATATTGTTCCAGATATATCTACAGACGTCTCAATTCCTTCAGGTACAGCAAGTACACCAAAAATAAATTCAAATAAAGATGCAGTTGGGTATACTGTAACTGTAGATCCAGCATCTGAATTATATATTGAATCTGGAGGTTCTTTAAGAGTTTTTAATTCTTTTACTGGTGAAGTAACTTATAGAGTTGAAGCTAATGATACTAATTGGCATCTATTATCTAGTCCAGTAGTTGGGGCTATGTATGATGGAAGTTGGATTAGTACTAACGATATTGATGATACAACAGGAACAGGTACAAATGTTGCAATTGCTACTTATACAAATGGCGTAGATGCAGATGGAGATTGGATCTATGCAACAGATGCTGCAAATTCTGGTACGTTTGCAACTGGACAAGGATATTCTATTAAAAGAGATGCAATGTCTAACTCTTATATTAAATTTACAGGAGCAATAAAAACAGATAACTTAATGAGTTCAATTACACAAAGTACAAATAATTGGAATTTAAAAGGTAATCCATATTCTTCTTATATTCTTGTTAGCGATTTAATTGCAAGTAATACTACAAGCTTAACTGCTACACATAAAAATGTCTATGTTTGGGATAATAATAAATCTGGTGGAGCTGGATACGATGTGTTGGCAACTACAGATTATATTCATCCAGGACAAGGTTTCTTTGTAAATGCGGCAAATTCTGATGCAGATAATTTTATAATTGACGCTAGTAAATTAAGTTATCAAACTCCTGTTACATTTTATAAATCTTCTAATACTGGCACTACTTCAATTAAATTATATATTACTGACGGAACAAAAACAGAATCTACAGATGTTAATTATTTAGATGATAAAACTAAAGGATTAGATCCAAGTTTTGACGTTGGTACATTTACAGGTAAAGAATCAGCACTTAATGTTTTTACTCAATTAGTTAGTGATAATGAAGGGGTTAATTTTATGAAACAAGCTTTACCAATTTCTGGAATAGAAACCATGGTAATACCAGTTGGAGTTAAAGCTAGTGCAAATAAAGAAATTACTTTTTCTGCAACTGCATTAAATTTACCTAACAATCTTAACGTATTCATAGAGGATAGAGAAAAAAAGATTTTTACTAATTTAAACGATGAAGACTACACTTTTACTTTAGACTCAAGTATAAATGGAGTTGGTAGATTTTTTATTCACACAACAACTGCTACAGTTCTTTCAACAGAAAATATAGCTTTTGAAGGTGTAAATATTTACAAGAGAAATAACGAAAACTTAACAATTACAGGTTTACAACAAGGTGAAGTATCAATCTCTATGTTTAATATATTAGGAAAACAAGTAATGTCCTCTAGTTTTAAATCTGATAGTAATATGGACATTAACCTTCCAAAATTAGCAAAAGGAGTTTATATTGTTCAATTAAATACAGAAAAAGGAAGATTAAACAAAAAAATAATCTTAGAATAACTTACGATAATCTTAAAGAAATAACATTATGAAGAAAAACATAAAAAACACCCAAGAAATTACTCGTAAAGACGCTCTAAAAAAGATTGGTAATTATGGAAAATATGCAGCATTAACTGCATTGGGAACTTATATGATTCTAAATCCACAGAAAGCTCAGGCATCAAGTCCTGAAGCTCCTGGAGCTGGTTTTTAATATAAAAATAAAAGGTTTATTTAAACAAAAAATCCCAGCTCTATATAAGTTGGGATTTTTTTTAAAACTAATTTAAATGTTCTTTTTACTTTTCAAATAAATATTATATACCAAGCCTAATAAAATTAGAAATATTCCGAGTAAAGTCCATAGATTATAGATTTCTCCAAACCAAGTTGCCCCAATTATAATCATAAAAATAACTTCTAAATATTTTAGTGGAGCTATAACATTTGTTTCATGTAACTGAAATGCTTTCGTCATATACAACTGCCCAATATAACCGAAAACACCTAAACTAGATAGCAATAACCATTCAATTATAGTGGGGTTTTTCCAATAATTAATAGACATAATTCCTCCAAAAACAAATGCCATAACCATAAAATAATTAATAATTACAAGTGGATGTTCTTTATCTCCAATTTTTCTAATTACTACAAAGATTAAACCTAAAAAAATTGCGGAGGTAATTACTAATAAAAGTCCAATTGTATTTACATCAATTCCAAATCCTTTTATAATTAAAACTCCTACAAACGCTAAAAGAAATAGCAACCATTGTATGGGTTTAATGGTTTCTTTTAAGAAAATTAAAGAGAAAATAGCTGCAAATATTGGAGATGTATATCTTAAAGAAACAGCTGTACCTACTGCCAAATAATTTAACGATTCAAAAAAACAAGTTAAAGAAATAACTCCAATAAGACCTCTTATAAATAATAACTTTTTATGTGTTCCAAGAATTGGAATTTTATATTTTAAAATCAACGGAATTGTAAAAGCCAAAGTTCCAACAGATCTAAAAAACACAATTTGATATACATTAAAAGAGGTTAAATACTTAACAACTGCATTCATTAAAGAAAATGCAATTACACTATAAATCATGTAAAATATTGCTTTATTGTATTTCATCTTATGTTATTTTAAACGTACAAAATTGGTTTATAAAAAAGTAAAGAACCCTTCAATATTAATTGAAGGGTTTAAATATTTTGAAGATAAAGATAGTTCTTATCTTAAAGACTTAATAATATCTAAAGCTCCTTTTGTTCTACTTTCTATTGTAGCGTAATCGAAACTACCATCAGCATTTTTAGCCATTAATTTAGATCCCATTCCAACACAAGTTACACCAGCGTTAAACCAACCTTCTAAATTTTCTCTTGTTGGAGAAACACCACCAGTTGGCATAATACTCGTCCAAGGTTGTGGGCCTTTAATTCCTTTTACAAATTGAGGACCATAAATATCACCAGGAAATAATTTTACTATTTCGCAACCTAATTCTTCTGCTCTAGCAATTTCAGTTAAAGTTCCACAACCAGGAGACCATAAAACTTTTTTACGATTACATGCAATTGCAATGTCTTCTCTTAAAACTGGAGTTACAATAAAATTTGCTCCTAAAGCCATATATAATGAAGCTGCTGCTGCATCTGTTACAGAACCTACTCCCATTACCATTCCTGGTAATTCTTTAATTGCATATTTTGTTAATTCTCCAAAAACTTGGTGTGCAAAATCTCCTCTTGCAGTAAACTCCATTAAACGAGCTCCACCATCGTAACAAGCTTTTAAAACTTTTTTACTTACTTCTATATCGTTATGAAAAAACAAAGGAACCATTCCTGTATCTTTCATAACTTGTGCAACTTCTAATCTTGAAAATTGTGCCATAATTTATGTTTTAAATTAATAAAATTGAGCCTTCAATAAAATACCAAAAGCTCAATTAAATTCAAATAATTATACTATTCTATTTTTAACGAGCAACTCTTCCAGATGCATCTCCTCCCATTAACTTTTCTACTTCTGCAACTGTTACCAAGTTTGCATCACCTTTAATTGTGTGTTTTAAACAAGATGCTGCAACTGCAAAGTCTAATGCATTTTGGTCGTCTTCTGGGTATTTTAATAATCCGTAGATTAAACCTCCCATGAAAGAATCTCCTCCACCTACTCTATCTACGATATCTGTAATTTGGTATTGACGTGTTTGTAACATTGTTTTACCATCATATAAAACTCCTGCCCAAGTATTATGAGAAGCAGATATAGAACCTCTTAAAGTTGTAATTACTTTTTTAGCTCTCGGAAATTTTTCTGTCATTTGCTTACAAACAGATAAAAAAGCTTCTGCTTTTACATCGTGTCCTGCAGTTTGTACTGCTGCTCCATCTGGCTTAATTCCGAAATGCATTTCTGCATCTTCTTCATTTCCTAAAACGATATCACAGTAAGAAGTTAATTCTGTCATTATAGATTCTCTATGAGCATCGTCACAGAAATTCCAAAGTTTTGCTCTATAGTTTAAATCTGTAGAAATCGTAATTCCTTTTGCACTAGCAGCTTTAACAGCTTCTAAACATACATCTGCAGCTCCTTGCGAGATTGCAGGTGTAATTCCAGTCCAATGAAACCATTCACAACCATCAAAAACTACATCCCAATCTATCATACCAGATTCTATTTCTGCAATTGCAGAATGCGCTCTATCATAAACTACTTTAGAACCTCTAGAAACTGCTCCTGTTTCTAAAAAATAAATTCCTAAACGATCTCCTCCATATACAATTTTATCAACACCAACACCTCTTTTACGCATTTCCATCATTGCACAAGCACCAATATCATTTTTTGGTAAACGTGTTACGAAATCTACATCTACTCCATAGTTTGCTAAAGAAACTGCTACATTAGATTCTCCACCACCATAAATAGCATCAAAATTATTTGCTTGTGAAAATCTTAAAAATCCTTGAGGAGCCAATCTTAACATGATCTCTCCAAATGTTACTACTTTTGCCATTTTAATTCTTATTTTAATATAATATTTTATTTTGGTTAAACGTTTAAGCAGATTGTCAAAATAAAATCAAAATCCATATTTTAGTATTAATTTTGATTATAAACTTAAGCGCACTATATTTGCTTAAACGATTAAGCAAATATATAAAAAAATTGACTATTAAAAAGAAAACTACCATAAAAGATATTGCAAATGTTTTAAATATTTCTGCAGCAGCAGTTTCTAAAGCGTTACACAATGATTCTAGGATAAGTGAAAAAACAAAAAAAGCAGTTAGACAAGTTGCTAAAAACTTAAATTATCAACCAAATTATTTAGCTAGTGCTTTAAGAAGTGGAAAATCTAAATTGGTTGGTGTTATTGTTCCAAGGACTAATAGTAATTTTTTTTCATCGGTAATTCAAAATATTGAAGAAGTCTTAAATAAAGAAGGTTATAATATTATTATTACGCAATCGAACGAATCATATAAAAAAGAATGTGATAATATAAATGCCTTATTATTTACACAGGTTGATGGAATTATTGCGTCTATGGCAAATGAAACTGTAGATTTAAGTTCTTATGAAAAAGTAAAATCGAAAGGAATTCCATTGATTTTATTTGACAGAGGTGAAAACGATTTAAATGTAGATTATATTGGTATAGACGATTATAATAGTAGTCACCTAATAGTTAAGCATTTATTTGAAAAAGGTTGTAAAAGAATTGCACATATAGGAGGTTATAAACGTACAAGAATTTATAATAATAGAATTCGTGGTTATGTAGATGCACTAAAAAAGTATAATTTACCTTTGGATGCTGAACTTCTTACAGAAAGTGGTTTAACGATTGAAGATGGAAGAGAAAAAATGCTTCAATTATTAAAATTGAAGAAAAAACCAGATGCAATATACGTAGCAGGAGATTATGCTGCTTTGGGTGCATTACAAGTTTTAAAAGAACAAAACATTTCTATTCCAAATGAAATTGCTTTAGTTGGTTTTGGTAACGAACCTTTTACAGATATGGTTTCTCCAACAATTACAAGTGTAAACCAACATAGTGAAGAAATTGGAAAACAAGCAGCAAAAACCTTTTTAAAATATGTTGATAATGAAACAATCGAACAAAGCTTGAATAAAATTATTCTTAATGCTGAGTTAATTGTTAGAGATTCTTCCAATAAAAAATAAAACCTCCCTAAATAAATTTAGAGAGGTTTAATCAATTCAAAAAAAAATCTTGTTAGATTCCTAATGCTTGTCCACCACCAACTTGGATAGTTTCTGCTGTTAAGAAAGCAGAATCTTTACCAGCTAAGAAAGATACAACACCTGCTACATCTTCTGGGTTTCCTAATCTACCTAACATAATATTATTTGCCCAAGAAGCAAAAACTTCTGGTTTAGTAGCTTTAATTTGTGCATGAAAAGGAGTGTCAATTGTTCCTGGAGAAACTGCGTTTACTCTAATTCCATATTCTGCTAAATCTTTTGCTAAAGCTCTTGTAATTGCATGGACTCCTGCTTTAGATGTACCATAGATTCCTGCTCCTGGTCCACCTGCATTCCATCCTGCATTAGATGTATAATTAATTATTGAAGCATAATCACTTTTCTTTAAGAAAGGAATTGCTGCTCTTGAAGCATAAAAAGTAGAATCTAGATTTAAAGCCATTACAAACTTATAAAATTCAGTTGTCATTTCTTCAAAACGAGATCTTCCTCCTAAACCACCTGCATTATTTACAAGCACATCTATTTTACCATATTTTTCTCCAATTGTATTGATATTTGAAGTTACTGCATTTTCGTCTGTAACATCAAATCCATAGTATTCTGCAGAAATACCTGCCGCAGTTAATTCTTTAATTCTTTCTGCTCCAGCTTCATCATCTATACCATTAAGAATAACTGTAAAACCGTCATTTCCTAATCTTCTAGCTACTTCAAAACCTATTCCTCCAGTAGCTCCTGTTATTACTGCTACTCTACCTTCTGATTTACTCATATTTATTTATTTAATTCTTTTAATTTATTTTTTTTTAATTTAATTTCTTGCTTTCAATGGTGCTATTTTTGGACATAAAAACCAAACAGCAAATAAAGCTATTAAAGCTAAAACTCCTCCAATTATGAATGCAGGCGTATAATTTCCACCTGTTGTTATAAATGTTACTAGAATTGTAAGCCCTGCTGCACCAAGTTTAGCTGCCATTCCTGCAAACCCAGATAGTGTTCCAACAATCTTTCCACTAAAAAGATCACTTGGTAATGTCTGTATATTTCCAATTGCTATTTGAAATCCAAAAAGTAAAACTGCCATAATAATTACTGCATTCGTTGCAGATCCTGGTGCTTTTAATAAGAAGAAGCAAGGAATCATAATTAAACAACCTAGGGTAATCGTCATTTTTCTTGTCTTATCTACAGACCAACCAGCTGAAAGTCTATTTTTGGCAAGTAACCCTCCAAATATAGCTCCAACCATTGCTCCAACATAAGGTACCCATGCTGAAAATGCGATTTCTTTAACATCCATTCCAAAAACTTCTGACAAATAGATTGGAATCCAAACAATAAATAGCCACCAAATAGGATCAATTGCAGCTGACGCAATTATTACTCCCCAACTCTCTTTATGCTTTAATAATTCACCTGTATTTGGTGCATATCCTTCATCATAATTTCCATCTTTATCTATATCTTGATTTTTTTGACCAGATAAGATATAATTTCTTTCATCGTCTGATAACCAAGGATGAGACTTTGGATCACCTTTTACAATAAATAACCAAGGTACTAACCATAAGAGTCCAAGAATACCTACAACAATAAATATTGATTTCCAATCTAGATAAACAGATAACAATCCAATTATTGGATATGCTACTATACCACCTACTGCTGCACCAGAATTAAAAATTCCTTGAGCCAGCGCCCTTTCTTTTGTTGGAAACCATTCAGCATTTGCTTTAGCAGCTCCAGGCCAATTTCCTGCTTCTGCAATTCCTAATAAAGATCTAAAAATTGAAAAACTTAATAATCCTTGGGCAAATGCATGCAACATTGTTGCAATAGACCATACACCAATTGAGATAGCGAAACCAATTCTGGTTCCTATCCAATCGAAAATTTTTCCAAACAGCGCTTGTCCTCCTGCATAAGAAAGTATAAATACTGTTGATATTGTACCATATATTGCTTTATGTCCATCCTTATCCATTTCTGGAAATAGATCTTTAGCAATATCTGGCCATAAAGCACCAAAAGCTTGTCTATCTATATAGTTTACAACTGCAGCTAAAGCCACAAGACCTACAACCCACCATCTTAAGCCTTTTATCTTCATTTTTGATTTGTTTTAATTAAAATATTGGTTAACCAATTTGGTTTACCAAATATATGTTTTTTTAGTAGAATATCCAACCGTCTTTAATTAAAAAGTGGATAATATTAAAAAATATAAAAAGTATGCTTAATAAATTATTTTAAATTGTAGCAGTATTGATATAACACTTTAAAGTGATCTTTCATTTTTTGCTTTGCCAACTTAGGATCTCCTTTTTCAATAGCTTTGTAAATTTCTAAGTGTTCTTTAATACCTTCTTGTGCTAGACCTTTGTCGCAAACATGGTATTTTTCAAAATTGGTTATAATTTCGGGTATAATAATTAACATAAAATTATTCAAACTACTATTACCACTTGCCTTCGCAATTGATAAATGAAAAAGTAAATCTTCTTGGACTGCATCCTCTCCATTAATAACTTTTTCTTCGTAAGCATCTAAGGCATTTTTCATGTCACTTAAATCTTCTTCTGTTCTTCTTAAAGCCGCTAATCTTGCTGTTTTAAGTTCCAATAAGATTCTTGTTTCTACCAAAGATTTAAAATCAGGATCGTCTAATCTTAAAATATCGTCTATCATTCCATTCATGGCAATTACACCAATATTGGCAACGAAAGTACCACTTTGTGGAATGGATTTTAAAAGACCGTAAAATTCTAATTTTTGTATTGCTTCTCTTACGTTACTTCTTGATACTTCAAATTTTTCTGATAACATTCTTTCTGAAGGTAATTTATCTCCAGGTTCTAAGTTTTTAAAATTTATTAAATCTTTTATTTTAGATATAATATCTTTTTGAACGTTAAAATTTTCTGATTTGGTGAGTATCTCTAATTTCATAATTTAGGATTGATAATTAATTGCTAATATAACACAATTGTACATTATACAAAGATAGAAGTAAACACACATTATAAGTTATAATAATGTGTGTTTACTAGTTTTATTATAATGCTTCTATAAGTACAGAATCAATTCTTAACTCTTCATCTCCATTATTATATGGGTATCCTTTGTTATCTGCATCTGTTCCATCTCCACCAATACCTCTCATAAATAGTGCAACACTTGTATTTGCACCTGAATTGAATGTATATTGAGTCGTTAGATATCCAGAATCATTTGGATTTTCAATTACTTTAGCTAAAAGATTATTTCCAGCATCTTCAACTTGTGGAATTGTTGTGTAACCAAAACCATCTTGAGGATAATCTGCACCAGTAGCATAATAAGCTGGTGAATAACCACTCACATAACCAGAACCTGCTAAGACTCTTAAGTCTAACATACTAGGAAAAGAACCTCCAGATTTTAAGTCTTTAAATTGTGTAACAATTGTTATAGTATAGTCTGCGTTTGCTTGTACTTCGAATTCTTGATAAATTGCATCAGACTCATCATCATCAAATTTAAGAACATTGTTAGAACCACCATTTCCAGAGCTAGATTCTCCTTGGTCTCCTAAACTTTTATTTATCCAACCTGAACATGCACAGTCTGAACCTGAAGATTTTGCTTGTTTATCGAAATCTGGATTTACTAAAACTGGGTCCGTAACTGCAGGTGCAGCTGGTTCTACAACAGTAATTTCTTCTGTAAAAGTACTTTCTACACCAAGATTGTCTTTAGCTGTTAAAGAAACTGTATATGTTCCTTCTCCTGGAAAAGTATTGGAAGGTTCTAATTCTGTAGATGTTTTACCACCTTCGAATGTCCAAACGTAGCTTGTAGCGCTTACAGATTGATTTGAAAAGCTGTAAGTTTTCCAAATATCTCCTAAACCTTCACCTTGTTTAAAAGTGAATTTTGCTTGTGGAGGAGTTGCATCTGCTATAGAGCCTTCTTCCGGCAGTTCATATTTTTCTAAAATCTCACAAGATTGAAAGGTAAAGAAAGCTATGATTGCGAATAAATACGCTGATTTATATTTTAAAGTCATAATTATTATATTTTTTGTTTCTTAAATTCTAGTTATACCCAGGGTTCTGAGATAATTTACCATTACTCAATCCTATTTCTACTTGAGGAATTGGTAATAAAAGGTCTGTTGAGGAAAAACTTCCTCCAGTAGCTGCAGAAAAAGTAGATAATACATTTTGTGCTTCTCCTAAACGAATTAAATCGAATAATCTATGATTTTCAAAAGCTAATTCTACTCTTCTTTCATCTAATAATTCTTGTTTAGTAATTGTAGTTACAGGTGTCGTTAAACCAGCTCTATCTCTTACTGCTTGGAAAGAATTAATTGCTGCTCCAACAGAAGTATCTTGTCCTCCTGCCATAATAGCCTCTGCATGCATTAATAAAATGTCTGCATATCTTAAAACAACCCAATCGTTACCAGCTAATCTTGGATCGAAACCTGTAAAAGTTTTACCATCTGCACCTCCATCTGATCCATTTGGTAAAAATTTAGCAACTTGATTTTGTGTCGTTTGTAAAAAGTCGTTTCTATAAGAAACAGCTGTTCTGTTTCCTCCTAATAAATCTAACGCTTCTTTAGCGTCGTTAGTTACATAATTTACTCCCACAGTTCTTCCAACTCCGTTTAAAAATTCGGCAGAAAAATTTTGACTATCTTGCGTTATACCAGATATAAATCCTATTGAAAAAATAACTTCTTTGTTATCTTCATTGTAAAAAACGTCTTCAAAATTAGGTTCTAATATAAAACCACTCTTCATTACATCTTCTAATAAAACTTGTGCTTCTACATAATTTGTATTTTGTGTTAAATATACTTTCGCCAATAAACCTTGAGCTGCTGCCTTCGACGCTCTATTTTTAGATCCGTTAGATAAATTTTGAATTGCAAATTTAAAATCAGCAATAATAAATTCATAAACTTGGGCTGCTGGAACTCTTGTAAACTGAGTGTCTTTATCCTCTATAGTTATAACTTTATCTATTAAAGGTAAATCTCCATATAATCTTACTAGATTAAAATAGGTGTAAGCTCTTAAAAATCTTGCTTCTGCTTCGTACTTAGCTTTATTAGCTGCAGAGACTACATCTAAATTTTCTAACACTTTATTTGCTCTGAAAACAGCATTATAAGCACTTCTGTAATGATCTGCTACCAAACCATTTGTTGGCTGTACTGTAAAGAAATCGAATTGAGACGCTTCTCCTTCTCCACTTTTTGTTCTTGTATTATCGCTTCTCATTTCTGTAACATAAAATTCCATTTGAATTCCATGGTTAGTATCTGAACGTGTATCATTTACTCCCTGAATTGCATCATAGATTCCTATAATTCCAGATAAAACTTGTTCTTCAGTTTTATAAAAATCTACACCACTAATTGCAGCATCTGGTGTTGGCGAAGGCTCTAAAAAATCCTCACTACAAGACACGATACTAAACACTAATGTTAGTATTGCTAAAAACTTAATTTTGTTTATAATATTTTTCATTGTTTTGAATGTTTTTTAAAATTCTATGTTTAAACCTACAGAAATTGTTCTATTAATAGGAGAACCTGCTCTTTGGTATCCATAAGTTGTTGCTGTTGTATTATTTATAGATTCTGGATTAAAACCAGTATAATCGCTAGCTGTTAAATACATTAAATTTTGTCCTGTAGCAAATACTCTTAATTTGGTTAACTTTAATTTTGATGCAACATCGGTTGGTAAAGTGTATCCTAAATTTACAGTTCTTAAAGCAACATAAGATGCATTTTGAATGATATCATTCGTAAATATCTTCTCTTTTATAAATTGCTGATTTGGAGTAGTTGATATAAAATCTTGCGCAGAACCAAACTGATTAAATAAATACTGGTCTCCCATGTTTCTTACTTCTGCTCCATGACTTCCTTGAAACATAAAACTTGTATCGAAATTACCTATTTTAAATTCATTTGAAACACTCCAAACTAAATCTGGATAAGGATTTCCTAAGATTGTTTTATCATCATCGTCTATAACACCATCTCCATTTAAATCTTTTACATACACATCTTGTGCTTCTGCTCCTACTGGGTGATAAGGATTACTTATAAATTCTAAAGGAATATCTCTATCTACTACCCATCCATAGAAAGATGAAATTGGGTTTCCTACTGAATTAATCCATTCAGCAGCTCTTTTTGTATCTACATTTTGAACTTGTCCATTAGAATCTGCAAAATCTAGCAATTCATTTTTGTTTCTAGATGCAATAAATGTTGTACCCCATCTAAAATTTGGCTTAGAGATGTTTTTTGTTCTAATTTCTAATTCTATACCACTGTTTCTAACTTTACCTAAGTTAGATATTGCCTCTGTAAAACCAGTTGTTGCAGACACAGGATTGAATAATAATAGTTTATCACTTGTTCTTTGATAATAATCTATAGAACCAGAAATTCTATTATTAAAGAATCCAAAATCGATTGCTGGGTTAAATTCTACAGATCTTTCCCATTGTAAATTAGCGTTTGCTATGTTAATTGGAGCAAAACCACCTACTACATTATTATCTACAACTGCAGTAGAAGACTGAATTAGAGATAAATATGGATAACTGTCTATAATATCGTCTCCAGTATCTATTGTTGGGTTACCTGTAACACCATAACTAAATCTAAACTTTAAGAAGTTTAAAACCTCACTATCGCTTAAAAAATCTTCCTTAGAAGCTGTCCAACCTAATGAAACCGCTGGGAAATCTCCATATTTAAAGTTTGGTCCAAAAGCTGAATGACCATCTCTTCTATAACTTAATGAAACCAAATACTTATCATCATACGCATAATTTACTCTTGATAAATAAGATAATAATCTTCTTTCGAATTTGTAAGACTGTGCATCTGCAACAAGTGTTGCCCCAGAAATTGTTCTAATTAAATCGGTATCGTAACCTGTACCTCTAGAACTTTCGAAAGTTGTATGATATCTTTCTGCAGAAAAACCTGCAATTGCACTTATTTCATGCTTTCCAAACTCTTTATCATAAGAAAATAAGTTATCTGTTACTAAATGTATTCTTGTTTCAGAAGAAATATCTAATTGTGCTGCAGCTGCTCCATTTCTACTTGCTAAAACTCCTTGCCATCTATCTCTTGCAGTGTTCTGAAAATCTCCTAAAACACTTGCTTTAAAGTTGAAACCTTTTGCAATTTTATATTTTCCATAGAAACTTCCAAATAACTTAAATTTATAGTCATTTCTATCTCTTTCTAAAACTTTTGCTGCTGGGTTTGTATTAGAAGTATTACTAATATCTGTTCCTCCAGAAGGTACTGGTTGCATTGTGTTTAAATCGAAATCATCGAAATGACGTTGCACAGCATAGTCTCCAACTTTTACATTTGGATATTTAAAGGTATTTACAAATTTAATTGTATTTGCATCATGATAAATTGGCAACCATGGAGTTTGTCTTAAAATATCGTGAGTAGATCCATCAAAACGTCTTCTATCTGTATAAGAAGGAGAAAGGTTTGCACCAAAAGAGAATTTATCATTCAATTTTGTGTCCATCTTAATTCTCATAGAATATTTTTTGTAATCGTCTGTTAACAAAACACCTTCGTCATGCAAATAGTTTAAAGCAATACTAAATTTTGTACTAGCACTTCCACCTCTTGCAGAAAAAGAGTGACTCTCTATAATACCTCCATTAAAAATAGCATCTTGCCAATCTCTATCTACACCAATTAATTGTTTGTATTTTGTTCTGTCTGATATTGTTCCAGTTGCAGCCATTTCTTTTTTAGCAGTTTCTGCTATTGAAAAGTAATAAGCATCACTTTGTCTTGCTTCTTTAAATCCAGTAAATGTGTTATAACTAAATTTAGTTTCACCTTCTTTACCGCTTTTCGTTGTAATTAAAATTACACCATTTGCACCTCTAGAACCATATATTGCAGCTGATGCTGCATCTTTTAAAATTTCAAAAGATGCTACTTCGTTCATATCTAAGTTTCCTAAAAAATCTTCGTCTACAACTAATCCATCCACAACAATTGCTGGAGAAGAACTACCAGAAATAGATCCTGTACCCCTAATTCTAATCGTTGGTGCAGAACCAGCTTCACCTTCAGTTGCCTGAACATTAACACCAGAAACCTGCCCTACTAAAGCTTCATCTACCCTAGCAACTGCAATTTGATCTAACGATTCGTTTTTCACTTTAGAAATTGCTCCTGTTAAATGACTTTTCTTTTGGGTTCCATAACCTACAATTACAATTTCATCTAATACTGCAGAATCTTCTTTTAAAACGATATTAAATCTTTTTTGATTTACGTACGGAATCGATTGCGTAGTGTAGCCCAAATAAGAAACTTTTAAAATTTCTCCTTGTTTTACTCGGATTTGAAATTTACCATCAAAATCTGTACTTGTTCCTTTGTTGGTTCCAACAACTACAATGTTGGCTCCAAGAATTGGTTCTCCATCAGCACTTGATGTTACAGTTCCTTTTAGCGTGACTTCCTGAGCAAATCCTGCAATACAGAAAAGCATCATCGCAATAAAAACTGATTTGAATTTTAAATTCATAATTAATTGTTTTGAATTATTTGTTAATATTTGATTTGATTCATGCCCTCATCCAGACATATTTGATACAACAAGAATAGTAATATTTATAAGTAACTCTTTAACCTATATAAAGAAGTGTACTATTATACTACTAATTCTGAATTGTTTTTTGGTAAACCAAACTGGTAAACCAAATTGGTTATCCAAATATATGCAATATTTTGAAATAAAAAAATAAAATGTTAATTATTCCATAAAATATTTTGTTATTACTCTTTATCTCCAAAATAAGAGACTCCATCTCCACTTAAGAAATCTTCTCTTACAGGGCTAAATGTGTCAATTAATTGTCCTTCTTCTAAACAAATTGCACTGTGCAGTAAATTAGGTTCTATATAAACGCCATCTCCTGCTTCTACAATTTTCTTTACTCCATCAATTTCAAATTCAAATTTTCCTGATACACAATAAGTTGCTTGCGTATGAAAATGTTGATGTGGAGAACCTAAAGCTCCTTTGTCAAACTTTACACTTACCATCATAATTTGATTATCATAACCCAAAAACTTTCTTGAGACCCCTCCACCAAGTTCTTCCCAATCCATGTCTTTTGCACTGATATATTTTTCGCTAAATCGTTTCATAATATTAATTGTTTTGTTTTATTCGAAATAATAAGAACCTGACCATTCGTAATTCTTATCGTTAATTTTTATTGTATGTTTTGCTTCTTTGGAAGCATTTGTATTTGCAGTTATAAAAAGTTTTATATTTCCTTTTTCGCTCGTTATTTGTATTGCAGTATAATCTTCTGTGTCTAAAACCAATTGTAATTCCTTAATACTACTGTTTGAATTTACTGCGGATTCAGTAACAGGACTATAACCTCCATGTGCTTCAATTGTAGAAACAAAAAGTGTATTTTTAGCATTTTTTCTTCTCAACATAAAAGCGGCTTCACGTCTTAAATTAAATTCTGGATCGTTTGCTCCAATTCTAGTAAATAGCAATTCATCATTGTTATTCGTTAAAGTTGTTAAAGTGTAAAACTTCCCTTTATTTAACCAAGATAGTTTACTATTCTCGCTAGAAGCTTTTGCTGTTCCTTCTACATACAAATGCTGATACCCGTTTTTGGTTCCTAAAGTATTTAAAGTTTTAGGAGTATCATATTTAAAGTTTGTATTTAATACTTGCCCTAAAAAGTAGTATGGAAAATCATATTGATTTGCTTCATTAGAAGTAACCTTCATAATATCTAACATATATGGTTTTTCTAAATCTTCATCTTTTATTATTGCCATCGTTCGAAGCATCTCTGTTCCAGGATATGCATTTGCTTCTTTTGCACTTGCTACTTGCACGTTTTCATTTTCTGAAGAAAAATAATTTAACACTGAATGATGCTGACTTCCTATTTCATACTTCGCATTAAAATGGGAAGTTTCATTTTGTGTAACTGTATTATGTGCAATGGTTTGCTTTGCCCAAGTTTTATTTTCTTTTAGGTAATTTCCACCACCTTTTTGCTCGATATTTACAAATCTTGCCAAACCATAATCTTGAAGAATTTCTTCTCCTTTTTCATATAAAGAATATGACAACTTATCATAATGACCATGACTAGATCCTTGTGCAGCATATTTAAATACCAACTCAATATCTTCATTTCTTAATATAGCAACTCCACCTTGTTCGCCTTTTGGACCATCAGAAAGGTTAATCGATTTTTTATTGAAAGATGTTGCTTTACCATTTTTAATACCCAATGCAACTGACAAACCAGAATCGTCTAATAATACACGATCTTGTGCTGATGCTATAGATAATAAACCTGAATCTTGGGTTCCAAAATGATACGAAATATCTACTGCTGTAACTAAAGCACTCGTATAATAAGACATTCCTTTTTGACCATCGTTCAATGGAAAAAAATCGCCATCTGCATCTGATAAATTTAATAATGCATTTATTGACTTTAGTAAAACTCCTTCTTTGTATTCAAATATTTTTAATTCTGGTTTTACATTATGTAACCCTTCAGCAAAAATTAAAAAAGGATACATTGCATAACGTTGGTAATAAGGCCCTTCATTATAATAACCATCAGGAGAAAATGGCTCTTCTATATTTGCCAAAAAACCAGCTTTACCATCTTTATTTAAAAAACCTCCATCATCATCTTTTTCTGTTGTATTTAATTTTAAATCTTTAATTCCGTACAAAGCACGATCAATTAATTCTTGGTCGTCCATTACCAAACCGATCATACCAACTGCAGCATTTCCCCAGGTACTATGGTTGTGAACTCTTTGGTAAAATTGAGGATTACCAATTGAAATAAAATCTGCAAATGGTTTGAATAAATTCGTTTCTAACTTGTTGCGTTCTTCTTCAGATAGATAATTATACACACAATCGTAAGCCTGACTTACATAAACTAACCAATTAGAATCGTTTAAACATTGCCAAAATAATTTACCTCTTGCATACGATCTTGTTTTTGGATGCACTGGTAATGTTTTGTACATCGCTTCATATTGCATGAGCATGTCTTTTACATATTTAGCATATTTTTCGTCATCTAAAATTTGATATAAAACACCCGCTTTTTGCAAAACCACCATGTTTCGTTTGTGCTGATCGTGAGAGTAGCCACCAGAATAATCTTTTGGGATCGGCATTTTAATGCCATCAGCAATTTCGGCATCTACTTCTTTTTTTACCTTTTCTAAAGTTTTATCAAAAATTGGAACTGAACCAAGAGAAGCTCGAATTTTATCAACACCTTTTTTGGTTAAAATAAGTTTTGGATGCTGATTATCATCAACAGAATCTGTTGATTCTTTTTTCTCATTACAAGAATAAAAGACTGTTAATACCAATAAAAGTGTTTGAAAACTCTTCATTTTTAAAAATTTTTAAAAAAAATAAGAACCCATAAAAATGAGTTCTTATTTTATATAAACTATGTTTTGCTACCTCTTAATCAATTTTTTAGAAGCTACAGATTCTCCACTCGTAAGTTTCATCATGTAAATTCCTTTTGCTAAAGTAGAAATATCTAAATTATTGTTGATTAATTTTGATGAACTAATTACTCTTTTTCCCAATAAATTATAAACTTCAAGTTTATTAATCTCTAAAGGTGAAGAAATAGTCACGAAATCTTTTGCAGGATTTGGATATACTGAAACTTTAGAAGCAAAAACCTCATCTACAGAAGCTGTTGTACTAGAAGAAACCTTTAATTCATCAGAATAATTAAACGCTTTATCAACCGTATAAATTTTATAAAATGTTCCAGCAACATGTGTCTCCATAAATGAAGTATCAGTGCCAATATAAACAACAGTTCCTGTTAAACTTCCTGTACCATTTGTTGTTGTATTTCCAACATTATAAATACCATTTTGGTTTGGATCATTGTCTGCATTTGGGTCTGTTGTATATTTAACTACTACATAACCACCTCCATCAACTCCTCCAGCTGGTGCTAACCAACTTATAGTTCCTGTACCTCCGTTATTTACATAACTTCCTCCAGTTGCTATATCTGGTGCAGTATCATCATAATCTCCAGCATAAACCACAAAATCATCAAAACTAATTAATGGTTTGTCAACTCCTTTAACTCCTCCAATTCTTGCAACTGCCCAGTTAGAAGCATCAAAATCGCCACCAGTTGTAACTTTTCCATGTGCTTTTGTCCATGTATTAGCTGCAAAAGTACTTGCATCTGTTTTATCTTTTGTCTTACCACTTGAAGTATTATTTAAATAAATACCTGGCTTTAAATCTCCATCGTCAAGAGCAGTTGGAGATTTATAAAAAAACTGAATTGTATATGAAGTAGAAACAGAAAGTGCATTTGGCGATACTGTTGAAGGCGTTTGAAGACGGGCATTATCTTTATCGTTATTCAATTGTGCTTGTGCAGAAAAATTACCAGTTCTAGCATCTACAGGAGTGTCTAAAATTTTCTCGTTTGTTGTTCCTCCAGTACTTGAAATAGACCATGTAGTGGAAGCTGTTCCTTTTGCTGAAGAACCTTGACTCTTCATATTACCAGCTGTTTGATTTTCTAAACCACCATCCATTATTGGAAACTCTCCAATTACTTGCTGACTCCAACCAAAATTAAAACAGCAACAAAACACCAAAAGTGTAAATAGTTTGTTAGGATTTTTTTTTGAAAGTAATGTTTTTTTCATGCGAATAGATTTTAAAATTTAAATTAATACTAAGATTTCTACTTTGAATATAACTGGTAAACCAATTTGGTTTACCAAATATACAATTATTTTTGTTTTTTCAAAGCTTTTGATAAATTTACTTTAAAAACCTAACTCTTAAAACCTTAAAAATTTATATTGAGAGTAAAATTGTACGGAAATTGAATAATTAGAATTAATGTGCAATCATAATTTTTTTTGAGAATAAATTAAAATCATCATAAAAACGAACAATATAAACCCCATTGACTAAAGCAGAAACATCTATACCTCTTGCATCTTTAGTGTTTATTATTTTTCTTTCCATAATTTTTTTACCATCCAAACTATAAATTTTAATTTCTCTTAGAGATTTACTAGAATTTTCGATATACAAGAAATTATTCACTGGAATTGGATATAAAGTTAACTTATTTTTCTGACTTATTTGGTTAACAGATAAGCTTGAAGCAGTATAAAATTCTATTTCTCCAACAGCACTCCAGACACTTTTTCGTGTGTCTCCTATAGTATTAAATCTACCATAACCTATTAACTTTACATACCTTGCATTGATTCCTGCACTTATTTCATATTGATTAAAATCTGTAGAATTTGTTGCTGATAAAATTAAATCTCCTGTAGAAGGAATTATTTTTGAAAAATCTGAAGCATTCGTTCCTGTTGTTGAAACCCAAACTTGAAAACCAAAAGAATCTGATTTGTTTGTAGTTGTAAACTGTACTAAATTAAGGTTATAATTACTCCCTAAATCGTAAATAATATATTCTCCATCTCCTTTGTAATCTCCTGATAATACAGCACCATCATCTGCAGCCCAAACTGTACCATTATCTTTATCTAAAGTGTTTGTTGCAGCATTTGTTTTCCCTCCACCAACTTCTTCTTTAGAAAAGGAATGTATTGTTACTGGATCACTTGTAATTCCTGTATTTATTAGATTATATAAATCTGTTAAACTTTTACCATCTTGAATAATCGTAAGTGTTCTTACAATATCATCTCCTCCAGCATTTTGTGTAAATGTTATTGTACCAGTTCTAACATCTGTAGTCGCATTTTCTAAAACTGTTACAGAAACTGTTGCATCTCCATTTGCAGCATTTGTATCAATAGAAATCCAAGTATCGTTTGAAACTGCTGTCCAACCAACATTTGCATTCACTGATACATTGTAACTACCTGCTGTTGGTGCAAGTGTTTGCAAAGTTCCAACTGTTAAAGATTCTGGTACAACAATAGTACAATCTCCATTTGTAATTTTAGTTCCTAAATTGTTTAAAAAGCAAGCTCCAATTCCATAACCAACCATAGTATCTGTTGTTGGATTATAAGTTCCTAAATCTGCACCTTTTCCTGAAGAACCAGCACCTGAAAAAGTAAAGATTTCGCCATTAGAAGTAGCTGCTATTCCTGTTTCTTCTGTAAAACCTGTATTTGTTTCTCCTAATACAGTTCCTGTAAATACGTTTCCAGAATAACTTAATGTTTTACCTAAATTAGAATAAGAGCTGGCAGTGTCTCCAGTGATTACGTTTGTTAAATTTGAGTTTCCAGAAGTAAAATATATTAAATTATTTGAAACAGAACCTGTTGGATCTGTAGATCCTTTGTCTGTATTGTAAAATAAAGGCGCATTTGTATTTACAATTGAGTTATTAGAAATTGTTATGTTATTAGATTTTTGATAGCCATTTGAAGCACTTGTAGAATTACAATCTACTGCAGCATTATCTCCACCTCCAATAAAGGTAATTCCATTATTCCATTTTGCTTGGCTATTTACTGTAATACAATCTTGAATGTAATTATTAGTAATTGTATGATCGCTATCTGTAATTCTAATTCCTCCAGTTCCATCAACATTTTCACCTAAAAAATAATTACCATCTACAGTTGCATTAGATCCATGACGTAAAACCAAAGAACCTCGACTCCTTCTAAATGTATTATTAATGTACTTATTGTTTTTACTTTTATTGGTGATTATTTCATTTTCACCATTTGCTTCAACAAAATAATTATTGCTTACAGTTGTATTGCTATTTACGTTTTGATATTCACTAGTTCCAACACGAATAGTTTCACTATCACCAGAATTACTTAAGGAAGCATCGATTTTTGCATATTTATAAAAATAATTTTTTGTAATTGTATGTCCTACTATATTACAACGTGTGTTTGTTGCATCATCATCTGGAGATGCATTATATTCAAGTTCAACTAAAATTAAAGCTCCTGCACTTTCTTTGTTCATAAAAGAACAATTTATAACAGTATTGTAAGTTCCGTACAAAACAATCCATCTATGTTTTGTTATTGAAGTTGTTCCATCATCAGCTTTATCATCTGGACTTATTTCTAAACCATTAATTACACAATTCTGAATTTTACTATAATTAGCATAATTACTGCCATCTCTAAATTCAATAAAATTACTTGCTCCATAACCACCTTGCCAATAAAAACCATCTACAATAACATAATCTCCACCAATACTCATTTGTAAACCTCCTGTAAATTTAACTCCACCAGGCGTTTCAGCTCTAAAAGTTATTGGCATTGCTGCTGTACCTGTTGTTGGAGAAAATTTTATTCTTTCATCTGATGCATAAACTCCATCAGCTAAAATAACTGTATCTCCAGCATTTAATGTTAAACCTCCAAGTTGGTTTGGATTTGTAATATTATGGGTTGTTTGTGCAAAAGCAGGAACTGAAAAAAAGAATAGCAAGTAAAAAATATATTTGTTCATCTTATTAAAAATTTAAGGCTCGGAAATATTTAGTATTAGAGATAAAAAAATGTTTTTTTATTTTTTTTGAGTTATTAAAAAAAGTCTTATCAATAAAACTTAATCAATATTTGGCGGAGTTCCTGCACTTACTGTAGCTTCTTTGAACCAAACTTCTGCATAACTTCCGTTTGCATATTGTTTTGCGATATCTCCTCCATAAACTTCAGATTTTGTGCTCTTTGCGTTTGCTTGGTTATATGCACCTTGTTTAAAATAATTAATTTCGCCAGCATATGCTATTTCGCGTTCAACACCACCACCTTTTTCTCTATTTGCATATACTTTTAAAACTTGCTCTGGGATATCTTTTCTTGTTGCAAATTCTGATTCTATTAAACTTTTTGTAAACTTTATCGTTTTATGGTTTTCGCTTTTAAACGTCAAATACATAATCCCTTTGTAAACATTTACTTCGTAACTAAATTCTTCACCTAAAGCAACACCATTTTCTGGTTCTTTTGGATATGTATTTGCTGAATCTCCAACTACAGAAAAATCATGTCCCCAAACTGCAGTAGAATAATCAAATCTTCCAATATTATCTCCTTTTGGGTTGATTTCATAATTCCAAAAAACTGAACCTTTTGTATGTCCTGGAAATTTTTTAAAGTAGATTTTTAAAGGTTCATTTTCATGACCTTCATCACTATGAATTTGTCCAATTACAACCGAAAAAGAGGATGCAGCTGTTGCATCTCCAGTTGTAGAAACATGCTGAACTTTTAAAGTTCCAGTTAATTTGCCACCAACTTCTGGAATCCAGTGTTCTTTTTGCCCTAATTCTGTTCTTGTATTGCTTGATGTTCTTGACGTAATTCCAGAATTTGGTGTTTTATAAACTACCCAATCTGTTTTTTTGTCATTTTTAACGTAAAAAAAATCTTGTTTTTGAAAACCAACTAAATCTTCTGACTTTGTTCCATCTCCTAAAAGTATTTTCCATTCTTCCATAAATGGAATAACATCACTTGGATATTTTATCGTTTTTTCAGTACTATTTTTTTCTTCTGAAGTAACTTTAGCGTTTTTTTTACAACTTATTATTGATAAAAACAGCATTGCAATAAATAATAATTTTTTCATTTTATAAATTCTTTAAATTTTAATACATCAACTTCATTACTAAATTTTCTTCTGTTTTAATTTTCCCAGAATTAATTAAAGTATTGTTAGATTCTACGTTGTTTTTTGCTCCCCATAAAATAGAAACAAACTGAATTTTATTGTTTTTAAATGTATTGTTGTTGATGTTTACATTGACAATTCCTCTATGATTTAAAAGCATTTTATTTTGCTCTTTTGCACCACAATTTGTGAATGTAGAGTTCGTAACTAAAAGATTTCCGCCAATTGTAGATTCGTCATAACCACCTCTATAATAATCAATAACATTTTGTTTTACGTTGTTGAACGTACAATTATCAATCGTTAAAAACTCTGTATTGTAATCTCCTCTATCGTTTGTTTCTTCAGATAATTCTATTCCATTTTCACAATTAGAAATTGATGTGTTTTTGAAAGTTACAGTTTCTGCAAATGTTTGTTTGTAAGCTTTTAAAACATAATTAAAATTGCTGATTTCAGAACCTGAAACTGACAAGCCAAAATGATTGGACATGTTCTCTTTTAAACTTGCAAATGCTTGATTTTTTCCATTTCCAGAAAGTTTCACATTTTTCAATGTTAAAACTCCATAAGGATTTAATGCAAAAGCAGGTGTGTTTTCGGCACCTTCAAAAACGATTTCTGCTTTGTTTTCTGATGAAGATTGAATAGTAAGATTTTTATCAATAATTAATGATTTTGAAACAACATATTTTCCTTCATTTAAAGAAATAATATCGCCTTTATTAGCAGATTTTATTTTTTCTGATAAATTATCTGAAGGGGAAACTTTAATTGTTTTTCCTTCTACAATTGCATCAACCTTAAACCAAGTTGCGCCATATTTACTTTTATCTAAAATATTAGGATTTGTAATATCTGCTTTAACAGTTGCTCCAATAGCATTATTATTTTCTCTTGAATTTCCAACTAAATCCGTTTTAATTAAATCGAAATCGAAACCATTATAAGGTTCTACATCAACAGAGGAAAGGTTAGGTAACATAATGTTTTCGCTAATTGTGTCTAATGTAAAACTTGCTGGTTTTAAACGTATGTCATCTTTTAAATACAAACCATTATTACCAATTATATTGCTTTTAAACAAAACTCCATCTGCTTTATCATGTTCAACAATTGGTGTTTCATCTCCTTTAGAATTGTAAATTACATTGTTTGCAACTGTTGTTCTAATTGGTCTTGCAGAACGAATTTCTGATTTTGGTAACACCGCACTTTGTGCAATATTTGTTCCCACTCCAAATTGAAAAGGAGACTTACAATCGACATATGTATTGTAAGCAACCACAACATCTGTAACTTGATTGTATCTGTTTAATGGACTTTTCGGAATTCCATTCATAACTGCTAAAGGACTTCTAAAATTCTCGCCAATTATTTTGTAGAAATAATTATTTACAATCCAATGTCCTGTATTTACAATTCTAATTCCACCATAATTTTCGTTTTCTCCATCACCAATAAAATAATTTCCATCAATCATAGTGTAATTTCCATGTCTTGTAACCACAGAGCCTTCACTTTTATAAAAAACATTGTTTTTAATTTCGTTGAAATTCGTTTTACTCGAAATTATTTCAACTTCACCATTACACTCTTCAAAAAAGTTATTTGCAATAGTTGTATTACTTGGACTCATAGACGTAAAACTGCTTCCTAATTGAATCGTTTCTCCTCTTGCTCCACCTTTTCTTGGTCTTGGCCCAAAATGATTATTTACTATTTTATGATAGTTTTTAATACTCTGTATTCCTTTTAAATCGACTCTAACTGTTGGTCCTCCATTTGTTTTACCAGCTAAATAACAATGGTCTAATTGGTTGTGTCTTCCATAAAACTGAACCCAAAAATCGTCATTATCTCTTTGTAATTTATTAAAATCAACAATTACACAATTGGTAACTCTACAATTACTGGCAAGGTTTTTAGAATCTGTTCTAAAAGCAATTACTTCTTTTGTTGGAGAATACCCATTTCTAAAATGCAAGTCTTTTACAGTTAAATATTCGCCACCAAAGCTTAAGTTAGAAACGCCTTCTATAAAAACCTTACCAGCAGTTTCTGCTCTTAAAATAATTGGACTTTCTTTTGTTCCTTTTCCAACAAACTTAATTTCTACATCTTTCCAAATACCATCTTTTAAAACAATATCGTCACCAGGTTTTGCATTTTTTATGGCTTCTTTTAATTCTGATTTATTTTCCACAAAAACAGCATTTGTAGTTTTTTCATTACATGAAATTAGTAATAAGAAGATGCTGATAATAAGAAATGAATTTTTCATAAAGTGATTTAAATTTGATTGAAAAACAACTGATTAATTGAATTGGTTAACCAATTTGGTTTACCAAATATATGTACTAAATTTGAATTATTAAAATTTTTGATTGAAAGCTTCATTGAAATTTGACTAAAATTAAGGATTTTTATCAAAATTTTTAGAAATACACACGATAATAATCCAATACAGGACAGAAGAATACCACAATATTTTTAACTTTACAAAATTGCAATATAATCTATAGAGATTATTTAAAATACATTGAAATTATAACTTATGGCAACTTTTCTTACGGAAGACTTTTTACTACAGAACGATTTTGCAAAAAAACTATATCACGATTTTGCGAAAGAGTTACCAATTATAGATTATCATAATCATTTATCTCCACAACAAATTGCAGAAGACACTCAATTTGAAAATATTACGCAAGTTTGGTTAGCAGGAGATCACTATAAATGGCGTGCAATGCGTGCTTTTGGTATTGATGAAAAATACATTACTGGTGATGCTTCTGATAAAGAAAAATTCTTAAAATGGGCAGAATTGGTTCCTTTTACCATTCGAAATCCGTTGTTTCATTGGACACATTTAGAATTGAAAGCTTATTTTGGAATTTCAGCACTTTTATCACCCAAAAATGCTGAAGAAATTTACGAGAAAACCAATAAAATTTTGCAACAAAAAACACATTCTGCAAATGGTTTATTAAAATTGATGAATGTAGAATCTTTATGCACAACTGATGATCCAACTGATTCTTTAGAACATCATATTGATATTCAAAAAGATGCTTCTAAAGTGAAAGCATTTCCAACTTTTAGACCAGATAAATCAATTGATGTTTCTGATTCAAAAAGCTTTAAAAACTATCTTTCAGCATTAGAAAACGTTTCTAAAATAACGATTAACTCTTATGATGATTATCTAAATGCATTACAGAAAAGAGTCGATTTCTTTCATGAAAATGGTTGTAGATTGTCTGATCATGGTTTTGAGCAAATGCCTTTTTACGAAGGGGAAAAATATAATCTTTCTTCACTTTTTGATAAAGTAACTTCCAACACAAATTTAACAGAAGACGAGGTATTATTCTTCAAAGCGAAAACTCTCGTTTCTTTAGGAAAAATGTATCATAAAAAAGGATGGACACAACAATTGCATTTGGGTGTAATTCGTAATAATAATCATCGCTTGTTAAATAAAATTGGAGTTGATTCTGGTTTTGATTCTATGAGTGATGCTTCTCAAATTAAACATTTGAGAGGTTTTTTTAATGCTTTAGATGCCACAAATCAGCTCACAAAAACAATTGTTTACAACTTAAATCCTGCTGACAATGATGTTTTTGCAACAATGGTTGGTAACTTTAATGATGGTACTATTAAAGGGAAAATTCAGTTTGGCGCTGCTTGGTGGTTTTTAGACCAAAAAGACGGAATGGAAAAACAAATAGACACACTTTCTAACCAAGGTTTGTTAAGTAATTTTGTAGGAATGCTTACAGATTCTAGAAGTTTCTTATCTTTTACAAGACACGAATATTTTAGAAGAATTTTATGCAATGTTATTGGAACAGATGTTGAAAATAGAGAATTACCAAATGATGAAGCTTTTTTAGGTAAAATTGTGAGTGACATTTGTTACAACAATGCTAAAAATTACTTCAATTTTAAAAATTAATTATATTAAACCTTAAAATAAATATGAAATTAATTGCAACCCTATCATTCACTTTTTTAGTGACATTTATTTCTATTTCTCAAACCATTGTTGAAAAATCTAAAACTGTATTAATTGAAAAAAATGGAATTAAAATTAGAACTTTTCAAAATAAACCATTGAATGGCTTTTTAATTGAAAACTATAAAAATGGTAAACCAAAAACTTGGGTTACTTTTAAAAACGGGCTTGCAAATGGTTCTTGGCAAGAATGGTTAGAAAATGGAAATTTAAGATACGATGCAAATTGGAAAGATGGCAAAGCACAAGGTTTATGGAAATATTTTCACGATAATGGGAATTTAAGGTATGAAGAATCTTATATTATGGATATTCCAAATGGAATTTCAAGAGCTTATTATAATAATGATGTTTTACAACACGACTTCTTTTTCTTAAAAGGTAAAAAACACGGAACTTGGTCTTATTATTCAGAAACAGGAATTCTTCTAAAAACTGAACTATATAATTTGGGGGAAATGATTTCTACGACTGAAAAAAAAGATAAAAAATAAAATGAAAACAATTAATTGGGGAATTATTGGTGCTGGAGATGTTGCTGAAGTAAAAAGTGGCCCAGCTTTCAACAAAGTTGAAAACTCTAAATTAGTTGCAGTGATGAGAAGAAATGCAACGAAAGCTAAAGACTTTGCAGAAAGACATAACGTTCCTTTTTGGTACACTTCTATTGAAGATTTATTAGAAAACCCAGAAATTAACGCTGTTTATATTGCAACTCCACCTTCTACACATTTAGAAATTGCAAAAAAATGTTTGCAAGCTAAAAAGTTTGTGTATTTAGAAAAACCCATCACATTAAATTATACTGAAGCAAAAGAATTAAAAGCTTTTGTAAGTAAAAATGATACAGTAGTAGTTGCACATTATAGAAGACAATTACCTGCTTTTTTAAAAGTAAAAGAGTTAATTGATAGTAATGCAATAGGAAAGATTTCTTTTGCTGATATTACCATTTTACAATCGAAAGAGAATAAAATAATCACGAAAACTGAAGCGAATTGGCGTTTAAATCCTAAAATTTCTGGTGGTGGATATTTTAATGATATTGCTCCTCATCAAATAGATTTACTATTATATTATTTTGGAGAAATAGAAACTGCAAAAGGTTTTGCTAAATCGAGTCAAAATAATGGAGTTCATGAATTGGTTAATGGAATAATAGACTTTAAAAACGGAATTCAATTTAGAGGAATTTGGAATTTTAACGCTTCAGAAAAAGACACAAAAGACGTGTGTAAAATTTATGGCGAAAAAGGAACGATTACCTTTTCTTTTTATGATGAAAAAGTAGTTTTATCAACAAATGAAAAAGAAGAAATTTTCGATTTTGAAAATCCTGTAAACATTCAAAAACCGATGATTGTAGCTACAGTAAATTACTTTTTAGGAAAAGGAAAAAATCCTTGTGATTTAGAAAACGGTGTTACTGTAATGAAGGTAATTGATGCTTTTACTAAATAAATAAATTTTATTTAACGTAACACTTTAATACTTTAGCAGTGATTGTATCTTTCTTAAAAACGATAAAATACAAACCTTTAGAAAGATTAGAAACGTCTAACTTTTCATTATTTAGCCTTTTTTCAATGGTGATTTTTCGTCCAGAAAAATCATACATTTCTATAGAATTGTAATTGTCTGAATTGGCATTTTTAAACTCCACTTCTTTAGATGAAGGATTTGGATATAATAAAATATTTTCTGCTTTCTCTTTTAATGTTTTTACATCTATATCAACAGAAAGCGTAGATGGATTTTCCTCAATACTAAAATCTGCAAATTTTACAATTTCATCCTGCAAATCTTGTTTGTTATTTAAACTTCTATAAATACCCCATTTTGGTCTTGCGAATGATGCTCCATCTTGCCAGTTATCAATCGAATTATTTGTGTAACTTAAAATAACTTGATTGGTCGCAATATTTTTAATTTCTAGCGAATAACTTCCTGAATTACTATACTTTATCGTTTCTAAAACTGAAACCCAATTTCCTCTAAATAAATCTAAATTTGCCGATTTTAAAGTGGTTTGGTTGGTTGTAGAAGTGTGTCTTAATTCTAATCTATCTGGATTCGATTTTCTTAACGTAAAAGAAATCATTGGAATGGAAGCATAAGGTCCATCAACAGATTTTATTTGATGAATATGTGTAAAACTCGAAGTTGGCTTAAAAGTATCAGAAAGTTTAAATTTCCATTTGTATTGAACAGTTTCACCTTCATCTGCTTTTATATTTTCTGGAGAATCGCCATACGTTTTTATCTCATTTCTTTGTCGGTCATCAACTCCTGCTTTACAACGATCGTTATCTGGAGAAACATGTATGTGGAATTGAAACACGTTTTTATTTAATTCTGTATCAAAAATTTGAGTAATATGTTTTCCAAAGGAAGTATGGTTACAATCTGGCACTTCCACAACATTTCTATTTGCATTGGCAAAAACAGAATTAATTAAATCGTACGTATCTGTTGTGCCATCTGCTTCCAAAATAACTTGAGCTGAAATTACTTGAAAAAGTAACATACATATTGATGTAAAAAAGAATTTTTTTTTCATAATTAAAATTGGTTAACCAATTTGGTTTCCCAAATATACATCAAATAAATAAAACAAAATGTTAATTATATCAAATCGAATTGTCTTGGCAACCAAAGTGTTAATTCTGGGAAATACGTAATTATTAATAACACTAAAATCATCACTAAAAACAAGGGTAAAAGCGGTTTGACTACTTGCTGAATTTTTAAACCAGCCACACTACAACCAACAAAGAGAACAGAACCAACAGGTGGTGTACACAATCCAATACATAAGTTCATAATCATAATAATTCCGAAATGAATTGGATCCATTCCTAAACTTGTTACAATTGGTAAAAAGATTGGTGTAAAAATTAAAACTGCTGGAGTCATGTCCATAAAAACACCAACAAATAATAGTATTAAGTTGATAATGATTAAGATTACAATAGGATTATCACTAATTGAAAGTAACGTATTACTAATTTCTTGCGGAATATTTTCATAACTCATTACCCAAGACATTGCAATGGATGTTGCAATTAAAAGTAGAACAATTGCTGAAGTTTTTACAGTTTCTAACAATATTGGAGAAATATCTTTCATCGAGATTTCTTTATATGCAAATCCTAAAACCAAAGTATAAATTACTGCAATTGCAGAAGCTTCTGTCGCTGTAAAAATTCCTGCTACAATTCCTCCAATTACAACAACCAACAACATTAAACTTGGAAAAGCCGCAATAAATCTTCTAAAAAATTCTTTAAAACCAACTACTTTATCTGTCGGATATTTTTTGATAATTGAATAAATTAAAGCAACCACCATCAATGCAAAACCAATTAACAAACCTGGAACGTAACCTGCAATAAATAAGGCTGCAATAGAAACGCCTCCACTTGCTAAAGAATACACAATTAATACATTACTTGGTGGAATTATTAAACCAGTTGTTGCACTTGTAATATTTACTGCTGCACTAAAAGATTTATCATACCCATCTTTTTCCATCATTGGATTCATAAAACCACCAATTGCTGAAGCTGCTGCAACTGCAGAGCCTGAAATGGCACCAAATAACATACAAGAAATAATATTTACAAATGCCAAACCTCCAGGCAATGGACCTACAATTGCTTTTGCAAAATTTATGAGTCGAACTGCAATTCCTCCACGATTCATAATTTGACCTGCGAGTATAAAAAATGGAATGGCAGACAATGTAAAACTATCTAACGAAGTTGCCATTCTTTGTGCCAAAGTTGTAACTGAAGGCAAAAAAGGCATTGCACTTAATAAGGTAAATAATGCTGCTAAACCAATGGCATAAGCAATTGGCACTCTTAAAGATAAGAAAACTAAAAAACTGCAAACTAAAATAAGGACTTCAACTAAATTCATAATTTTATGCTTTATTTAATTTTCTATTATTGATAAAAGTGTGCAAACTATAGTAGCAAATTAGAATTCCAGAAATAGGAACCACCATATAAATAAATCCTAAAGGAATTTCTAAAGTTGCAGATGTTTGTCCGAATTGAAAACTTAACTGGCATAAACGAATGCCACCAATTACCATTACTGTAAATGCAAAAAGAAAGGTTGATAAATAGACAATTCCATCAAAAAGATTTTGCTTTTTTGCAACTACTTTTTCTGGAATTAAATCAATTGCCAAATGCAAATGCTTTCCTGTTGCATACGCTGCTCCTAATAAACCAACCCAAATTAAAGAAAAACTCGAAATTTCGTCTGTAATGGTACTTGGGTTTTTCAAAATAAATCTTGAAAATACTTGCCAAATCACACTAAACAACATTAAGGCTAAAATAAAAAGCACTAATTTTTCTAAAATACTATCAATTTTTGCTCTCATTATTGTTCGTTTTTAATTGAAGAAATTAAGGCTTTCATTTCTGCATCGTCTTTAAACAATTCTAAAATTCCTTTGGTTTGTGCTTCAAATGGTTTTTTATCAGGATAAATTACAGTCACACCTGCTTTTTTAACTGCTTCTAAAGATTCCTTTTCAGAAGCTGCCCACAATCTTCTTTGTGCAATTGTACTTTCTGCAACAGCTTCTTCTAACCATTTTTTCTCTTGGTCATTTAATCTGCTCCAAGTATCTGTTCCAATCAATAAAACATCAGGAACTGAAGTGTGTTCATCTAAAGAATAGAATTTACAAACTTCGTAATGTTTAGATGTAAAAAAACTTGGTGGATTATTTTCTGCACCATCAACAACTCCTTGTTGCAAAGCTGTGTATAATTCTCCCCAAGAAATTGGTGTTGGAGAACCTCCTAAATCATTTACCATAGCAACTGCCATGTTACTTTTTTGGACTCTAATCTTTTTTCCTTTTAAATCTGAAGGCGATTTAATTGGATTTTCTTTCATGTAAAAACTTCTACTTCCAGCATCATAAAAAGTCAGTCCACGTAATCTAAATTTTTCACCTTTTAGCAATAAGCTCTCTCCAATTTCACTATCAAAAACACTAAAAGTATGTGCTTTGTCTCTAAACATATAAGGCACACTAAACACCTTATATTCTGGAATAAAATTCTCTAAAACTGCTGCTGAAACCTTCGTAATATCTAAACTACCAATTTGCAACAACTCTAAACATTCTCTTTCCCCTCCTAATTGACTACTTGGATAAATATTTACAATAAATTTTCCATTGGACTTTTCTTTTAGTTTTTCACCTAAAATAACCATGGCTTTGTGAACAGGATGTTGTGTGTCTAAACTATGTCCTAATCGTAAAATTTTCACATCATCTTTAGATTTGCATCCAATAAATAATATTGAAAAACTGAATAAAAAAAGTGATAAAAAAAGCGTGTTTTTTTTCATTTATTGATGTTGTTAATTACAATTAGCACAAAAATATCTTTAATTTATAGAGAACGTCTAATTCCCATTTCTAAACCTCTTAACTCTGCTAAACCTCTTAAACGTCCTATTCCAGAATAACCAGGATTCGTTTTTTTCTTTAAATCGTCTAACATTTTATGACCATGATCTGGTCTAAAAGGCATTCTTACATCTTGTCTTCCTGCTGCAATTCTTTTTTGTTGCTCTAAAACCAAAGCTTTCATAACAGCATACATATCTACATCGCCTTCTAAATGGTCTGCTTCATGGAAATTACCTTCAGCATCTCTTTTTGTTGCGCGTAAATGTATAAAATGAATTCTATCTCCTAAACGTTCAACCATTCCTGCTAAATCGTTATCTGCTCTTACTCCAAAAGAACCTGTACAAAATGTCAATCCATTATTTTTAGAAGGAACAGCTTCATATAAATCTACAATATCTTGTTCTGTAGAAACCACTCTTGGCAAACCTAAAATAGGAAAAGGTGGATCATCTGGATGAATGCACATTAAAACGCCTGCTTTTTCTGCTGCAGGAATAATTTCTGATAAAAATGAAAATAAATTTGCTTTCAATTCTTTTGAGCCAACATTATTATAAGTTGCTAAAATGGTATTGAATTCTTCCAAAGAATACCCCTCTTCTGCTCCTGGCAAACCAGCAATAATATTTCTAATTAATCTTTTTTGATCTTCTGCAGATGCGTTTTTCAAGAATTCAGAGGCTTTTTGTTTTTGACTTTCTGAATATTCATTTTCTGCTCCAGGTCTTTTTAATAAATACAATTCAAAAGCTGCAAAAGCTGCTGCTTCAAAACGTAAAGCTGTAGATTGGTCAGATACTTCGTAATCTAAATTCGTACGAGTCCAATCTAAAACAGGCATAAAATTATAACAAACGATGTCAATTCCACATTCGCCAAGATTGGTTAATGTCTGCTTATAATTTTCGTAATACTTTTTATAATCGCCAGATTTTGTTTTAATATTTTCATGAATTGGAACAGATTCTACAACAGACCAAGTCAATCCAACACTTTCTATAATCTCTTTTCTTTTGTTGATTTCTTCAACAGTCCAAATTTCTCCGTTTTTAATATGATGCAAAGCTGAAACGATTCCTGTTGCTCCAGATTGTTTTATATCTTGTAAAGAAACTGGATCATTTGGTCCATACCATCTCCAAGTTTGTTCAAGACCCATCCCAGCCTTCCCAAAGGGAAGGGGTTTGTTCGTTAATTTATTCATATTTTGTTCTAAATTCAAATTTTTTATAATTTTAAAGCAATTTAACCACAACCGTGTTTCTTCCCTTTGGGAAGATTAAGATGGGCTTCTAAACTCCACTATAAGCTGCAAATCCACCATCAATTGGCACAACAACTCCTGTTACAAATTTAGAACCTTCTCCACACAACCATAAAGTTGTTCCTACTAAATCTTCTGGTTCTCCATAACGATTCATTGGTGTTTGATCTATAATTTGTTGTCCTCTTTGTGTTAAACTTCCATCTTCTTTTGTTAATAAACTTCTGTTTTGATCGGTTAAGAAAAACCCAGGAGCTAAAGCATTTACACGAATTCCAACTTTAGAAAAATGAACAGCCAACCATTGTGTAAAATTAGAAACTGCTGCTTTTGCACCACTATAAGCTGGTATTTTTGTTAAAGGTGTAAATGCGTTCATAGAAGAAATATTTAAAACTGAACAACCTTCTCTGCCTACCATATCTTCTGCAAAAACTTGTGTAGGAATCAACGTTCCTAAAAAGTTTAAGTTGAACGTAAATTCTATTCCTTTTGGGTCTAAATCGAAAAATGTTTTAAAACCTTCTGTTTTATTATTCAAATCTTCCATTTCAAAAAACGGATTAGAAGTCGTTCCTAAAGGATGATTTCCTCCAGCTCCATTAACCAAAATATCCACTTTTCCAAAAGTATCATTTACATCCTTTTTGGCATTTACTAAAGAATCTTTTTCCAAAACATTGGCTGCAACTCCAATTGCTTTTCCGCCATTTGCATTTATTTCATCTGCAACTTTATCTGCAGCTTCTTTTCTTAAATCTAAAACAGCAATGTTGTTTCCTTCTCTTGCCAATGCTTTTGCTAAAGTGCTACACAAAACTCCTCCAGCACCAGTTAATACAATTGTTTTACTCATTCTTAAAATTCTTTTTATTTATATTTTATCAATCTATAAAATTACTTTTTATTGAAAATTTTATATCCTGTACTGTCTTGTAATGATACTTCTTTTCATTTATGTGATGATACATAAAAGGAATAATAAAATTCAATATTCTAAAAACCAGACACTTATAATAAATAATAAAATTCAATCTTTGTGATTTTTGAAATTGTTTTTTAATCAATTTAAATAATAAAAAAACACAATAATATACCTAATGTGAACTTATCCAAATACTAAAATCACTATTTTTACTTTAGTAAACCGCAATTATTTTATGAAAACTAAATATACCATTTTTTCTCTTTTAATTTTCCTTATTGGATTTTCAACTTCAATTTTTGGGCAAAATATTCCTAAAATTATCAACAATAAAAAAGTCCAAAAAGAAAATTATTTACCTGATTTTAGTTTTGCAGGATATCATAATGGAGAAAAAGAAATTCCGACTTCCAAAGGAAAAATAATTTTAGCAACTGATTTCGGAGTTATTGCAAATGATGGTTTAGACGATTCTAAAAACCTGATAAAAGCTATAAATGAAGCCAATAAAGTGGAAGGAAAAGTTACTTTACAATTACCTGTTGGTAGAATTATTATTAGTGAAATAATTTATCTTGAAAGAAGCAATTTTGTTTTAAGAGGTGCAGGAACTGGAGAAATGGGAACAGAAATTTATTTTCCAAGACCTTTAATTTATGTGAAAGACCCAGAAGATTTACAAGAATTGCGTGAATATTTATTAAAATTTGATAAAAGACAACGTGAAAAACAAAATAATATCGACTTGCCTTTTTCTCAATATGCATGGACTGGTGGCTTTATTTGGACACGTGTTCCAAAAGTAAGAGTGAAATCTTATCTTCAAAAATATGAGCAACCTTACAACGTTTTTGCAAATGTTTTAGAAGGAAAACGTGGCGAACATGTTTTTACAGTTGAAAATGCTTCAAAACTAAAAAAAGGAGACGTATTTGTTTTACAATTATTTAACAAAGATGGCGAAAAAGGGAATATTATTTCTGATTTATATCAAAATGAAAAATTAAAAATTGGTTCTCATCATTGGATGTTTCCAGATTTGCCTTTGGTAAATCAACAAGTTATTATTGAATCCATTAAAGGAAATAAAGTTACGATAAAAACGCCTTTAACCATTGACATCAAACCAAATTATAAAGCACAACTTTCTGAATGGAAACATTTAAACGAAGTTGGTATTGAGCATATAAAATTAACGTTTCCAAACGCACCAAGAGTTGCACATCATGTAGAACCTGGTTTTAACGGAATTTATTTAACTCGTGTTTTTAATAGCTGGGTTAAAAATGTAGTGATTGAAAATGCAGATAGTGGAATTTTAACAGAAGAAATTGCAAATACAACTATTAAAAATATTATTACAAAAGGAACAAATATGGCACATTATACAGTTGCAATGGCTGGAGTACATAATGTTTTGGCGGAAAATATTAAAGTGTATAACAATGCTGTGCATCCTTTAAGTTTTAATACGTTTTCTACAAAAAATGTGTATTTGAATTGTGAAGTTTTTGTAAATCCGATTTTAGACCAACATTCAGGCGCAAATCATCAAAATTTATTTGATAATATTACTGTCCATTTAACACCAAAAGAAGATAGAAGTTATCCTCTTTTTGCTGGTGGTGGAGCTGGTTATTGGAAACCTTCTCATGGTGCTTTTAGTACTTTTTGGAATATTAACGTGAACGTTTTGGGAACTTTAAACGACTCCTCTCCTATTTTGTTAAACGGAATGAAAGATGGTCCTTTCGCAAGATTAATTGGCGTTCATGGAAATCATAATTTCAATATAAATTATGGACCAAGTGCTTATTTAGAAATGACGAATACCGTTCTTGAAGAAATTCCTTCGCTTTATAAATATCAAATTTCGAAGAGATTAAAAAAATAGTTATCTTTCACTTATAAATTTAAAAGTTTTGCTCCTTATTTATGACTAAAAACATATTTCTTTTATTCTTTTTTTATTCCTTTTTTGGATTTTCTCAATCGAATGAATATCAGTTCAAACACCTTTCTACACTTGAAGGTTTATCGCAAAGTTCTGTAATTGCAATCGAGCAAGATTCATTCGGACAAATATGGTTTGGAACGAGAGATGGTTTGAATAAATTCGACGGAAATTCATTTACAATTTATAGAAATACAAGCGATGCTACTTCCATAAGCAACAACGATATCTTATCTATTTTAGAAGATTCAGACGGTTTTATCTGGGTTGGAACGTATAATGGATTGAACAAATACAATCCTAAAACTGATAGCTTTAAACGTTATTTCCACAATAATGATGGTAATTCTTTAAGTAACAATACCATTTGGACAATTACTGAAATGCAAAATGGAGAAATTTGGTTTGGAACTTCTAACGGACTTTCCATTTACAATAAAGCTAAAGATTCTTTTACGAATGTGTATCCTATTTTAAATGATGAAAAAAGCATAGCAGGAAATCATATTTTATCAATTCTTGAAGCTAAAAATAATACTATTTGGATTGGCACAAAATCTGGTTTAAGTAAATTAATTTCATCAAAAAACGGAGAATTTATTTTTGAAAATTATGGCGATTATCAGATTCAAGATTTAGCTGAAAATGAAAAAGGAGAAATACTAATCGCCTCTAAAAATAATGGGGTTTTATTTTTAAATTCTACCATAAATAAAATTGAAAATTATTTATCAGAGGAAAACAGCAAACTCGTTTTTAAAGATGTAAGAAATTTAGTTTTCGACAATAAAGGCGCACTATGGATTGGAACCTACCAAGGCTTAAATGTTTTAGACAAAAACAATAAATTATCAGTTTTAAAAAATAAAGAATATGATTCCAAGAGTTTAAGTAAAAATACGATAAAGTCTATTTTTAAAGATAAAAAAGGATCAATTTGGATTGGAGCATATTATGGAGGCATTAATCTTTGGGACGATTCTAATGTGAATTTTACAAATTTTTCGCAAAATAATAGAAACGAAAAGTTGAGTTATAATGTAATTAGTTCTATTCAGCATTATAAAAATTTGCTGTTTTTTGGAACTGAAGGTGGAGGAATTACCATTTATAATAAAGAAGACAATTCAACTAAATTTATCAATCAAAAAGAATATACTGCTTTATCTAACAACAATATAAAATCGCTTTTAGTAGTTGATAAACATTTGTTTATTGGGACTTTAGACAGCGGAATTGCAGTTTATGATATTGAAAATAATCGTTTTAAAAACGATTATATTTCAACAGGAATTTTAGGAAAATTAAAATCTTTAGGAGTTTATGCCATTGAAAAAGGTGTTGATAATTCTATTTGGATTGGAACTTTTGGTGAAGGTGTTTTCAATTATAATTTAAATTCTAAAAAGTTTGCATCTTTTAAAAATGATGTAAAAAACAATACTTCTTTAAGTAACAATTTGGTAAGAACCATAACTGTAGATTCTGAAAATAATACTTGGATTGGGACACAAAGAGGTTTGAATAAAATTGATAAATCCCAAGAAATTACACGTTATTTTTATAATAATGAAGTACAATCTGGAGACGATATTACTTCCATTTTTGAAGATATTTCGAACACAATTTGGGTAGGCACAAAATCCAAAGGACTTTTTAAACTCATTAATAATTCGTTTGTAAATGTTCCTTTAAAGGTAGAAAATGGTTTTGTTACAACCATACATAGTATTTTACAAGATGATAAAAAAAATCTTTGGATTTCTTCTAATGAGGGAATTTTAAAATACAATATCGATGCACAAACCAGTGTTGTTTACAACCAAAAAGATGGTGTTATTAGCAATGAATTTAATGATAACACAAGTTTAAAAATAGGTGCTTCTCAATTTTATTTTGGTGGTCCAAATGGTGTTACTTCCTTTAATACCAATTCTTTTATGGTGAATAATTATTCTCCACAAGTACTAATTACAGATTTTAAAATAAAACAAAATAATACCAATAAAAAGGAAACTGTTTTAGAAGAAACAACACTTTTTACTGAAGATATTTTGTTGTCTCATTCACAAGGAAATTTTACGATTCAGTTTGCGATTCCGAATTTTATCAATTCAAATAATAATACTTATAAATACAGATTAAAAGGTTTAGAAGAAGAATGGACAACCACTTCTAACAACATTGCTTCTTATACAATTCAGAATTCTGGAAACTATACCTTTGAGGTAAAAGGTGCAAATAATGATGGAATTTGGAACGAGAAACCAACCACGATCAGCATAAAAGTAAAACCTGCTCCTTGGAGAAGTTGGTGGGCATTTTTATTGTACGCAATTATTATTGCAACTGCTTTATACTTTCTAATTTCTGGCCAGCAATCTAAAACACGTTTAAAACATAAATTAGATTTAGAACTTTTAGAAAACGAAAAAATTGAAGAAGCAAATAAAGCAAAATTAGAATTTTTCACCAATATTTCTCATGAATTTAGAACACCTTTAACCCTAATTTTAGGGCCTTTAAATCAGATTTTACAAGATTATAAAGGCAGTAGTAAAATGTATAAAAAGCTGTTGGTTGTAGAGAATAGCGGAAAACATTTGCTCCAATTAATCAACAGATTGATGGATTTTAGAAAACTGGAAAAAAATCTATATCAATTAGAATCTGCTGAAGGAAACATCGTTAAATTTTTACAAGAAATCTTTTTATCATTTACTGAATATGCAAATGATGGCGATTATGAATATACTTTTCACACAACAGATGATGAGATTCTCGTTTATTACGATCGTTATAAATTAGAGCGTGTTTTTTATAATTTAATTTCGAATGCATTTAGATATACTCCAAAAAATGGTAAGATTTCTATCAGAATAAAAAAAGAAGAAAACGATGTTATTATTTCTGTAGAAGACAATGGAATTGGAATTTCTAAAGAAAATCAATCTAAAATATTCGAGCGTTTTTTCGAAATAAAAAATAAATCCGCAGAACATAAAAACTACAATAAAGGAACAGGAATAGGTTTATCTATCGCCAAAAACATTGTAAAACTTCACAAAGGAGAAATTGCTGTAGAAAGCAATAAAAATGAAAAAGGTTCTGTGTTTTCAGTAGCATTGGCTTTGGGAAGAGCTCATCTTTCTGATGACGAAATTATTAAAGACTTTAAATTTAGCGACGATGTTTCTCAATATGTAATCGAGCCAAACAAACCCATTATTTTTGAAGATGAATTAACTGACGCTATAAATGATAAGGACAAACCAACCATTTTATTAGTGGAAGACAGCAAACCTTTGCGTAAGTTTATGAAGAGTATTCTTAAAGAAACATATAATATTTTAGAAGCAGAAAATGGAAAAATTGCTCTAAAAATGGCGCAAAAATACTTACCAAATTTAATTGTTAGTGATGTAATTATGCCAGTTATGGTAGGTACAGAATTGTGTACAGAAATTAAAAATAATATAAAAACGAGTCATATTCCAGTAATTTTATTAACGTCCAGGTCTTCGTTAATTTACAAATTAGAAGGTTTGGAAAGTGGCGCAGACGATTATATAAGCAAACCTTTTGATGTAAATGAGTTTCAAATAAGGATTAAAAATTTGTTGCAAACTTCTAACAGGTTAAAAGAAAAATATGCAGGCGAAAATGATTTGAATCCGAGTGAAGTAATTATTTCTTCATTAGATGAAAAGCTTTACAAAAAAGCGTTGGAAATTGTAGAAAATAATATTTCTAATGAATCTTTTGATATTCCTTTTTTCTGTTCAGAATTGGGTGTGAGTAGAACCATGTTGTTCATTAAAATTAAAGCGTGGACTAATTTTACACCAAACGATTTTATTCAGCATTTTAGAATGAAACGTGCTGCGCAATTATTAGAACAAGGAAAAATAAACATTTCTGAAGTCAGTTATAAGGTCGGTTTTAAAAATCCGAAATACTTTAGCAAGTGCTTTTTGAAGAAATATGGCGAAACACCTACACAATATTCTAATAAATTTTTTGAGTATTAAATAATAGTTATTAAACTTGAATTTAATTTTAATCGAAATCTTTATTATTTTTTTAATTAGTTTTGCAAATCAAAAATAATTTTATTAAATCTTAATATGGCTTCAAAAACAATAAGGATTAAAGATGATGTAGAGGTTCATAATATGATCATCTTAAAAATTAAAGATTATATTAAATCTAGAAATTTAGGCCCAGGAGATAAATTACCTTCAGAAAGAGTTTTATCTGAACAGTTTAATGTAGGTAGAAGAATTGTTGGGGAAGCTATTGAAAAGCTTGAATTTTATTCTTTAGTTAAATCGGTTCCACAGTCTGGTACATTTGTTGCAAAAATTGGCAACATTGCTTTAAACTCTATTATAGAAGATATTGTAACTTTAAAAAAAGAAGATTTTCTCTCCTTAGTGGAAACAAGAATTATGTTAGAAACTAAATCGGTTTATCTAACTGCTACAAGAAGAACTGATGAAGATATAAAGAATATAGAAAAAGCATTCAATAATTACAAAACAAAAATTTTAAGTGGAGAAGATGCTCTTCAAGAAGATATGTTATTTCATTTGGCAATTGCTAAAGCAAGTAAAAACGCAACAATTAACGCTTTAATGATTCAAATTGTTCCAAATATTATTGTAACTTTTGAAAAAACACGTGTTTCTAATGAAAAAGGGTATTTGTTTGAAATAAAAAAACACGAAGCAATTCTAGAAGCAATTAAGAGTAAAAATCCTAAAGAAGCAACAAAAGCTATGGAGTTTCATTTCGAATTTCTTATAAAATTTTGTGAAGATTATTAATATTTTTATTAAATATTTATAAAGAAACAGTCTACTTAAACTCTCCTAATCATCCATTTTTCCTCCAATAAAAACGAATTTTTATATTAAATATAATATAAGTATATTTGGTACACCAATTTGGTGCACCAGTTTGGTGCGCCAAAAAATTTGCTTAAATTAAAATAAAAATTCATGAAAATTGCCATTTCAGCAACGGAAATCAACACTAAAAGTGAAAATGAAATCATTTTTCAAATTAGAGATTTAATTAATAACAAAAATATTGAACCAGGAGAAAGATTACCATCTGAAAGAATTTTGTCTGACAAATTTGGCACTACTAGAAACGATATACGTGGAGTTATACAAAAACTTGAACTCTATGGCTTATTGAAATCTATTCCTAAAAGCGGCACATTTGTAAACGTAGGTATTGTAGCTATTAATGGTATTATAGATAATATATTAAATTTAAAGAAGTCAGATCTTAAATCTATAGTTGAAACAAGGATACATTTGGAATTAAAAACAGTGACTTTAGCTGCACTGCACAGAACAGAAGAGGATTTAGAGCATTTAGCAACAACCTTAAAGGCATATAAAGATAAAGTAATGCTCGAAGGAAAAGCAGTTCAAGAAGATTTATTATTTCATTTAGCAATTGCAAAAGCAAGTGGCAATGGCACTTTAAACACAGCAATGTTGATGATAGTTCCAAATATCATTTCAAACTTTGAAAAACATCTTGTTTGTAGTAATAAACAAGCTTTTTCTGGAATTAAAGATCATTCAGATATTTTTGAAGCTATTAAAAAACAAGAAGTAGAAAAAGCAAGTAGATTAATGAAACAACATTTTAAGGTTTTGTACAATTATGATAGTTAATTGACACATCTATATTATAAGATACGAAACAAGTACAATGTAAAGTACTAGAAATGATATTTATTACCAACAGATTTAAAACAATCCAATAATATAAAGAAGTTCTCTGCTGTTTTAATTAAAGAAACGCTTGTTAGATCAGGGACAAAACCAAAAATACACTAATGGAAAAAAAGTTAAAAGTACTAATATCAGGAACTGGATTTGCTGGACAGGGTCATACAGTTGCATTTCGAGCAGTAGGAGCTGAAGTAGTAGGTATTGTTGGTCGAACACCAAGTGTAATAAGTGAGGTCGCTAATAAAATGGCTATTCCCTACTCTAGTTCAAATTGGCAGCAAGCTTTAGAAGATTGTCAGCCAGATATTGTTTCGATAGCTACACCTGGTGGTGCGCATTATGATACTATAAAACAAGCAATCGAGTTTGGATGTCATGTGTTTAGCGATAAGCCACTAACTGTCGATGGAGATTCAGCATTGGAATTATATGAACTAGCAAAACAGAAAAAAGTAAAAACAGCCTTTGCCTCTAGTTTTCGTTACATGCCATGTGTTATTCATGCAAAACGACTTGTTGCAAATGGTAAGATTGGCGAACCCCTTGAAGCTGAATTTATATCTCACTTTAATTTAGAACGAGATATTCCATTCGGATGGTCACATAGAAAAGAAGATGGTGGTGGTCGTTTAAATAATAACTTTACTCATATGATGTCTATTGCAACATCTGTAATAGGAGAAAAAATACTTTCAATAATTGGGGAAGTAAGAGACGATTTAGGGAAAGCACCAATCGTTGAAGGTGTTCACAATTTTAAAACCAGAAGAGATCATATCCCCAAAGACCTTAACAATCCCTCACTTAAATGGGGTAAAAGTAATGTTGAATGGACTTACACTGTAATGGCAAAGTTAGAAAGTCCAATAGCATCAAAGCCGGTTTCCATATTATTCAAACATGGTGGTTTAAATCCTAGATTTAATGAAGATCATATCGTTTTTTACGGCACAAAAGGGGCCATTTATATTAAAGGTCATTATGGAATGGGACCTTTATATATCTGGAATGAAAATAAAACATGGCAAGAGATGTCTTTACCTAAAGATATTGTTGAAGACCAACCAAATATTGAGGGAGATACTGAACGTAATTGGCAATACCTAGCTCGTGAATTCGTAAGAGATATTAAAGGAGAAACTTTTACTCCTTATCAATCCTTTAAAGAAGGAAGTCTTTACCAGCAACTCATAGATATAATCAGAAAGAATGAGAATTGGACGGATGTTCGTCACCTTCAATAAAAAACAAAAACTATGTTTTATGACTATTTAGTAATAGGCTTATATTTTATATTGATTCTTGCCATTGGTATTGTGTTTTCACGAATGGCAAGTAAATCTACTAGTGATTATTTTCGTGGAGGTGGAAGAATGTTATGGTGGATGGTTGGCTCGACTGCATTTATGGCACAGTTTTCAGCAGTAACGTTTACAGGTGCAGCTGGTAAAGCTTTTACTGATGGTTTTGCTATTGTTGCAGTATATATTGGTAATACTTTTGCCTTCTTCTGTGGATGGGCATACTTTGCACATCGATTTAGACAAATGAGAGTAGACACTCCTACACAAGCCATAAAAGGTAGATTTGGAGATCAAAATGAGCAGTTCTTTTCATGGGCGTTAATTATGTTTTCATTTTTAAATGCAGGTGTTTGGTTAAATGCATTAGGCGTTTTTACTAGCGCCGTTTTTGATGCGGATATATCAATAACTATTATAGGTATTGGTTTAACTGTACTTTTCGTATCAGTACTTTCTGGTGCTTGGGGAGTTGTTGCTTCAGATTTTGTTCAAACTTTGGTTGTTGCAGTTGTTTCTATAGCTTGTGCAGTAGTAGCTTTAGTAAAAGTTGGTGGCCCAGTAAATTTAGTTGAAAACTTTCCTGGAGGTTTTCTCATTGGCCCTAATATGAACTATCCTTTAATTTTATTAGGAACTTTTATATTCTTTCTGCCCAAACAAATTATTACAATGATGAATCTTCACGATTCTTTTAGATTTTTGAATGCAAAAGACTCTATTAATGCTCGTAAAGCTGCATTATTAGCTATGATTTTGATGGGTGTAGGTAGTATTATTTGGTTTATTCCTCCTTGGGCAGCAGCTACTCTGTACCCAAATGCAGCAGCGGATTATTCCCAATTAGGCAATAAAGCAGCAGATGCTGTATATTTAGTATTTGCTCGTAACGCAATGCCAATAGGAACTGTTGGATTATTAATGGCTGGTCTTTTTGCTGCTTCCATGTCTTCAATGGATTCCGCCCTTAATAAAAATGCTGGAATTTTTATTCGAAGTATCTATCAACCTTTTTTAGCTAAAAGGAATAAAGAGACCAGCGATAAGAAATTGTTACGAATTAGCCAACTGGTAAGTTTTATAAGTGGAATTGGAGTTATAACAGCTGCCCTTTATTTCGCGTCGCTAAAAGAACTTAGTTTGTTTGAATTAATGATGTCTGTTTCTACCATGGTTCAGTTGCCAATGATGGTTCCGCTAGTAGTAGGGATTATTGTGAAAAAAACTCCACAATGGGCACCTTGGGCTACAATAGTGGTAGGTTTTTTTGTTTCTTGGTTTGTTATGAATGTATTTACTGCAGAAGTTTGCGCTTCAATGTTTGGGATTGAAAATCTTACCCAGAGAGAAATTATTGATATGAACATTATTCTTACTATTGCTGGCCATGTATTTATTACTTCTGGATTTTTCTGGGCAACATCATTATTTTACAAAGAAGCAAAAGATAAAAATAAACTTGGCACAGATCGTTTTTTTAAAAATTTAGAGACTCCTTTTATTGCAGATAATCAACAAGATGAATTCGATGTTCAGCAACGACGTAAATTAGGTAACATGGTAATCGTTATGAGTGCAGGAATTTTATTAATGGCTCTTATTCCAAATCCTTTTTGGGGTCGTATGATGTTCGCAATTTGTTCAATTATTATTTTCTGTATTGGTTTTTTATTAAAACGTAGCGCCAAAAATTAAATGTTTTCAAGTTAATAATCAAGATTGCATTATGTATATAAAAAAACTATCTCTTTTTATATTTCTTATACTAGGCTTAAATTCTTGTAATCATAAGAAAGTAAAACTTACAAATGGTTTAGATAAATCTGCTGGTAACGTTCCTGCATATATTATATCAACACCCATAGCAACCTATTATTTAGAAAAAAATGGAGGCGGTTTATCGAGTATGCTTGATAAAGATAATGTGGATTGGATTGGATTTCATAATAAAGCAGGTTCTGGTCATAAAGGCGAATATCGAGGATTTCCAAATGCTATTCATAAGCAAGATGGCAGTTATTTTCATGCTATGAATGCCAAAACTGATCCATCGAATTCTATTGTAGAGATAGAATCTGAAAAACATATTCGTATTAAATTTATTTCGGATAATAAAAAATGGGAAGGACTATGGGATTTCTATCCAGATCGTTGCGATTTTTCTATGATAAAAATAAGCAAAGGTTATAAATATTGGGTACAATACGAAGGTGTTCCAGGTGGGAAAATGGATAACACAGATTTTTGGTATTCATCTTTAGACAATAAACAACACCCAATTACTGAACCTTTTCTTGGTGATTTACCATCTCCAGAATGGATAGCTTTTGGTGATAAAAACTCATCGAGAATGTTGTACGTTTTACATCATGAAAATGATAATTTTCCTGATAACTATATAAGCCGACCAGATATGACAGTACTTGGTTTTGGTCGACAAAATGGAAAAAAAACATCCAAACACCTAACTACAGCTCAAACTTTTTCTATAGGTTTTGTAGAATCTAAAAAATATTATACAATCGACAATGTTATTAAAAATCTTATTAAGAAATAAATATTTATTACAAGAAAGCAAAATAATAATTATATATTTGGTGCACCAGTTTGGCGCACCAGTATTAAACCGATGAAAAATAGTGCATTAATTACATAAGTATTAAAATTTAAAATTAATAAAATATGATTACATTTTATGATAATATGGTTATCGCAGCTTACTTTTTGCTTATGATAGTTGTTGGAGTTGTTTTTAAAAGGATGAATAAAAACACTAGTGACTATTTTAGAGGAGGGGGTAGTATGCTTTGGTGGCTTGTTGGCGCAACAACTTTTATGTCTTTTATTAGCGCAGTAACATATACAGGTGCTGCAGGAAAAGCATATGAAACTGGAACTTTTGTTTTTGTAGTTTATATGGCAAATGGGGTTGGTTTCTTTATTAGTTACCTCTATTTTTCCAAACGATTTAGACAAACTAGAGCTGTTACAGCTATTGAAGTGGTAAGAGAACGTTTTGGAAAAGCAAATGAACAATTTTTTACATGGATGGTTGTACCTTTTGGAGTAATTCATGGAGGTGTTTGGCTATATAGTTTAGGAATTATAATATCTACAGTATTTGGAGTTAGTATGGAAATGACTGTGATTTCAGTTGGAATAACCGTACTAATAATATCCTTATTAGGTGGTTCATGGGCTGTTGTTGCAAGTGATTTTATGCAATTAATGATTATGGTACCTGTAGCATTTGTAATGGCATTTTTATCTTTACGTGAAGTTGGTGGTGTAGGTGATTTTATAGATAAATTACCAACTTCTCAATATAATTGGTCCGAATTAGCAGATAGTAAGATTGTTTGGCTTTGGGTAATTGCCTCATTTTCTAAACAGTTTTTTTCTGTAAACAATACAAACGATGGGTATCGTTTTTTAGCAGTTAAAGATTCTAATCAAGCAAAAAAAGCTTCTTTAATGGCATCCATATTATTTTTCACAATTACATTTGTTTGGTTTATTCCACCAATGGCTGCATCTATTTTGTTTCCAGATTTGTCTGCTGTAGATTCTTTAAAACCTTTAGGAGAAAAAGCTGTAGATGGTGTTTATTTAGCCATGGGAATTGAGTTACTTCCAGTTGGTATGATTGGAATAATGATATGTGCAATTTTCGCAGCAACCATGTCTTCTATGGACAGTACATTAAATCGTAATGCTGGTATTTTTGTAAGAAATTTTTATAAACCAATTCTTAGAAAATCAGCAAATGATAAAGAACTATTTAGAGTATCCATGATCACTACAGTTGTTCTGGGAGGATTGGTTATTTTATCGGCTATTTTCTTTAGTGAATTGGAAGGCATAAATCTTTTCGATATTAATATGCGACTTGGAGCAATGATATCTCTTCCGTTTATGATTCCTTTAACTTGGGGTATTATTTATCAAGATACACCAAGATGGGCAGGTTGGTCTACAGTTTTATTAGGAATGCTAATTTCCTATATCATACAAACACATATTGGCCCAGAAGCTTTATTAGAATTTATCGGAGTTGATAAACCTTGGTCTAAACGTGAATTGATTGATGTAATGTTCTTCTCAAATGTATTTGCAGTAATTGTGTTTTGTAGTGCTTGGTTTTTAGGAGCAAGAAAGTTTAGAAACACCTCACCAGAAAAATATCATAAAGATGTAGAAAAGTTTTTTGTAAAAATAAACACACCTATTGATTATGAAAAAGAAAATGGACATAAAGGTAATGATGCTCAGCAGTATATGATTTTAGGAAATATGTGTTTGGTTTATGGTACATTTCTTTCTTTACTCGTTTTTATTCCTAATGATCTTACTGGAAGACTTTGTTTTGTTTTTATAGGTGGAATAATGCTTATAGTAGGTTTTATATTTAAAAAGAATTATAAAAAATTAAAAGACAAAATCTAAATGAAAATTAAAGATATAAAAGTATTTGTTTGTTCTCCTGGACGTAATTTTGTAACTATAAAAATCACTACAGAAGAAGGTATTTATGGAATAGGAGATGCAACTCTAAATGGTAGAGAAATGGCTGTAGCAACTTATCTAGAGGAACATATTGCGCCATGTTTAATAGGTAAAGATGCAAGTCAAATAGAAGATATTTGGCAATATTTATACAAAGGAGCTTATTGGCGAAAAGGCCCAGTAACTATGACCGCTATTGGAGCCATAGATATGGCACTTTGGGATATAAAAGGTAAAAAAGCCAACATGCCAGTTTACCAATTACTTGGTGGTAAAAGTAGAAAAGGAGTTACTGTTTATGGTCATGCTAATGGTGAAACCATTGATGAGGTTCTTAACAATTTAGGAACAATGATAAATCAAGGTTACAAAGTTGTTAGATTACAATGTTCTATTCCTAACCTTAAAGGTACATATGGAACTTTGGAAGGTAAAAAAAATTACTACGAATTACAAGGAGATAGACCTTTACCACCAGAACAACAATGGTCTACTTCTAAGTACATGAATTTTATTCCTGAACTATTTAAACAAGCTCGTGAACGTTTTGGATATGAGATTGGTTTATGTCATGATGTTCACAGTAGATTAACTCCAATTGAAGCATCTAGATTAGGTAAGCTTTTAGAACCTTACAATCTTCTTTTTATGGAAGATACTGTAACATCTGAAAACCCACAAGGATATAAAATTGTTAGAGAACATACTGTTGTTCCATTGGCAGTTGGAGAAATATTTAGCACAGTTTGGGATGCAAAAGTTTTAATTGAAAATCAATGGATAGATTATCTACGTACTGCAGTTTCTCATGGAGGTGGTATTACTCCGTTAAGAAAGATTTCAGATTTTGCTGACATGCATCATGTTCGTATGGCACCTCATGGAGCTCCAGACCAATCTCCTATTTGTTTTATGGCTCAAATGAACTTTAATCTTTGGGTACCAAATTTTGGTATTCAAGAATTTATAGGATTTGGAACTGAAAAATTAAATGAAGTCTTTAAATATGATGTTGAGATAAAAGAAGGGCTTCTTTATATGGAAGATAAACCTGGTTTGGGTGTAGAGTTTGATGAAGAAGCTGCAAAAAAATATCCATATAAAAGATCTTATTTACCCGTTAATAGATTAGAAGATGGCACTCTGTGGAATTGGTAAATTTTACAAAAAATTATTATTTAAAGTTGACTTAGATAAAATTTTATAAAATTCAAATAATTTCATATCAAATATTTAAAGTATTCTATGTTTAATTAACTTAATACTATTCTATTTTACCTTTTTTATTTTGTAGTAACATTTTTTTAACATATATTTGGTGCGCCAGATTGGTTTACCAATCTAGTTAACCAATTAAAATATAACCAAAAACGATAAGTTTATGAAATGAAAATTACTTCTAATACTAGGTGTGAATATAAATTAGCACCCCATTTTTTTAAATCGAATTAAAAAAAATCAAAATTGAAAAGAGAAAATAATAATTTATCAAATATTAAATAAAAACAATCAAAAATGAAATTAAAACTTAGAATAACATTGTTAGTAGCATTGTTAATGAACGTTTGTCTTTTTGCACAAGGTAGTTACACCGTAAAAGGTACTGTAACTTCCAAAGCAGACAACGAATTACTTCCTGGTGTTTCTATAATTATAGAAGGAACTAATAAAGGAACAGAAACAGATTTTGATGGAAACTATTCCTTAACAGTTAAGAGTGGAGATGTTTTGCAATTTTCTTATCTTGGATTTACTATACAAAAAATTACAATAGGAAACCAAAAAACAGTTAACGTTTCTTTAGTACAAGATGCTAGTGAATTAGATGAAATTGTAGTTGTTGGTTATGGTACAAGAAAAAAATCACATCTTACAGGTGCTATAGCAAAGGTAACAGGTAAAGATATTGCTGCTGTACAAACTGCACGTGTAGATGAAGCTTTAGCAGGTAAATTACCCGGTGTTTTTATTCAAAATCAAAGTGGAAACCCTGGTGCAGATCCAAAAATTGCAATTAGAGCTGCTTCGTCTATTACTGGAAATTCAAATCCACTAATTGTTGTAGATGGATATCCTATTTCTGGAACTCTAGCTACTGTAAATCCTAATGATATTGAAAGTTTAGAAGTTTTAAAAGATGCGGCTTCTGCTGCTATTTATGGTTCTAGAGGAGCAAATGGTGTTATTTTGATAACTTCTAAAAAAGGTAAATCAGGTAAAGTTAAGTTTAGCTATGATGCATATACTAGTTTTTCAGAAAAATATAGAGATAATATAAACATGACCGCTAATCAATGGGGTAAACATGCTGAAGAACAAATTGCTAATGGTAATTGGGATGTTTCTGAGTTAGAAGCTTCGGCTCCAGGTTATGTAGACTATAAATTATGGGGTTATAACAATGCTCCAGATGTTGTGGCTATTGAAGATTATGTTTTTGATGGAGGTAGTACTCAAAGTCATAACTTTAGTGCTAGTGGAGGTAGTGATACTTCAACCTTTTTTGCGTCTTTAGGATATCAAAATGTTGATGGCATTACAGTAACACAAGATTTCGAAAGAATTAACGCACGTTTAAGCGCAGATACTAAATTAGGCGATAAGTTTAAGGCAGGGTTAAGTTTTAATGGATATACTTCTAATAGTTCTGCATTAGAACATGATTTGAGAGATATATTAAGAGGAGCAAGCATCCACCCTATTTATCATACTGATGCATCTATTGCATTTGTTAAAGAATTAGAAGCAAGACATAAAGCCTTAGGACTTAGAGTTAGTAGACAAGGTGGTGTGAATGGCTTTACAGCATTCGATGCTGGAAGACCAGGATTTGATATTCCAGGTACTCATGGTGCACGAAGTATTTATGATTTACAAGCTGGTGACCCTGCTTGGGATTGGCATTATGGAAGAGCTGGTAATGGTATTGGAGGTTCTAGTAACCCAGGTACTGCATCTTTAATTGATAACAAATCAAATACACAAAAAGAGTATTTTGCGAATGTTAGTTCTTATTTGGAATATAATATTTTAGACGGGTTAAATATAAAAACTGTTTTAGGTGGAGATTTCAGAGACACGCAAGCAAATCAGCATTATTTAGTTGGTGGTGATAATAATGGAGATTTAGAAGATACGTACTTGAACCAACAAGAGTTAAAAAGATATTCTGTATTAAGTGAAACTACATTAAACTACACAAAAGTAATTAATGATAAACATGATATATCTGCATTGATAGGTATGGAATTTCAAAAAAATTATATTTCAGGAGTTTCAATTGCAGGAAATAATGTAACCCAACTTCTTGGTGAACCTTTAAATTATGCATTGTTAGGAAACGCAAATACAGTTGTAACAGAAAGAGAAGAAATTAATCACAGAAAAAGTGTTTTTGGAAGAGTTGCTTATGCTTATGACGATCGTTATTTAGTATCAGCTTCCATAAGAAGAGATGGTGATTCTCGTTTTGGAGCTAATAATAAATATGAGATATTCCCAGCTTTTTCAGCAGGATGGAATGTTCATAATGAAGCTTTTTTCAATCAAGAAGGAATTATAAGTAAACTAAAGCCAAGAATTAGTTATGGGTCATTAGGAACGGTTTCAGATTTAGGATTCCACAATGCATTAAGCTTTATAAATGCAGGAACTTCTGTTTTAGGTAACGCATATAATATACCAAATGATTTAGCAAACCCAGATTTAACTTGGCAAACAAATACTGAGACAAACTTTGGAGTGGATTTCGGTTTTATAGATAATCGCTTTACTTTAGGATTAGACTATTATACTTCTGATATTGAAGACATTTTAATCAATCAAAGTGTTTCTAATATTTTTGGAAGAAATTCAATAAGACTAAATTCTGGAGATGTTGAAAGTTCTGGTTTAGAATTTGAATTAGGTGCAAGGTTAATAAATAACGACAATTTCTCATGGAATATGGGTGCAAATTTATCAACAGTAAATACTAAAATTACTGATTTAGGTAGTTTATCTCAATTACCAGATGTTACAAATTATGGTACTTCTGGAAGAGCTGCAGTTTATAGAAATTATGTAGGTGGAGAAATTGGTGAGTTATGGACATTAGAAACAACTGGATGGGTTGCAGAAAAACACATGATAAATCCATTAGATGTAATTGGTAATTCTAGTGGAGAAGTTTATGTAGTGGATCAAAATGGTGATGGTAAAATAGATGCTACAAAAACTGTAGCTGAGGGTGGAGATTTAGTAAAACAAGGAACAAACACACCTGATTTTTACTGGGGTATGAATCATAATTTTTCTTACAAGAATTTTGATTTAAGTTTACAATTTCAAGGAAGTCATGGTGGAATCGTTTACAATGTAGATCCATTATATAACGGTTCTAATTGGGGAGGAAGATTACGTAGTAGTTTTGATGCTAATAGCGATGGTAAAGAAGATGCTACTGGATTATTTTATACAAGAGCTAGAGACAAGACAGATGCTGTTATACAAGACGCTGGTTTTTTAGCTTTAAGGAACTTAACTTTTGGCTATACTCTTGATGATTCTATAGCGCAAAAAGTTGGTTTAAACTCAGTTAGAGTATATACTGCAGCTACTAATTTATTATACATTTTTGGAGATAATTATACCTCTTATAATCCAGAAGGTGTAGATACATCTAGTTCTAGTAATTATGCAGGACCAATAACATTCGGACATCAATCTGGTGAAACTCCAGTTGCAAGAACTTTTACATTTGGTATAAATATTAACTTTTAAATAAAAAAATAATGAAAAATACATTTATATTAATGGCCATCATGTTGTTTATAACTGCATGTTCTACAGATTTAGATCAGGTACCACCTAATTTAGGCGATGCAAATGCAATATCAGATTATACACCAGTATTATTTGCTGCATATAACTATCAAAACCAAGCTGTTGCACCAATGGCAATATTTGGAGACTTTAGAGCTGACAATGGCTTATTTGATGAAGAATTTACAGATTTTGATAAATTTACTGCACCAAGTCCTTTAGCGGCTACTTCGTCAAGTACTTTTTTCAGCCCATTTTATGTGGCTTTGTATAACTCTATATTAAGTGCTAATAATGTTATAATAAATTCTAAAGATGCTACCCTTGTAGCTGAAGCTAGATTTATTAGAGGGTTATCTTATTTTAAATTGGTACAGGTATTTGGAGATGTTTCTGTTAATTTAATAAATCCTACTGTGGAAGAAATTGCAGCAGCAGATGTTGCAAGACAGCCTAAAAATGATGTTTATAATAATGTAATAATACCAGATTTAGAAGCAGCAAGAGATGGCTTAGCCGTTTCAACAGCAGCAGCAGCGAGTGGTAGAGCTACAAAATATGCAGCACAAGGTTTACTTGGTAAAGTTTTGGCAACAATGGGTAATTATCCGGCTGCTGAAGTACAACTAGCAGCAGTTGTTAACGGAACTGGTGCCGCAAACATTATCAGCTCTATGTCATTTGCAGATGTTTTTAATAGTGATTTAAATAGTGCTATTTTGTTTGCAACACAAATGTCTGGATCTGTTGGTTATAGTGGAGAAAGTTTTACAAACTGGTATGCTGGGCAAAATACTAAAGCAGATGAAGGAGGGCCAGTATCTCCAGATTTGGTTAATGCTTTTGCTGCGAATCCAATGGATGTAAGAGGCGCTTTAACAGTTAACAATAATGGTGGGAATCCTATCTCTGTAAAATACTCTACATTAGGTTCAACAGAACAAGATTGGATAGAATTAAGATTAGCAGATGTTGTTTTACTATATGCAGAGGCTTTAAATGAAAACTCTAAAACTGCACTTGCAATTACAGAATTGAATAGAATTAGAACAAGAGCAGGTTTATTAGGTACAACTGCCACTTCAAAAGACGATGTTAGACAAGCTATTTTAGACGAAAGAAGATTAGAGCTTGCTTTAGAAGGTCACAGATGGTTTGATTTGGTTAGAGCTGAAGCTGCTGAAGCAGGTATAATGAATGCAGAAATGGGAGAAACAATTAGTCCTAATTATTACATATTTCCTATACCAAATGGAGAAGTAACTTCATTTGATGAAATATCTCAAAATGCAGGATATTAAACAATATTAATTTGAATTGAGTTAATTATTTATTGGGTTTACAACTTTAAAAAGTTGTAAACCCTTTTTTTATGAATAAAATACATGTATTACATAAATAGTATGTAAACTTTAAAGAAATTAATAATAAAAAGTTCCAAATATTAATAGAACCTACTTCTCTTTTATACTGCTTTATTCATTTTTGAATTAGAGATAAATCTTTAACAGATAGTTTATCAGATTCTAAAGTAGAATTTAAGCCATACTTCTAAAAACTTCACATAAAAAAAGGCAGTGATATAAGATCACTACCTTTAGATTATTTCTGCAACGCTATTTAAATAGGTCACATTTTTAAGTTTTCAAAACTTTATTATCGCAAGCTATATTCAAATTATTAAAAACCACTTTCTTCTGCCATTTTCACAACACCAACAGTTAAAATCAAATTAGCAAATCGCCTTTGTTCACCAGTTTGAATAATTAAAGTTGTATTAGGGTCTCTAATTTTATCGTAGAAAGCCCATCGCTCCATCTCATTCCAAGTTACATCTCCAAGTAAATTTTTATAAGCATCATGTATCTCTGCATTTGCTTCAGCAGGTTTTTCCATAACGATTGCTCCTTGAAAAGGGCAAACTTCTATTAAACCTTCTAGTACTGTAAGCGCATCTAAAAGACCTGGACGAAAATTAAGATGTACAGTAGTAGAGTTTGGTCCTGTCATCGCTCCAACTGGAAGATTACCATCTGCAATAACAACTTGTGCAAAATGACCTGAACGTGCAAGTGCCTCCATTATCGTTGGATGTATTACTGATGTCTTTAACATGTTTTATTTTTAAATTAATAATATCTAATCAAAAAAATAATGAGGAATTCTACATATTGTAAACTCCTCCATTAATATCAAGCGTTGCACCAGTAATAAATCCATCATATTCAGACGCTAAATATAGAACTGCTCTTGCTACATCTGCAGCATTACCAGCTCTTTTAATTGGAATACCAGCTATCGTTTCATTTGCAGATTCTTTTGTGGTATGTGTATTATGAAATGAAGTACCCAGAATAAGTCCTGGAGCAACAGCATTCACTTTTGTTCCTTGTGGACCCAATTCTGTAGAAAGTGCTCTTGTAAACGTTAAAATTGCTCCTTTACTGGTAGCATAAACAAGAGAACCTGGATGCCCACCTTTACGTCCTGCAAGTGAGGCCAAATTTACAATACTACTATTCTCATTTTTCGCTAAATATGGCGCTGCTGCTTTTGTTACAAACATCATAGACGTAAGGTTTATGTCCATTACTTTATCCCAAAAATCAGATTCCATTTCACTTAACATTTTTCGAGCTACCAATGAACCTGCATTATTAATTAGTATATCTAAACCTCCAAATGAAGCTACAGTTTTTTCGACCATAGATTTTGCCTGTACTTCTTTTGTTAAATCGCCTGCTATAGCCAATGCTTTTTGGCCTTTAGTTTGTGCATATGCTACTAACTGATTTGCAGTATCTGCACTAGAAAAATAATGAATCGCTACATTAGCCCCACTATCAATAAAATGCTTCGTTATTGATTCTCCAATTCCTTGTGCACCAGCTGTTATAAGGATATTTTTCCCTTTTAATTTATTATTTATCATTGTACTTAAATTTTATTTTACTTTGTCGTTTTTATTAAAATAACCATCATTAGAAACAGCATTATCACTAATTGAAATACTTCCATTTTTAAACCAAACTTCTGCATAATTTCCATCTGCATACTGTTTTTTTAAATCTCCACCATGCGTTTCAGCGCCAGAACACCAATTTTTATTGATTTCAGGAGATTTACCATTTGTTTGATTGTATGCCCCTAATTTAAAAAAGCAGCCTTCACCAGTATAAGCCTCCTTACGCTCTACTCCATCTTGACCCATTGGCACAAATAATTTTTGCGTCTGTTCTGGAATATTTGCTTTTGTTGTGTATTCTGATGCTATTAAGTTTTTTGTAAACGTTTTTGTTTCATGTCCTTTGCTTGTAAATTTTAAGTTCATAATACCGTATTTCACTTCTACTTCATAACTAAACTCTTCACCTAATGCAATACCATCTTTTGGTTCTTCTGGATATGTATTTGCAGTTTCACCAACTACAGAAAAGTCATTTCCCCAAACTGCTGAAGAATAATCCCATCTTCCTGAATTATCATCACCTGCTGTATTAATTTCATAATGCCAAAAAACTGAACCTTTTGTATGACCTGGAAATTTTTTATAAAAAATTTTAAGTGGTTCATTTTCATGCTTATCTGCACTATGAATTTGGCCTATAACTACTGCATGTGAAGCTGCTACTCTAGCATCTCCTGTAGAAGAAACATTCATGACTTTAAGTGTAGCAGTTAATTTATCATTCGCAGTTTTTGGATACCATTTTTTTGTTTGAGCTAATTCTGTTCTTATATTATTTGAAGTTCCATGCGTGTTTCCTGCATTTGGTGCTTTAAAAACTACCCATTCACCATCTTTATCCTTTTCTGTGAAAAAGAAATCCTTATCCTCAAAATTATTGGCAATTCCAACATTTTTTCCGTTTCCTAAAATTAATTTCCAATGGTCAAAAAATGGAATAACCTTACTTGCGTAAACCGTTTTTGGAGCTTCTTTTTTATCTGTTTTTTTATCAGAATTCTTACAACTTATTAGTGTTATTAAAATTCCGAAGATGAAAAGCTTTGATACTGATACTATATTTTTTCTATTCATTTTATTGTTAATTAATTTTATTTCTATTTTCTATGTGTTTTGATAATTTAAAAAAGTGATCGTTCATCATTTTAACGCCTAATTCTGGATCTTTAGAAGCTATTGCAAAATATATATCTTCGTGTTTTTTTATTTCAGAACTGATACCATCACCTTCACAAACTTCATCTCTTTTATAATTTACTAGAATTGGTGGTGTAATTAAAAGCATTAATGTTATTAAAGTGGTGTTTTTACTTGCCTTTGCAATCGCTAAATGAAATAACAAATCTTCTTCTAAATAATCCTTACCATTAATAATTTTAACCTTAAATGCGTCTAAAGCTTCTTTCATTCGTATTAAATCTGCATCTGTTCTTCTTTTAGCAGCAAGACAAACTGTTTGTAATTCTAATGATATTCTTGTTTCTACCAATTCATCAAAAGAAGGTGTCTCGAGTGAAACAATTTCTTCAACAATACCATTAAAACCTGTTAAACCTATTGCTAAAAAAGTGCCACTTTGAGACATTGATTTTAAGACTCCATAAAATTCTAGCTTTCTGATGGCTTCTCTAATATGGTTTCTTTTTACATCAAATTTTTCTGACATAATTCTTTCAGATGGTAATTTATCTCCACGCTCTAAATTTTTAGCGTTTATTAAATCACGAATCTTACAGATTACATCATTCTGTACTATTTTATTTGAGTCTTTATCTATTAAACTTATTTTCATGTATTTGAAAATTATGTGTTTTATTTAAAAATATTCCAAAAGTGCTAATACACCATTATACGAAATTACTAATGAAAAGAACAAGGCAGCGAACAAACCAATATAAACAGCTAAACTTGTTTTGTAATCTTTCATCACTTTTTTGCTGCTTAACATTAATATAATTCCAAGGATTACAATTGGTAAGACAAAGACATTAAATACTTGCGATAAAATTTGAATTTCAATAGGATTGGCTCCAAATGCTGGCCCAATTAAAGCAACCAAACAAGCAATAGCTGTAATAATTCTAAACTGACGAGAGCTAGTATCTAAAGTCCCAGATTGGTAATCTGCAATTAATAATGGCGCAATTAATAAACATGGAAAAATTGATGATAAACCCGCACTTAAAGCGCCAAAAAAGAAAATAGAAACTGCCCATTTACCTGCAACAGGCTCTAAAGTATTTGCCATATCTAATACTTGTGTTACTTCTTTTCCTTCATAAAATAAAGCACCAGCAGCAACTGCCATGATAACTCCACTAATTATAAATATTAAAATAGCTGCAGTAATTGAATCTTTCTTTTGTTGGTCTAAATTTTTGATTGTCCACCCTTTTCCTTTTACAAATAATGGTCTTGATAAAAATGTAGCTGATGCCATAGTTGTACCCACAAAAGCGGCAACTAACATTTTACCTCCAGGAATATCAGGGATTGTTGGTATTAATCCTTTAACAACATCTAAAGGTAATGGTTGCACAAAACATAGAGACATTATAAAAGAAAACCCCATTAAGGTTACAAAAATGACCAATATTTTTTCGAAAAAAGTATATTTACCAACTAACATTAGTAAGTAAAACGTAACAATAATTATAATTGCGGTTATTAAAACGGTTTCGTATTTGTAAGAACTTAATCCATCAAAATTAACGGCTAATATTTCAAAAATAATATTTGATGAAATTCCTAAAATACCCATCAGTGAATTCCATTGCCCAAAAGTGACGCCAATAATAATTAAAATGGCTAAAAATTTACCATATTTTAAATGCTTTTTGAAGCCATAAAGTGCGGTTTCGCCAGTTAATAAAGCGTAATTTCCATAGGCAAACATTAAAACTCCAGAGAAAACACAACTTAATAACAACACCCACAATAATTGCATGTTGAATTTACTTCCTGCAACAATCATAGAGGTTACACTACCAGTACCAATGGTATAACCAATGGCAAAAATTCCAGGCCCAAAGCCTAAAACTATTGCTATTAGTTTTTTTAGTAGTGACTTTTTATTTTCTGTTGTTGCCATATTTTTTTTTATTATTTATATTAATTATTTTTCCAATCTGTATGATAGAATTTATTTGAAGCATCATTTATTCTTTGATAGGTGTGTGCACCAAAATAATCACGTTGTGCTTGTATTAAATTTGCTGATGAATTTGCTACTGAAAAACTGTTTAAAAAATTGATAGATTCACTAAAATTAGAAATTGGCAATTCATTTAAAACACCTTCAGAAACTACTTTTTTAATGCTTGGTTTTACTGTTTTTAGTTTTTCAATAATTGTTTTATCTGTTAACATATTATCCGTCGTTTTAAAAACGGTTACCAATTCTACCATTAAATCTGATTTGATAATACAACCATTCGTCCAAATTCTAGCTAATTCACTTAAATTCAAATCCCAATTATAACTTTTAGAAGCCTCATTAATTAGCTTAAAACCTTGATAATGATTTATAATTCTAGCAAATTGATATGCCTTTAAAACATCAGCATTTGTAATATTTAAATTCGGATTTGTGTTTTCTTCGAAGTTTTGACTTGCAAGAACACGCTCATCTTTATAAAATGAAGTGTAACGTGCAAATAATGCAGTAGCAATCATTGTGCTTGGTATTCCTAACTCTGCAGTTGCAATCGTGGTCCAGTTTCCTGTTCCTTTATTACCTGCTTTGTCCATAATTTGGTTTACCAACCAATCATTTCCTTCTTTTTTTCTTAAGATATCAATCGTAATTTCTAACAAATAACTATTCGTTGTCTCTTTCCAAGACTCTAAAATATCTGCGATTTCATCAGGATTATTTCCTAATGCTTTCAACATTACAAACACCTCTGCTAATAATTGCATTTCTACATATTCAATTCCATTATGAACCATTTTTACAAAATGCCCACTTCCTTCGGTTCCAATATGCGTACAACAAGGTAAATTATTATCGTCTTTTGCTGCGATTGCTTCTAAAAAAGGCTGGATATCTTTATAAACATCTTTATCACAACCAGGCATAATTGATGGGCCTTTTAAAGCGCCTTCTTCTCCTCCAGAAACACCCGTTCCAACAAAATGTATATTCTTCGATTTTAAATAATGAAATCTCTCTTTAGTCTTATTATAGTTGGAATTTCCACCATCTATTAAAATATCTCCAGCTTCTAAAAATGGCAAAAGATCTTCAATAACATAATCTACAATTTTACCTGCATTTACCATTAACATAATCTTTCTTGGCGTTTGCAGAGAACCTACAAAAGATTTAATAGAATCAAATGGAAGTGCTGTTGATAATTCTTCAAATTCATTCTTGAAGTTTTTTGCAACATCTACCTCTACTCCATCTACATGTCTATTAAATAAAGAAATTTTAAATCCATTATTTGCTAAATTTCTACTTAAACTCTTTCCCATAACTCCCAATCCGAATAAACCGAATTCAGACTTTTCTACTAACTCTTTATGTATCACTTTTATAATATTGTTAGGTGTTAAACTTATATCTATATGTATGGCATTCTGTGGTTCTTCTAACGTATCAAATTGAGATTTTAATAAATTAGAACTCATAAAATGATCTTTACGACTATTCATTCTTTCTTTAATTTGCTCAAAAGAACCATGAAGAAAAACCCATTTTACGTGTTGTTGAATATCTAGACTTAAAATTGTACGATAGCTTTCTTTTAAGGCTGAACAAACAATAATGCAACCTTTATTTGCTAATTGTTTTATTGCTAATTTGTTTAATGTTTGTAGCCAACCCAATCTATCATTATCATTTAAAGCCTCGCCTTTAGACATTTTTAAGATATTATCTTCTGGATGAAAATCATCTCCATCAAAAAAAGGAAGATTTAATTCTTCTGATAATAAGTTTCCTATCGTGCTTTTACCAACACCAGAAACTCCCATAATAAAGATAATATTTGCTTTTATTCTTGTCATAATTTTTTGGGCACCCAAACTGGGTGCCCAAATATACAATTTTAAATTAAATTATTCTAAAAAGTTTAAAAATGTCTATTTATAACAATAAACACTTGTTATACTAACGATTTAAAGTAATTACCTTTTTCAATTTGGATGTTTTTATACTTCTTTAGGATTTCTACTTCTTGCTTTTTAGGTATTTTTATGCCAATGATATTTTAAAAAATATGAAGCAAAAAAAAATCAACAATTTAATAATGGTTTTGTCTATTAGTATTTTGTTTTCTTGTACTGAAAAGAAAAAACAAAATAATTCGAAAATTAGTTTAGAAAACCGATATGAAAAACTGCTAAACTACGCTCCAGATTCTTTGGCGTTTCCAAGAAGTTATTCCGTTGTAAAAAATGAAATCAAAAAAGTGCCTTCCAAAGATTGGACAAGTGGTTTTTACGCTGGAAATTTATGGCAGATTTACGAATTAACAGATAATAATCAATATAAAGAATTAGCAAAAAAATGGACTGCTTTTATTGAGAAAGAAAAGTATAATGATAAAACTCATGATATGGGTTTTAAAGTTTTTTGCAGTTTCGGACAAGGTTTAAAACATGAAGAAAATCAGCATTATAAAGATGTAATTGTAAAAAGTTCGGAAACTTTAATTTCGAGATATAATGATACTGTTGGAAGTATTCGCTCATGGGATTTCAATAAAAAAACTTGGGATTTCCCTGTAATTATAGATAATATGATGAATTTAGAAATGCTTTTTGAAGCAACTAAAATTTCTAAAGATTCAACTTTCCATGAAATTGCTGTAAAACATGCAAATACCACTTTAAAAAATCATTTTAGAGCAGACAATAGTTGTTTTCATGTGGTGGATTACAATCCTGTAAATGGAGACATTCGAATGAAAGTAACACATCAAGGCTATAATGATGCTTCTGTTTGGGCTCGTGGGCAAGGTTGGGCAATTTATGGTTACACAATGGCTTACAGATATACAAAAGACGAGAAATATTTGGCACAAGCAGAAGCAACTGCAAATTTCTATTTGAATCATAAAAATTTACCAAAAGACGGCATTCCTTATTGGGATTTTGAAGATCCTTCTATTCCAAATGCACCAAGAGATGTTTCTGCAGCAACCGTAATTTCTTCTGGAATGGTTGAGTTGTATCAATATACGAAAAATGAGAAATATTTAGACTACAGTAAAAAAGTAATCAACTCTTTAAAGAGTGAGGAATATATTTTAGAACCTACAATTAAAGCCCCTTTTATATTAAAACACAGCACAGGAAACTGGCCTAAAAAAGATGAAATGGACGAACCAATCGTCTATGGAGATTATTATTTTTTAGAAACATTGTTAAGAATGAAATCATTATAATTCTATGAAAATTAACTATTCAACCCAACCAAAATTATCGAACATCTTTCTTTTTTTATTTTTGATGGTTTTTACCATTTCTTGTGATTCAAAAAGTGATGTAGATGGAACTTCAGAAAGAACAAAAACCAACATCAATGATAATTGGTTGTATTTAGAAAACGATACAGAACAAATTTCTGATGCGCTAAATATGGAAAATTGGCAAGAAATAAACTTACCTCATTCTTGGAATAGTTTAGATGCTACAGATTTAGTACCAGGTTACAGAAGAAGTGGAAGTTGGTATAAAAAAGATTTAGAAATAACTAAAGTCAACTCAAATGAAATTTACGAACTGTATTTTGAAGGCGTAAATATTACTTCAGAAATATTTATAAATGGAAACAAAGTTGGAAGTCATATTGGGGGTTATATTGGTTTTACAATTGATATTTCCAATGAAGTAAAAGCTGGAACCAACGAAATTGTAGTTCGAGCAGATAATAGTTACGATCCAGAAGTTATCCCTTCACAAAAAAGTGATTTCTTCATTTTTGGTGGAATTACGAGAGATGTTTGGTTGCAAACAAAACCTAAAACGCATTTAGCAAATTTAAAATATACTACACCTAAAGTTTCGAATGAAAATGCCACTTTAGAAGGAACAGTTGCTGTTGTAAATGGCGATAATTCTACAAAAGTAAAAGCATCTTTAATAAATGCTGATGGAAAAACGGTTGTAGAAAAAGAGTTTTGGGTTGCAAATAATTCAGCAAAAATTACTTTTGATAACATTTCGAATCCTAAATTATGGGATACAGAAAACCCTAATTTATATACGATTGAAGTTGCGCTGTTATCCGAAGAAAAAACAATTGATAAAATTTCTGATAAAGTTGGTTTTAGATGGTTCGAATTTAAAGAATATGGAGCTTTCTTTTTAAACGGAAAACGTTTGTTGTTAAGAGGAACTCACAGACATGAAGAACATGCTGGAGTTGGTGCTGCAATGACAAATGAGCAACACAGAGCAGATATGGAACTGATTAAAGAAATGGGAACCAACTTTGTACGTTTGGCACATTATCCACAAGATCCAGAAATTTACAAAGCTTGTGACGAGTTGGGTTTATTGGTTTGGGACGAATTGCCTTGGTGTAGAGGTGGTGTTGGAAATGATAATTGGAAGGAAAACACAAAAAATATGTTGACGGAAATTATCGCCCAAAATTACAACAGACCAAGTATTGTAATTTGGTCTTTAGGTAACGAAATGTATTGGTTGCCTGATTTTGAAGATGGAGGAAACAAGACAAAGTTGAGTGCTTTTTTATCAGAATTAAATGATTTATCTCACAAATTAGATCCAACAAGAAAAACGGCTATCAGAAAATATTATGAAGGTGCAGATATTGTAGATGTGTTTTCGCCATCAATTTGGTCTGGTTGGTATTCTGGAAGTTATAAAAGTTACCAAAAAGCCATTGACCAATATAAAAAGGAATACAAATCTTTCTTACATGCAGAATATGGTGGTTCAAGTCATTTAGGTCGTCATACAGAAACGCCAATTACTGGCGAAGGAAAAATTCAGGCAGATGGTTGGGAAGAAGCAATTGTACAAACAGACGTTGCAAACATTGCGCAAATTGGAGATTGGAGTGAAAATTATATCGTAGATTTATTTGATTGGCATTTAAGAATATCAGAAAATGATGACACTTTTGTTGGAAATATTCAATGGGCTTTTAAAGATTTTGGAACGCCTTTAAGACCAGAAAATGCGATTCCTTATATGAATCAAAAAGGTTTGGTAGACAGAGCTGGAAATAAGAAAGATGCATTTTACGTATTTAAAAGTTATTGGAGCAAAGATCCTTTTACGTATATAGAATCTCATACTTGGACAGAGAGACAAGGTCCAAAAGGTTTGGCAAGAGATATTAGTGTGTATAGTAATTGCCCTGAAGTTGAACTTTCTTTAAATGGAAAAAGTTTAGGAACTAAAACAAGAAATACCAAAGATTTTCCTGCTGCTGGTTTAAATTGGACTTTACAATTTAAAGAAGGAGAAAACACATTGGTTTCCACAGGAAAAACTTCGGATGGAAAAACAGTAAAAGATGAGTTAAAAATAAACTACAGATTTACTAAAAACGACAAAGCAAAAGGTTTAAAACTATCCTATAAAGAGTTAGAAAACGGAAACTATTTAGTAACTGCAATTGCACACGATTCTAAAGGTTTACGTTGTTTAGATTACGAAAACAGAGTCTATTTCCAATGTATGTCTGGTGGAGAAACGATGAAAAGTTTAGGAACACCAACAGGAAGTGAATCTATAGAAATGGCAAATGGTAAAGCTTCCATTGAAGTAAAAAGAAACTCAAAAGACCGACCTTTAAAAATGATGGTTTTAAACCAAAGTTTTAAAGGAACGTATTTAACTATTGAATAATTTGATTGATTGATTATTGAGAAGTTGAAATCCCATTCTTTTAAATAAGTTTGGGATTTTTATTTACTATAATTTCATCAACCCAGAAAGGGTTCAAAACCCTTTCTGGGTTTAACACGATATAAAATATTATGAAAAAAACACTATTTTTTGCAGTTTTCATTACTATACTCTTCAATTGTAAAAAAGAAAATAAATTCAATTTAATTGAAGTTGAAAAAGAACGTGTTTTAAAAAATGCTGAACAGTATCTAACTTCAAAACCAATTACAGTTACAGCAAATATTGCTGAAAGAAGTTCAGGAAACAAACACGATTTTTATTCTGAAGGCGACTATTGGTGGCCAAATCCTAATGATTTAGAGGGTTCTTACATCAGAAAAGATGGTTTGACAAATCCTGATAATTTTACAGCACACAGAAAAGCTATGATTCGTTTGTGTGAAATTGCTGGAAGTTTAGGATCTGCATACATTATCACTAAAGATGAAAAATATGTGGAAGCTTTAATGCCGCATTTAAAAGCTTGGTATGTAAATGAGGAAACAAAAATGAATCCGAATTTGTTATTTGCACAAGCAATTAAAGGAAAAGTTACAGGACGTGGAATTGGAATTATTGATACGCTTCACTTAATTGAAGTTGCTTTGGCAATTAAAGCAATTGAAAATTCAACAACCATAAATACAAATGATTTAAAAGCGGTTAAAAAATGGTTTTCTGATTATTTAAGTTGGTTAACAACACACAAATTCGGAGAAAAAGAGAGAAATAATGGAAATAATCATAGTACTTGTTGGGCTTTGCAAGTCGCTACTTTTGCAGATTTAGTAAATGATAAAACTGAATTAGAAAACTGCAGAAATTTTTATGAAAACACATTGTTACCAAATCAAATGGCTTTAGATGGTAGTTTTCCAAAAGAAACTGCAAGAACAAAACCTTATGGTTATTCTTTGTTCAATTTAGATGCAATGGTTAGTTTATGTCAGGTTTTATCTACAGAAAATGAAAATCTTTTCAATTATAAAACCAAAGAAGGAAAAAACATACAATTAGGAATGGAGTTTTTATATCCTTTTATCAAAAATAAAAAAGATTGGCCTTTTCAAAAAGATGTAATGTATTGGAATAATTGGCCTATAAAACAAGCTTCGCTCCTATTTGTAGGTTTAAATTCTAATGAAGAAAAGTATTTAGATTTATGGGAAGATTTGTCTTACGATTCTACTCCTGAAATTGTTAGAAATACGATTGTTAAGAATCCTGTTTTGTGGGGTTTTAAATAAAGTTAATCTTTATTTTTCTACTAATTCAAGAGTAGTAAAATCATAATCTGAGTGTTCGTATTTTTTATAAATGAACTTTGAGTTTTCTCTATCAAATCTTGCACTATTTACTCTATTATAATTATTAGAAAAAATAAAATGGTCGTTATAAAATGGCAATGGATCAGATATAATTGCATTATTCTTTATAAAAAATAAAAGTGAAGTCCCTTCAAAATAATCAAATCTATTATAAGAAGGAACCAAAATACCAGTTGTTAAAAAACCAATTCCTCTATCATAATACATAGAACTGATAATATAAATTTCATCCCAATCTTCACAATTAAAGATGATATTAAAATCGTGAATTGAATTAATTTCTAACTTCGATAAATCTGAAAATTTCTTATTAAAAGTTTCAGAGAGACAAGTTTTTGAAATTGTATTGTTTTTATAGAGCTTATAAAAAGTATTTAATGAAAAATAAAGAATTATACCTGCTATAATTTTATAAAAAGTTCTTCTTGTCATTTTTTAAGTATTCATCAAAAGTACAAAACAACTCTTTTAAAAGTTATTATGTAAATAAAAAAAAGACCCTTCAGATTTTAAAAACCTGAAGGGTCTGAAATTGTTAAAAAAGTATATTTATTATTGTTTCAATCCAATTCTTCCTTTATCATTATTTTCTTTTAAAAGAGGAGAATTTTTACTTGGAATAAATAAGTCTTTATCATCCCATCTTGGATTTTTGTACAGATTATCTTTTTCAGAAGCATTTTTACTCACTTTTATAAAACCACTATCGTGAATTAAACAGTTAGAAATTGAGTTTGCACTTCCTTTTAAATCCACAAAGTTTTTAATTTTATAACTATCATCAAAAACAGAATTGGTAATTTCTACTTTATGAATTCCTATTGTTCGTAAAACTTTTCCTTTTTCTTCATTATAGACATTGCTAAAAACGCAATTCTTAACAATTAAATTTCCTCCTTCGATTTCCACACTTGGTGTTTTTCGAACGTAATTAACGGCTGCTTCTTCAATATCTCTAAAAATTGTGTTTTCTAAAATGATGTTATTGGCATTGTACATACCCATTTCGTCTTTATCGTAAGATAAATTTAAGCCTCTGTAATTATTCTCAAATCTAGAGTTTTTAAAACTCAATGTATCTGCTTTTGTTCCATTGTATGCTTTAAAAACAGAGCCTCCATCATGATTTTTAAAATTCTTGAAAATTACATTGTCAATAAAAACGCTGTATAAACCTCCTTCTTTTTTATCAGGTGAAACTATGGCATATTTTGGAGCAGAAATTTCACCATCTATAATTACATTTTTTAAAATCATTTTAGAATCTTCATTCATTCTAAACATATAACTTAAAGGTTTTTCTATATCTTTTTTAACAGTTAAGATAGATGCGCCTCCTTTATCACCAATAATAGATATATTATTTGAAATTTTAATGCTTTTTTCTAAAATATATTCTCCTGTTTTTAAACGAATTACAGAACCAGAACTTGCTTTTTTAAGCGCATTTCTCAAGGTTTCTACACCAGGTTCTACAGTAATATCTGCTGGTTTTATAATGGGTGCAATAATGTTTGGTTTCCAACCTGGACCAGCTCTTAAACTTAATGCTTTGGGTAATTTTTTAGCGTCTAAATTAAAAGCACCTACATTATACACCTGTCTTTTGTCTTTTACAATATCTTCTTGCGGACTTTTCGCAGTTTTCGAAGCGATTAATAAATCTTTATTATCTGCTGTTGGTATTGGAAAATTTTTAATTTCTTTCCAATTTACTTTCGTTGTTTTAAATCCTTTTTCTGAAGACCCTAAAGCATCTATGTAATTATTATTAAAGTTGATATCTGAAGCTTCGTCAACAAAAATTACATTTTTAGAAGGTTTATTATTGAAAACTAAATTATTAGAGAAATTTACATTTTTAGGAGCTAAACTTTTTTCATCATCTTTTCCTTCTCCGAAAGAAATTGGCCCGGAATTTATAATGGTATTGTTCTGAATATTCACATTTCTAACTTGTTCGTATCTGTTTAAAGGTGAATTTGGGACTCCATTCATTAAGACAATTGGTCCTCTATAACCATCTCCTTGCAAACCAATCATTAAATTATTGTGGATTATATGTCCTGAATTTATAACTCTAATCCCTCCTGTTTTAGAAACACCATTTCCTAAAAAAACATTTCTTTCCACCAAAGCATTATCTCCATGTCTTAAAGTTAAAGCACCTTTGCTTCCAACAAATAAATTGTCTCTAAAAGTATTATCGCCAGATTTGTTTGAGATAATTTCTATTTCTCCATCGCAATTTGCAAATACATTTCTTTCTACTAAAGTTTTAGAAGATTTTTTAGAGTTTGTACTCGTTCCTATTCTGATGGTTTCTCCTCCATTTACACCTAATTCTGGTCTTGCACCAAATAAATTATTATCTATTCTATGATTGTTTTCTATATGCTCTTCACCTTTTAACCAAACCACTAAAGTTGTTCCTGGACTTGTTTTACCGGTAAAATTATTATGATCTACTCTATTATTTTTTCCCCAAATATCTACCCAATGATCTTTAATTCCGTCTTTTACATTGTAATAAGAAATTGTAGAATTTGTAAAGCGACAATTATTTGCAAAGGTTTTAGAATCTTTTCGAAATTGAACTACAGATTTGTAAGAAGAATCTCCATCTTTAAACCACAAACCACTTACAATTATATGTTCTCCATAAATGTTTAAAGTTGAATTTCCAGCAATAATAACTTCTCCTGGTGTTTCTGCTTTTACTATAATTGGAGCATCTTCTGTACCTTTTCCATATGCGTTTAATTTTACATCTTTCCAAATTCCGTTTTTTAGAAGAATAACATCTCCAGCTTTTGCTGTTTTTATTGCTGAATTATATTCAGAAATATTAGAAACAGTTTTTTCCTGGGAAAAAAGAAAACTTGTAAAAATAATTAGAACAAATGTTAATAGTGAATTGTGATTTTTCATAAAATAATTTAAAACAAACTGGTTAACCAATTATAAATGTATTAAATTTCTATTACAAAAAAGAAAAATTACCATTTAAAATTAATCACGTAGATAAATATGAACTTATTTAGGATTATTATCTACTTTCTAATACTCAATTACAAATATTAGACCCTATTTTAAATTTTAAAGAAGTTAAAAATGTAATTATAATAATTAATATCTCTTTTTAGACCAATAATAGCTAAAATGTTTTCATAAAAAAACTGAATTTCCCATTCAAAATATATTCTTCAATACAGCAAAGTCTAGTATTTTTTAGCTCTATAATTTATTTATCAAAAATAGATAAATCCCATTTTTCTTTAAACTCTAAATACGGAACATTATCTTTAAATTGAACTGGTAAAAAAACATAACGACCATCTATCGCATTTTTTGGTCGCCAGCGATCTGCAACAAAAATAAAAGCATCTTTTTTATCTATAACAGGAATTACATATGTACTTTGAGAGTGAAATGTTGTTGCTTTTTCCTCTGTTGTTCCAATAACAGGATTTCCTAAAGAAGTCCATTTTCCTAACATCGAATCTGCAACAGACAATCTTGCTGGATTTGGTTTCCAGCCTGTTAAACCAGAAGAAAACATAAAGTATTTTCCATTTCTTTTAAAAATAGCTGGAGCTTCATTTCTTCCACCAGGGAAAACTCGAATATATTCTTTGGTTAGCGATAAATAGTCGTCTGATAATTTAGAAATTAATAAAGTTTGGTTTTCTTCTGAAGCAGTTATGTGATATCCAGTTTCATCATCATCTACAAAAAGCGTCATATCTCTAGACATTTGTCCGCCTTTAAAATCCCTTTTAAAAAAGGCACCTTTTACTACTTTTTCTTTCCAATTTTTATCTTTTCTGCTTTTAATTTCAGCAGCATTATCATAATCTTCTTTAGAAAAATTTTGTGGTAGAACATTTGCGTGAATTCTAAAACTATTTATATATTTATAAGGTCCAGACACATTATCTGCAACTGCAACTCCTGTTAAAGCGGCCTTGTAACCTTGGTCTTTTAATTCGTGATGAAACCACATTACAAACTTCTTCGTTTTCTTATTAAAAATTACTTTAGGACGCTCTAAAACCGAACCAATTTGAAGTTTAGAACTGCTATCTTCTTTCATTTTTAAAGCAACACCTTCATTTTTCCAATTGTATAAATCAGTGGAAGAATACACACGAACACCTACCATTGCTTTATTACCCTCTTTTCCAGAAACCATGTGTTGCCCAAACCAGTAATATGTATTATCGTGAATTAAAAATCCTGCTCCATGAGCATTAATATGCTCATTATTTGAATCTAAAAATAATTCTCCTGAAATAAATTCAGATTGTTTTTTATCTTCTTTTGTACAGGAAAAAAGAATAAAAGTTACAAAAAGAAAGCTAAAATATTTTTTCATTTTTATCTTATTTAATCGGTTCTATTGTATAGTTATACTTTAAAGTTTCTAGGCTAAATTTAATGTTCTTAGATAGGCTTCATTTTTATCAACATTTAAAACAGAACCTCTTAAGTAATCATCTGTAAATAAAAACTCTTTCTTGAAATTGTATTAAAAAAAAAGTTGAACAATGAGATCATTATTCAACTTTAGTTTATCTATTTAATTCTTTTAATAATTATATTAATTATTTAAAAATTGAAAATTTATTTACTCTTTATAAACACCCATATTTGCGTACTTATCCATTCTTTTAGAAACTAAATCAGTTTCAGATAAATCTTTCAATTCGTTAAAAGAACTTACAATTTGGTCTTGTACCGCTTTAAAAGCTCCTTCTCTATTAGAATGTGCTCCTCCAACTGGTTCTTTTATAATTCCATCAATTAACTTTAACTTTTTCATATCAGTTCCCGTTAATTTTAAAGCTTCAGCAGCCTGTTCTTTATACTCCCAACTTCTCCATAAAATTGAAGAACAAGATTCTGGAGAAATAACAGTGTACCAAGTATTTTCCATCATATATACTCTATCTCCTACTCCAATTCCTAATGCTCCACCAGAAGCTCCTTCACCAATAACAATGGTAATAATAGGTGTTTTTAAACGAGTCATTTCGAAAATATTTCTCGCAATTGCTTCTCCTTGGCCACGTTCTTCTGCTTCCAAACCTGGGTATGCACCTGGAGTATCTAATAAAGTAACTACAGGAATTCCAAATTTCTCGGCCATTTTCATTAAACGCAAGGCTTTTCTATATCCTTCTGGATTTGCCATTCCGAAATTTCTATACTGTCGAGTTTTGGTATTGTATCCTTTTTGCTGACCAATAAACATATAAGATTGGTCGCCAATTTTACCCAAACCACCAATCATTGCTTTGTCGTCTTTTACACTTCTGTCTCCATGAAGTTCCATAAAAGTATCTCCACAAATTGCTTTAATATAGTCTAATGTATAAGGTCTATTTGGGTGTCTAGATAATTGAACCCTTTGCCAAGGTGTTAAGTTCTTATATATATCTTTTCTAGCTATTGCTAGTTTTTTCTCTATTTTTTTGCAAGTTGCAGTAACATCTACTTCGCTTTCTTCTCCAATAATTTGGCATTTTTGAAGCTGATCTTCAAGCTCTTTTATTGGCATTTCAAAATCTAAATATTCCATTTTGTAGTTATCTGATTTTAGTTATTTGTAAAGACAAACATACTATAAAATTTACTTTTTTAGGCAAAATAGCCTATTTTTTTCTGCTTAGTTTTTGTTTGAACTTCTCTTTTAAACTTACGCTGTTTTTTATAATTCCGTTTAATAATACCACAAATAAAACAATAAAAGCTCCCAAATAAAAAGTAGGGCTCATTTGTTCTTCGTCTCCAAAAATTAATAATGCTAAAATAATTGCATAAATTGGTTCTAAATTAATAGTAAGCATTACTGTATATGGAGATAAGTATTTCATCACTTTTACAGAAGCGATAAAAGCATAAGCAGTACAAACGCTACTTAACAGTAATAAGTATAACCAATCCATAGTTGGTACTTGAAAAAATTCTACTGAAAATCCATTACTAAATAGAAGGTAAATTGTAATAAAAACAACTCCAAATAAAAGCTGATAAAAAGAAATAGTATCTGCACTATGCTTTTTAATAAAAAGGCCATTTAAAACTGCAAATAATGCTCCTAAAAACGAAGCAATTAATGCATAAATAATTCCTAATTTATACTGGCTTTCAAAATTAAAAATAACATACAAGCCTGCAATTACTAGAAGTCCAAGTACTATTTCAACAAATTTAATTCTTCTATTAAAAAAGACAGGTTCAATTAAAGACGTAAAAAAAGCACCAGTACTCATAGTTACTAAAGCTACAGAAACATTAGAAACTTTAATCGCCTTAAAAAAGAAAATCCAATGAAGCGCAATAATAACTCCCGTCAAAAAAAATTTAACAACAGTTTTTTTATCTATTTTAAACTTTTTTTTCTTTAGCAAAAAATAAATAAAAATAAAAATTACAGCTAATAACATTCGATACCAAACTAATGGAATTGCATCAATCGTAATTAACGCACCCAAAATGGCTGTAAATCCCCAAATAAAAACTATGAGATGTAAAAGTAAATAGTTTTTAAATCTACTTTCTTGCATTCCAATAGAGATAAACAGAAATAATGCCAAACATTATATTTGGAATCCAAACGTATAGGAAAGAATTTACGCCAGCTACAGAGCCTAAAACTTCTCCAATTTTCATAAAGAAAACGTATAAGAACATAATTCCAATACCAATTGCTAGGTTAACTCCTGTTCCACCTCTTCTTTTTCTAAAAGCCAGTGCAACTGCTATAATAGTAAGTATATAGGATGCAATTGGCAGACTTGTTCTTTTATGAAGTTCAACTAAATATGCATTTAAGTTTTTTACACCTCTTTTTTTAGACAAATCTATAAATCGGATTAACTCATCTGAAGGCATTTCTTGAGATAAAGCAGATTTATAAATTAAATCTCTTGGCGTAAAATTAAAAACTGTATCTATTTTATTTCCACTAAAAATACTATCTCTGTCTTTATAAATAAGACGCTTTCTCCAATTTGTAAGAGAAAAAGTAGAGTCTTTAGAATTATAACGCAAATTATCTGAAGATAATTTCGATTTCAATTCTAAACCATCGTATGTTTCTGAAGTGAAGTTATAGCCCGCGTTTGTTTCTATATTATAATTTCTAATATAAATATAGGTACTGTCTGTAAGTTGCAAACTAAAATCGGAAATAAATTTTAAATCGTTTTTTTGTCGTGCATTATTTATGTATTTTTTTTCGAATCCTCTTCTTACTTTACTACTATTAGGAACTACAAAATGATTCATCCCTAAAGATATAATAGTTACTAATGTAGCTCCAATAAAATAAGGATATAAAAATCTTGTAAAAGATACTTTTGCATTTGTAATCGCAATAATTTCTGTATTATTTGAAAGTTTAGAAGTAAATAAAATTACGGCTATAAATAATGCCAAAGGCATAAATGTGTTTGCGTAATAAATAATAAAATTCTTATAATAATCGTTTAAAATTTCTTCTAAACCCAAGTTTGTATGCTCCAGAAAATTATCTATTTTTTCTGAAACATCAATTGCAATTGCAATTGGTATTAAGATTAATAAGGTAAACAAGAATGTTACCAAATAACGCTTTAATATGTACCAATCTATTATCTTCACTTAAACTGTTTAATCGTGTAATTGTTTATTTGTGTAACTGTTAACTTCCAACTGAAAACTGCTTACTTTTATAGCCTTTTATCCATTTGCTTCACCATTTTATCTTTCCACTCTCTAAAATCTCCAGCTAAAATATGTTTTCTTGCTTCACGAGTCAACCAAACATAAAAACCAAGATTATGAATCGAGGCAATTTGCTTTCCTAACATTTCTTTTGCAGCAAAAAGATGACGCAAATATGCTTTGGAATACATGGTATCTACCCAAGTAATTCCCATGTCGTCTATTGGAGAAAAATCGTCTTCCCACTTTTTATTTTTTATGTTGATAGAACCATGTGCTGTAAATAACATTCCGTTTCTGGCGTTTCTTGTTGGCATTACACAATCGAACATATCTATTCCCAAAGCAATATTTTCTAAAATATTTATTGGCGTTCCAACACCCATTAAATAACGTGGCTTGTCTTCTGGTAACACCTCACAAACAACTTCTGTCATTGCATATAATTCTTCTGCTGGTTCCCCAACTGAAAGTCCACCAATTGCATTTGCTTGCTGACCAGAATTTGCAATGTATTCTGCAGATTGTCTTCTTAAATCTTTATAAGTACTTCCTTGTACAATTGGCATAAACGTTTGTTCATAACCATATTTAAAAGGCAGTTTTTCTAAATGATTTATACATCTGTCCAACCATCTATGTGTCATGTGCATAGAACGTTTTGCGTAATTATAATCACAAGGATAAGGTGTACATTCGTCAAACGCCATAATAATATCGGCACCAATTGTACGTTGCGTTTCCATAACGTTTTCTGGTGTAAAAAAGTGCATAGAACCATCTATATGACTTTTAAATTTTACGCCTTCTTCGTTAATTTTTCTTCTTCCAGAAAGTGAATATACTTGGTAACCCCCAGAATCTGTAAGGATATTTCTATCCCAATTCATAAACTTGTGTAAACCACCAGCTTTTTCTAATATTTCCATTCCTGGTCTTAAAAAAAGGTGATAGGTATTTCCTAAAATAATATCAGGGTTTATCTCATTTTTAAGTTCTGTTTGATGAACTCCTTTTACAGTTCCAACAGTTCCCACAGGCATAAAGATTGGTGTTTCAATTTCTCCATGATCTGTAGTAATTGTTCCTGCTCTTGCTTTACTTTTGGGGTCAGTAATTTTTAAGTCAAATTTCACACGCATAAATTTTGGTGATTTTGTGAAAATTTCATCACAAAATTAAGAACGTGTGTAACCACTTCGTTCTCTCATTTATTATTTTAATTTTGAAAATAAATTAAAATAATAAATTTTCGTTTCATTGGTGGCAAAGATACTATTATTTAAGAATTGATAAATAAAATGAACTGTTATATAAAACCAAAAGTTAAAATATTGATTTTGTTGGCAAATAAGCGCGTTAAGGATTGTAGTGGAAATCCTTTTTTATTTATTTAAATAAAAAAGATTGCAACGAAAAGCCTGACCTGAAAGGGAACGCTCAAAAAACACTACCAACGTTTCTTTTTAGTAGAACTCGAATTATTTCTCCTGTTTTTTGGTGAAGATTTTCTAAAAGAAGCACTTTTTTTATTGAAATCGTTTTTTGAAGGTGCTAATTTTCGCTTTGGTTTAAATGTTTTTGGAGCAGTTTTAACTTTAGACGCTTCTTCGGTTTTAGAGGATGTGGAAATCATTTTATTGATTTCTTTCATCTCTTCATCCGTTAACTCACGCCAATCTCCAGATTGTAAATAACCCAACTCAACATTCATGATTCGGGTTCGTTTTAACTTGGTTACTTCATAATCTAAATACTCGCACATTCTGCGAATTTGGCGATTTAAACCTTGTGTTAAAACGATTTTGAAAATTTTATCGCTCACTTTTTCTACCAAACAATTTTGAGTAACAGTGCCTAAAATAGGGATTCCATTTCCCATTTTTTCTATAAAATCTGGTGTAATTGATTTGTTTACTGAAACAAAATATTCTTTCTCGTGATTGTTTCCTGCTCGTAAAATTTTATTGACAATATCACCATCATTAGTCAAAAAAATTAAACCTTCAGATGGTTTATCTAAACGTCCAATTGGAAATAATCTTTCTGGATAATTAATGTGTTTTACGATGTTATTTGGCTCTCTATCATCAGTCGTAGAAACGATTCCAACAGGTTTGTTTAAGGCAATATAAAGCGTTACGTTTTTTGGAGTTACTAACCGTCCGTCTAATTTTACAACATCTTTTTTGGCAACTCTATTTCCTAATTGCGTAGGTTTTCCATTGATGGTAACTCTGCCTTCTTTAATAAATTTTTCTGCTTCTCTTCGAGAACAAATCCCTGAAGAACTGATGTATTTATTAAGATTGATGGTATTTTGTGAATTAGAATCCAAATTGTAAAATTTTATGCAAAAGTAAAGATTAGATTACAATTCTATGGTTCTAAACGTCAAATTAATTCGTGGTGTAAAAACCATTTTTGTTGGTGGTAATCTGTGCAACCAATTGGTTTGTGTAAATTCTCTCATTACCAACAAACTTCCTCTTTCTAAAATAATATCTATTCGTTGTTTGTTTTCTTTATGTTTGAAAGAAAATTTACGTTCTGCTCCTAAAGAAAGTGAAGCTATTGCTCCGTTTTTCTTCAACATTTTTTCTCCATCTGAATGATAAGCCATTCCTTCTTCTCCTGAATGATATAAATTTAACAAGCAAGAATTATACGTTTCTCCACTTTCTTTTTCTACAATTTCTTTGAGTTCTAACAGCTCTTTTGTGAAAATATTTGCTGTTTTTGTAACTCCTGAATATTTGTAAGAAAATTCAGATTCGCCATACCAAGCCACTTTTCTTTTGGTAATTATTTTTTTTCCAAAAATAATGGCTTCGTCATTTTTCCAGTCAATCGTTTCGAAGAGTTTTTGGTAGAAAAAATCACATTGATTTTTATCTAAAACAATACCATGATAATTGGTAACACCATCGAAAGGTAAAATGTTTTTTATTTTTTCTGAAGAGAATAAATCCATTTTATAAAAATACGATTTATCTTTTATTCTGAAAGAAATTAGAGATTAAACTCCGAAAGGATTTTCGATAGAATATGCAGGTTCCGTAAACCATTTTGCGCCTTTCTCTGTCATATAAATATGGTCTTCTAAACGCACGCCAAATTCATTTGGTACACAAATCATAGGTTCGTTACTAAACGTCATTCCAGAAACTAATTTTGTCTTATTTCCTCTTACAATATATGGATATTCGTGAATATCTAACCCAATTCCATGACCAGTTCTGTGAGGCAAACCTGGTAAATTATAATCTGGCCCTAAACCATTTTTCTCTAAAGTTTTTCTTGAAGCATCGTCTACAGAAGCACATGAATTTCCTAAAATTGAAGCTTTAAAAGCCGATAATTGTGTTTCTTTTTCGAGATTCCATATTTTTCGTTGCAATTCGTTTGCTTCTCCGAAAACGTAGGTTCTTGTTATATCTGAAATATAGTCATATAACTGACAACCAGTATCCACCAAAACCATATCGTTCATTTCCAATTTCTTTGGATTTTTAACGCCATGAGGAAAAGAAGAATCTACACCAAAAAGTACAATACAAAAATAGGAACCTGAAGAAACTCCGTATTTTTTATGTGCTTCGTGGATAAAATTTTCTACTTCTCTTGTGGTAATTCCGACTCTTAAAATTCTTGCAGTTGCTTTTTGAACTTCCAAAGTAATGTCCATTACATATTGCATTATTGCAATTTCTGCGTCAGATTTTATCATTCTACATTCAGAAATTAAACCGGTTGCTTTTTCAATATAAAAAGAATGAACTTCTTTATGTAAACCATTTATAATTGAAAATGGTGTCGTTTCATCTAACTGAATTTCTCCTTCAGTAATTTTATTTTCATCTAAAACCTGTAAAAATAATTTATGCGGACATTCATGTTCTTCCCAACAATGAATAGTTCCTTCTATTTCTAAAAAATCTTCGATGGTTCCTTTTTCAAAATTCGGAGCAATATAATGTACTTCTTCATTTGGTAAAATTATTGCGCCCACCATTCGCTCACTAGCATGCCAATGTGTGCCTGTAAAATACAATAAATTTGTACCTGCATTTACATATACTGCCTGCACTTTATTTGTTTTCATTAAACCAGATAATTTCTGAATTCTCTTTTTATATTCTTCTTTTTGAATCGGTTTAACTGTTGTTTTTAAAGGCTGAATTGCTTCCAATTCTGCTTCAATAGTTGAACCTCCAATACCAAATGTTTTCATAATTTAAAATTTTCTATCTGGGTGAAAAGGACTTAAATCTAAGGAAGTTTTTTTATTAGAAATAACTTCAGAAATTAATTTTCCTGTGGCAGTTCCTAAACTCCAACCCATCATTGCATGTCCTGTTGCAATGGTTAAATTTGTGCATTTCGATGATTTCCCAACATATGGCAAACCATCTGGAGAGCAAGGTCTTAAACCACAAGCAGCCAATTCTTTTTCGGTTTTTGTAATTTGTAAATTGTTATAATAATTTTGTGCAGCAGTTGCAATTGCTTCCACTCTTGTAGGATTTATTTTATTATTAATACCTGCAATTTCCATAGTTCCTGCAAAACGTGTAAAGCCATCCATAGGTGTTACTGCTACTTTTGCTTCACATAAAATGGCAGGAATGGTAATATTTGTTTCTCTTTCTACATTAATTCGATATCCTTTTCCTGCTTGAACAGGAATATTTAATCCTATTTTTTTAGCCAATAAAGGACTCCAACTTCCTGCTGCCAAAACAACCTCATCTGCAACAATACTTTGTTTATCTGTAATTATTTTTGATATTTTATTTGCAGTTACATCAATATCTAACACTTTTTCATTTTTAAAAAAAGTAACACCATTTTCTTTTAAATAACTAACCATTTCTTTCATAAAATGATTTGGTGTCATATGTGCATCTGAATCATAATAAACTGCGCCTTTTATATTTAAATTTGCATTTGGTTCTAACTCTTTAACCTGTGTCGCAGTTAAATTTCTAACTCCTAAACCTTCTTGAATCCCTCTTTTTCCAACTTCCCACTCTTCTTCTCCAACTTTGTCGGTTTTATAGCACATTAACAAACCTTTTCTTTCATAATGAAAGTCGAAATCTTTAGATTCTTTTAAATCTTCATATAAATCTCTTGCAAATAAATTAATGTCTTTAATCGCTTTAATTGAGTTCTCTACTTTTTCTTTTGTTGCAGATTTTTTAAACGCCCAACTCCATTTCAAAAAATCGATATCTAATCTCGGTTTCACATAAAACGGACTCTTAGAATCGAACATCCATTTGATTCCTTTTGTAATAATACCAGGTGTTGCCAAAGAAATAAAATGACTTGGAGTAATATAACCTGCGTTCACATAAGAGGCACCAGAATCCATATTAGATTGGTCTATTATTGTTATTTCATGACCATCTTTTAATAAATAGTAAGCAGAACAAAGTCCAATAATTCCACCTCCAATAATTACTACTTTTTTACTCATTTAATCACTTTATCTACAGTTATAATTCTAAATGTATTCGAATTAATTGTAATTTTTATATTGAATTCCTTGTTTGTTATATAGAAATTCTTTCCTTTTTTTTGGTAATCTTCTATGGATGTTTGTATTAAAACTTTCGCAATAAGATTTTCACTTTCATTTTTTGAAAGACTGGCTTCCAACTTCTTATTTATTCTTTCATAAACAAGTGTTGTATAGCAATGATTTTCTAAAATTTGTTTCTTATTTATAGACATTCAGTTTTTAGATTACCTGAAAACCATGTGCATATGGGTCGTTTTCATCATCAATAATAATGGTATTGTAACCATACACTTTTGCCCAACCTTGTATACTTGGTATAATTGCTGGTTTTCCATCTAAAATTGTCTCCTCTTCCACTCTTCCAATAAATTTAGAACCTATAAAACTTTCGTGAATATATTCCTCTCCAATTTTTAATTTTCCTTTGGCATGTAATTGTGCCAATCTTGCTGATGTTCCTGTTCCACAAGGACTCCTATCAATTGCTTTGTCTCCATAAAAAACCGCATTTCTACCAGAAGAAGTTGGGTCTATAGGATCTCCAGTCCATAGCATATGAGAAACATCTCTTATTGTTTCATTTTCTGGATGGATAAACATATTTGAATATTTCTGGTTGATTTTCGCTCTTACAATTTGAGAATATTGTACAATTTTTCCAGCAGTAAAATTATGAACTCCAGAGAAATTCTTCTGTGGATCTACAATTGCGTAGAAATTTCCACCATAAGCAACATCAAACGTGATTTCCCCTAATTCAGGGCAGTCAACAGTTAAATTTTCTGCTGCTAAATAACTTTTTACGTTAACTAATTTTACCCAATCTACTTTTTCTCCTGTTTGTTGATATTCGATTTCTACCAAACCAGCAGGCGCTTCCATTTTAATTTTACCTGGAATTTTTGGTGTGATTAAACCTTCTTCAATCGCAATTGTTATGGTTCCAATTGTTCCATGGCCACACATTGGCAAACAACCTGAAGTTTCTATAAATAAAATAGCAAAATCGTTTTCTGGATTGTGAGGTGGAAATAAAATCGAACCACTCATCATATCATGTCCTCTTGGCTCGAACATTAATCCTTTACGAATCCAATCGTATTCTTTTAAAAAATGCTGACGCTTTTCACTCATATTGTTGCCCTCCAAATTCGGACCACCACCAGCAACAACTCTTACAGGGTTTCCACACGTATGTGCATCCACGCAAAAAAAAGTTTTTTTACTCATTTAATGTGTTCTTTATGTAATTGTTCACTCGGTTTTCTAAAATAGATAAGGTTACAGTTCCTTCTCCTAAAATAGTTTCGTGAAATTCTCTAATATTAAATTTTTCTTGTAATTCTTTTTCTGCTTTTGCTCTTAGCTCACGTATTTTTATCTCGCCAATTTTATAAGAAATCGCCTGTCCAGGCCAAGTAATATATCTGTCTGTTTCTGTTGTAACTTCGTGGATTGATAATGCTGTATTGGAAGCCATATAATCGATTACTTCTTGTCTAGACCAACCTTTTGCGTGAATTCCAGTATCTACAACCAACCTACAAGCACGCCACATTTCGTAGGTATATTTCCCAAATTTCTCATAAGGAGTTGTGTAAATACCCATTTCATCTGCCAACGTTTCTGTATACAATGCCCAACCTTCTCCATAGGCAGATAAGTACAAATTTCTTCTAAAAGCAGGAATCGTTTCTGGTAATTCGTCATTTAAAGATTTTTGTAAATGATGTCCTGGAACTGCTTCGTGCGCAGTTAAAGCAGGAATTGTGTACAAAGTTCTACTTGGTAAATTATAAGTATTTACCCAATAAAAACCTGCTTTTGTTTCGCTGTTTGTTCCTGAATATCTTCCTGCAGTATAATTAGGTGCAATTGCTGCTGGCACAGGAACTACTCCATAAGGTTTTCTTGGTAATGTTTTAAAATATTTTGGCAATTCTGCATCAATTCTTTTGGCAACATCTCTTGCAAACATTAATAATTCTTTCGCTGTTTTTGGATAAAATTGTTCGTCTGTTCTTAAAAACTGAATAAAATCTGCAAATGAACCTTTAAAACCTAATTCGTCGATAGTTTTTTGCATTTCTGCTTTGATTCGAGCAACTTCTTTTAAACCAATATTATGGATATCGTCTGCAGTATATTGTGTACTTGTGGTGTAAAAATTGATTCTATTTTGATAAAATTCTTTTCCATTTTCAATTGTTCCAACTCCCAAACCTTTTCTGGTATTTGGAAAATAATCGTCTTCAAAAAAAGTTTTTATTTTTTTATATTGATTGATGGCATTCTGCTGTACACTAACATTCGCAATAGCTAAAACAGAATCTTTAAATTCTTCTGATAAGTTTGAAGGCAAATTTAAAAATGGTTTGTAAAATTCACTTTTTGTTATGTCTGAAACAATATGTTTATCGTACGTAAAAGTATAATTACTATAAGCTTCTTTCGGTTGTGAAACTCCAGCTTCTACTCCAGCTTTTAACAAACTTAAATTGTAATTAATTTTTTTAGGTAAGTTTTCTAATTGCTTTAAATAATTTTTAACTTCTTCTTTATTTTTTAATTTTTTATTGCCCATGTTTCCTAAATTCAAATGAAAAGCAATTTCGTTTGTCATTGGGTTTAAGTGCATTTTATAGGTATTTCTATCTATTTTATCTTGTAAAACAAATAGTAATAAATCTCTTGAAATCTTTTCACTTTCAGATAAATCTTTAGTTGAAACGTTTTGTAATTCATCAATTAAATTTTGAGCATTTTCTGCTTCTAATTGATAAAACTTATTCGTATTTTCTAAAGATTGGTATGGATCGAATTCGTGTTTTATTTTAGTTTCGTGCTTTGCAATTACCATTGCTAAAGCATCACTTGACGATTCACTTGAAGGATTATTTTTACAAGATAAAAATCCAATTAATAAAAAAATTCCAAGAAATTTATAGCTTTTCATAAATTAAATTTTATCTGTTATTTTCTTTCCATCCACAGTTCTTAAAATTCCTAAAGGATTACTGTTTTTAAGTTCTGCAGGAAGTAAGTCATTTGGCCAATCTTGAAAACTAAAAGGTCTTACAAAACGTTTTATAGAATCTACACCAACTGCTGTAAATCTACTATCTGTAGATGCTGGATATGGGCCACCATGTAACATAGAAGCACAAACCTCTACTCCTGTTGGAACTCCATTGAAAATAATTCTACCAACTCTGTTTTCTAATTCGTGAATTAAATTTACATAATTGCTAATTTCATTATCATCGGAAATTACAGTTCCTGTTAACTGTCCTTCTAATTTTGACGTAATTTCTCTTAATTCAGCTTCATCTTTACACTGAACAACCAAAGAATAAGGCCCAAAAACTTCGTGATGTAATGTTGAATTTTCTAAAAATGTTTTCCCTTGTACAGTGGTAACTACTTGTTTTGCAAAGTTTGGTTTAACATTTTCTGAATGTGCTCCTAAAACATCAATTCCATTTTGAGACAAGGCTTTATCTTTGTTTTTCTCGTAAGTACCTGCAATATTTGGATGCAACATACAAGAAGGTTCTATGTTAACAATTTCTTCTGCCAACGTATTTACAAAATTGGTTAATCCTGCTGATTTTATCCCTAAAATTAAACCTGGATTCGTACAAAATTGCCCAGTTCCTAAAGTTATAGAACCTGCATATGTTTTTGCAATGTCTGACGCTCTATTTTCCAACGCTTTTGGCAGAATAACAACAGGATTGATACTTCCCATTTCCGCAAAAACCGGAATTGGTTCGTCTCTTTTCCCTGCTAAATCGTACAATGCTCTTCCTCCTTTTAAACTTCCAGTAAATGCTACTGCTTTTACCTTTGGGTTTTGCACTAATTCTTGTCCTACTTCAATTCCACTGCTATTTAAGTTTGAAAAAACGCCATTTGGCATGCCCGTTTTTTCTGCAGCTTTTATAATTGCTGAAGCAACTAATTCTCCAGTTCCTGCATGCATTGGATGCGATTTTACAATTACAGGACAACCTGCTGCGAATGCTGCTGCAGTATCTCCACCTGCTGTAGAAAATGCTAACGGAAAATTAGAAGCTCCAAAAACCACAACTGGACCTAAAGAAACATTCATTTTTCTTAAATCTACTCTTGGCATTGGCTCTCTCTCTGGTTGTGCAGTATCTATGGTTGCTTCTACCCAATTTCCTTCTTCTACATGATTTGCAAAAGCGCGTAATTGACCTAAAGTCCTGCCTCTTTCTCCTCCTGCTCTTCCTGCTGGCAAACCACTTTCTAAACAATAAACATTTAGTAGTTCTTCTCCTAAGTTTTCGATTTCTGTTGCAATTGCTCTTAAAAATTCTGCTTTTTTTGCTCCAGAAACTTTAGAATAGGTTTTAAAAGCTTCTGTCGCCAATTCACAGGCTTTATTAACTTCTGCTGAAGTTGCTTCTGTAAACGTCCATTCGTTTTCAATATTTTTTTGCGGATTAAATGTTTTAAATGTTTTATTTCCGTTTGCTGTTGTTGTATTTCCTATATAGTTTTTTCCTGTAATCATTTTTAATTATTTTTTTTATGATTTCTTCCCAAATTTACTCATTTGTAAGCTACTTTTTTTAATCATAGATATTTTTGCAATAATAACTTAAAAAGAAAAACCTTTTCTCATAACCATCTTTAGAATTATGATTAATGTGTTATACTATCTACATTATGATTTCTTAACAAAAGAAGCATTCTCATTTTTGATTATTTGAAAGAATCAACTTATTAAGTCTAAAACTTCAAGTCTTTCTTTTGCTAAAATATATCTTGCATTCACATCATCTATTTGCTGTTGAGTTAATTTCTTACCAAAAGTACGAAGTCCTCCAGCAATATCATTTTGATGTATTCCCATAGCAAGTTTAAGATATTCCATAAGTAATGGTTGCGCATCTAGATAAGATAAGGAATTTAAAGCCTGAGAAATTTTATTTGCCTCAGCCCATTCTCCATTTACAACATACTCCTGCATAGTAACACTTGCTTTTGGAAAGATAGTACCTACACCTGTAATTCCTCCACTTGCTCCAGCGAGTCCTGCATATACAGTTACTGTATCTACTCCTGCCAAAACTTTTAAATCTTTATTCTCTAACATTAATGTTTCAATAATAGAAACATCTATAGTCGATATTTTAAGAGCAGTTACATTAGGAAGAACAGAAAGTCTTGTAAGAAGGTTAGTTGATAGTGCATGATAACCAGCAGCATCAGGATTGTTATAAGGCATAATTGTTACACCTACATCTTTTGCAGTTGCTTCAGAAAGTGCATAATACTCATACATTTCTTTTTCAGAAGGAACTGTCTTTGTTTTTGGAGGCATAACCATAACTGTATCAACTCCAACTTTTGCAAGTCCTTCAACGATTTTGGCAAGTTCTTCTTTAGTTTCTGCTGCAGCTCCACTAATCAAGGGAACATTGTATTCTTTAGCAACCTCAGAAAGAGATTTGAGTAAAGAAAGACGCTGCTTGTTGCTCAAGTAGCTATTTTCACCTAAAGTACCAGAACCAACAAGTCCGCTCATTCTGCTTCCACCCTTTCCTTGAGTTTTTAAAATATCTGCAGCTTGTTTTTGTGTTATATCAAGATCAATTTCAAGAGCACCGGATTTTGACTCTTTCAGCCATGTAAACACGGCTGGCATTACGCCATTCCATTGTATACTCATAATTATTATTGTTTGTGATTTATAAATTCTTTTTACAAATTTACATTAGAAATGAAAAGAGAAGTTAATTTCCTTTTATCCAAATTAGATACAATATTATCCAATTAGATTACAATACTATTTTTATAGGCTATTATTTGCATATATTTACAACATGAAAGTTTTACCATTTCAAATTCCGAAACCAGAGAATGATGCACTTGTTTTTCAAGAGGATATCGAATTTGTTTTTTATAATAAATTACACCAGCATGAAGAAATTCAGATAAGTTTAATTGTAAAAGGTGAAGGAACTTTAATAGTTGGTGATACTATAAACAATTATGAAGCTGGTAATATTCTCGTTTTAGGTAGTAATTTGCCACACGTTTTCCAAAGCACAGAAAATTTAAAAGCAGAATCTCATATGGTTACGCTCTTTTTTACTGAAAATTCTTTTGGGAAAAATTTTTTCGAACTCCAAGAACTACATGAAATAAATCGTTTTTTTAAACAAGCTAAACATGGCTTTAAAATTGTTTCTGATAAAAATATTACAACACTTTTTTTAGAGTTGAAAACGGCTTCTAAACTAGACCGTTTTATTTCTTTATTACAAGTTCTTAAAAAAGTAACTTCTTTAGAATACGAGAGTTTGTCTTCTTTTATTTATGAAAAAAAATATACAGCTGTAGAAGGTAAAAGAATGCGAGATGTTTTTGATTTTACAATGAGTAATTTTACTGAAGATATTACTTTAGATGCGATAGCAAATGTTGCATCAATGACAAAGAATGCATTTTGTAAATATTTTAAAAAAAGGACAAATAAAAGTTATTTCCGTTTTTTAAATGAATTAAGAATTGAAAATGCGAGTAAATTAATTGTTTCAAACACCGATTTTACCTTGGCAGAAATTGCCTACAATTCTGGATTTAAAAATATATCTAATTTTAATAGACATTTTAAAAGCATTAAAAAAATGAGTCCTTCTAATTATAAAAAAAATTATAATACTTAAATTAAGTAAATTTATTTTTCTTTAAAAAATCTTGTAAATCTGTATTTTGAGATTCCATTTTAAAGGCTTTTGGTGTTTTTCCGAATTCTTCTTTAAAGCATTTTGTAAAATACCTAGAATCCTTGTAACCAACCATATAAGAGGCTTCAGAAACATTATAACCACTTTCTACAATTAATAAAGCTGCCTTTTTTAAACGTCTAGATCGTACAAATTCTACTAATGTTTTTCCTGTGATATCTATACATTTTCTATAAATTACGGAATAACTCATATTTAACGACCCTGCCAATTCGTCTAATTTAAAATCAGGATTTTCGATATTTTTATCTAATTCTTTTACTAAACTTTCTAAAAATTGACCATCTTTAGATGGAACATGATTTTTTTCTTGAGAACTTATAGAGTCTAATTTAAATCTTGAGATTAGTTTTTCTTGTGATTCTAAAATATTGTGAATTTTTAATGTTAGCTCGTAAAAATTAAATGGTTTTCTTAAGAATTCTATTGCGCCAGATTCTAATCCTTCTATTTTTATAGAAGTAGAATTTTTAGCAGTTAAGAAAATTATTGGAATGTGAGATGTTGATTTCTTCTTCTTTAAAATGTTACTCATTTCTACCCCATCCATTACAGGCATCATAATATCGCTAATTATTAAATCTGGCTTATTTTTTTCTGCTAATTCAATTCCTTGTTTACCATTTTCTGCAATAAATAAATTATAACTTTCTGTTAGAATATCTTTTAAGAAAATTTGCATTTCCACATTATCTTCAACAATTAACAAAGTAAATTTCTTATCGCTTTCTTTTATTTTCTTATTAATTAAATCTTTATTTAAAAGATAGAAGTCTTTATCAGAAGATTCAGTAAATAAACTATTTTCATCTACACTTACTTTTTCTTCTGGTGTAAATACATTTTCGTCCATAGAAAGAGAAATACTAAATTTTGTTCCTTCTTTTGAAGACGATTTTACCTTTATTTTTCCATGATGAATATTTATTAACTCTTTTGTTAATGCCAAACCAATTCCGGTTCCTTTTCTACTTTTTCCTAAATCTGATTGATAGAATAATTTAAAAATGTCTTTTAAATCTTTTTCAGGAATACCTGGGCCAGAATCTGAAATGGAAATTTTAATTGTTTTCTTTTTCTGATTTTCTTCCACTACGATTTTTACAGTACCTTCTGGAGGTGTAAATTTAAATGCATTTGATAGTAAATTATATAAAACATGTTCTATTTTATCTAAATCGTACCAAGTAAATATTTTTTTATTTGGGTAATCTTGAATGAAATCGATATTTTTAAATCTAGCTTGTTCAGAAAACGAAACCGATATTTTTTTCAAATGAGCAATTAAATCATTTTGAGATGCATAAACTCTTAATCTTCCTAGTTCTTTATTTCTAACCGTCATTAACTCTGTGGCTATTCTAGAAAGCCTGTTTGCATTATTACTTATAATTTGCAAACGTTGTTTTAATAAAGTATTACCATTAGAATCTGCTCTTTGTAACATATCTGCAATTGGACCTAAAATTAAGGTTAAAGGAGTTTGTATTTCATGAGACATTTTGGCAAAAAAATTCATTTTAACAGCATAAATTTCTTTTTCTTGATTGTTATGTAACGTTTCTTTAATTAATTTTTCTTTCAATCTAAACCATACGAAAATGCTATAAACTATAATTAACAGAATTAATGTATATATAAAGTATGCAAGCGTCGAATTCCACCAATAAGGTTTTATTTTAATATCAATTTTACTTGATTTAATATCCCAAACTCCTTTTGTAGAACCTGCTTTAACTTTAAAAGTGTATTTACCTGAAGGAATATTTGTGTAAGTAGCAATTCTGTCTTTTTTTGATAAAATCCAATTTTTATCAAAACCTTCTAACATATAAGTATAATAATAATTTGGGTTTGCAATATTCTCAATTGCAGAAAATTGAAAAGAAAAGGAAGATTGATTTGCCGTTAAACTTAAATTTTCTAAATTTTCTAATCCATTTTTTAATTGATCGTTTATAATTTCGTTTGCTGGTTTATTTAAAATCTCAAGATAATTTATGTAGAGTTTTGCATCTGAAATCTTTTTGTTTAATTTTTCAGGTAAAAAAGCATTTACTCCATGATTTCCACCAAAATAAACATACCCATTATTATCTTTAAAAATACTTCTTTTATTATAAGTATCTCCATGTAAACCATCAGATTGGAAGAAAGACTCTATTATATCGTCTTTAAAATTATATTTATGAACTCCAGCTGTACTACCTAACCACAATTTATTATCTCCTTCGATGATTGTAGAAACAATTACTAAATCTTTTAAATTCTCTTTATTTTCGTAAGATTTAAATGTATTTTCTTTAATATTATAATTAAATAGACCTCCAGGATACAAGGTAAGCCATAAAGAATTATCGGCTCCTAATATTAGAGACCTTATGTTAATCTTTTTTAAATTCTCTTGTATTGTTTTATTAAATGGAATATGTTTAAAGTAAGAGTCCTTAAATATCTCGACCTCATTAAATTGAAATAAACCACCATTATTTACAATTACAAAAATATCTCCATCTTTATTCTCGACAATTCCATGAGAATACTCTCCTCTTAAACCATTGGCATTATAATCGAATGTTGCCAGTAATTTATTTTCTGCTGAAAATATATTAAAAGAGGTAGCAGAAGTGCTCCAAATTCTATTCTTAGAGTCTTTAAATAAAAATCTTACCTCTTCGTTATTTTTTCCAGATTCATCTGGTGTACCTACTTTAGAGAAGTTTCCATCTTTAAAAACCCACAAGCCATTTAAATAGGTAGCAAGCCATAATTGTCCTTTTGGGTTTTCTTCTATACTTTGTATGTATCTAGCTGTAAAAAATTTTTTTCCTTTCTCATTAATACTATAATGAGTTTTTTCTTTGTTTGGTAAAATTCTATTTAAACCTTCTCCATCTGTACCTAACCATATAGAACTATCTGAAGATTTAAAAATTGAAAGAACAGACATTGGTGTATTATCTTCTAAACCATGATAGTATTTTATATAATCATTAGATTTAGCAAGCATATTAATTACCCCAGTTTTATCTAGAAAATATAAATTTCCATTTCTATCTTGAGATATATTTGTTATAGAATTATTACTAATTGAGAATCTATTATTTTTATTATTCTTATAAAGTGTCAATTCATCTGTTTCAACATCAATTTTATAAAGTCCATCTCCATCTGTACCAATCCAAATAAATCCATTAATATCATATAATAAAGAAATAATCATATTAAAGTTTACACTTGAACTATTCTCATTCGAAGTACTGTTGAATTTTAAAAGAAATTCTCTATACTTTTTTCCTTTAGTTTTATATTTATAAATATTTCCATTATCGGACGATATCCATAAATCTTTATTACTATCTAATGCTATTCTTAAATAGGAACCATTTAAATTTGAAGGTAATTCTAGTTCTTCTAATTTATTTTCGTTAATACTGTATTTGTAAATTTTTTTATTGTTAGTTGAAACCCAAAAATTATTATCATTAATAAATTTAATATTAGTTATTTTAAAGCCCATTTTTTTTATAAGCGGTAGACTTGTTATACTATCTAATTTTAAATTATTATAGTTGTATTTATAAAGAGAACCTTCTTCAGAACCAAACCAAACTTGGTTTTTATTTGGAACAATAGCAGTAATTTGAATTTTTCTTTTATTATGTGTTAGAACATTACTAAAACTTTTTTTTCTATTTAAAGTATCTATTTTTATTAGCTCTCCATTTAAAGAAGAAAGCCACATACTTTTTCTATGGTCTTTTTTTACCAAAAATTCTTGATCCGATTTTTTAAAATTTGTAAAAATCGAATCATATGGATTAAATATGTATTCGTACCCATTAAATTTATAAACCCCTTTATTAGAAGTAATCCATAGGTATCCTAAATCGCCTTCTTCGATTTTAGAATTTCCATGAAAAACCTTATCTAGTTTCTTAAAGTTGAGTGGTTCCTGAGAATACCCAAGTTTTACCATAGATAAAAAGATAAATGAAAATAATATTTTTAAAAAAAACTTCATTAATAAATACTGTTTAAACTATTGCTCGAATATAAATAATTAATACACTTTTTCAATTCATTTTTCAATAAAAAATAAAAGTCCTTTAAAATAATTGAAGTTAATAACAAATAGCTACATTTTAATCATTTTATGTAGGTTAAATCACTTTTTATTGAGATTGAAGAAAATACAAACAGTATTAGCAAAAAAAACCTACTTAAATTTATGTTAAATCTTAACATATTTGTGGAGTTAGTAATTTCAAAAACTAATTCAATTCAAGTCAAATTAAATCAAATCAAACAAACTTAAAAACAATTAATTTATGAAACAGCATTTTCTTAAAAATCTGCTATTTGTTTTATTACTAATCACTTATTCCGTAAGTGGTCAAACCAAAACAATAACAGGAAAAATTTTAGACGAAACTGGTGGTCCATTACCAGGAGCCTCTATTGTAGTAAAGGGATCCAACCAGGGTACATCTTCCGATTTTGATGGGAATTTCAAAATCAATGCAAAACCAACAGATATTCTTATAGTAACTTATATAGGTTACGATAAAAAAGAAGTACCTGTTGCAGGCAAAGAAAACCTCTCTATTACTTTAAAACCTGGTGCAGAAGCATTAGACGAAATTGTACTTATTGGTTACCAAAAAGTACGAAAAAAAGATGTTACTGGAGCTGTAACTAGTATTAGTGCTACACAAATAGAAGATATTCCAGTAGTAACTGTTTCTTCTTTAATTGCAACACAGGCTACAGGTGTACAAAACATTACTATGAGTGGTGCTCCAGGAGCAAGACAATCTCTAGTTATTCGTGGAAATACAAGTCTTTCAGGTCAATTAGATGCAAACACAGCTTTTAGTAATCCATTATATGTAATTGATGGTGTACAGACTTCTTTAGAAGATTTAGCAGGTTATAATGTTTCTAATGTCGATTTTTTAGCTTCCTTAAACCCTAATGATATTGAGAGTATAGATATTCTAAAAGATGCTTCTGCTGCTGCTATTTATGGTTCTCGTGGAGCAAATGGAGTTATTATTATTACAACAAAAGGTGGTAAAGCAATGGATAAACCAGAATTTTCTTTTTCTGCTGTTACAGGAGTATCTCCTAAACCAAATTTAGTTCCAATGCTTTTAGGAGCTGCAGAAAGAAAAGCTAAATGGGACATGATAGATAGATGGTGGTTACCTAGAGAGGTTCAGGGTAGTGAAGTACCAATGGTTCTTTCAGATAGTTTAAATCCAGCATTTAACAATAACGTTAATTACCAAAAAATGTTTTACCAACCTGGTACATCTACACAATACAACTTTAGTGTTCGTGGAGGTAGCGAGAAATCTAACTATAGATTTTCTTTAGGATATTTAAATTCAGAAGGAGTTTTAAAAGGAACAGGTTTTAAGCGTTATAATTTGTCTGCAAATACAAATTACAAAGTAGGTTCTAATTTCTCGAATCAATTTAGAATATTGGCTTCTATTACAGAAAATTCAACAGGACAAGGAAACCCTTATGGAGGTTCATACAATTTAAACTCTTCTTTACCTGTAAGTCCAACAAACTTAAACTCGTCTTTATTTAGTATAAGCGAAGAAAGAAGAAAAGCTTTAACTGGTGAGTTAACAGATAAGTTAAATGAAGACAAAGAATTTAAAACAACCTTTTCTAATTTTGCAACTTTAGATCTTTTTGATGGTTTAACTTTAAACTCGCAATTAACCTACGTTTATAGTAGTAATAAAAAGAATTTTTATGAACCATCAACAATTAGAACAAATAAAGATGGTCTAGCTAGTTACTCCCTATATACTCGTCAAAATTTATCTTCTGACCTTTATTTAAGTTATTTTAAAAACTTTGGTGGAAACCATGAAGTTTCTGCTATTTTAGGAAACAAGATCGATTACAATAAATATGAAGATTTAGGTCTCCTTGCAGTTGGTTTTGGTAGTGATGCAATTAAAGTTATAAACAGTAGATATTCACAAGATGAAATTTCTGGTTATTCCGACTTAAATGCGAATTCGTTATTATCTTATTTTGCAAGAGCAACTTACAAATATAAAGACAGATATATTTTTAGTGGAAACTTTAGTATCGATGGTTCTTCTAGATTTGGTACAGATGTACGTTGGGCAAAATTCCCTTCTGCTTCTTTGGCTTGGATTTTTTCTGATGAGCCTATTTTAAAACCTATTCTTTCAGATTTTGTAGACTTTGCAAAATTAAAAGTAACTTGGGGTATTAATGGAAAACAGTTTACACAAAACTATTTAAGATTTGGAGCTTATAACTTAGGTTATGGAGGTGCTGCATATTGGGCAAACCAAATGAATGTTTCTTCATATGGAGGAACAACAGGAGTTGTACCAAATTATAATCAAATTGGAAACAATAAACTATCTTGGGAAAACTCTGAACAGTGGGATATTGGTTTAGAATTAGATATGTTTAACAGACGTCTTAACGTTAGTTTCGACGCTTACCATAAACAAACAGACAAATTATTATTTGATGTATCTTTACCTGGTTACTCTGGGTATAATAGAGCAAAATCTAACATAGCAGGAGTTTTAAACTATGGTTGGGAAGCTTTTGTTACTTACCATATTTTTCCTAGAACGAACGACTTACGACTTTCATTCGATATTGGTTTAAGTAGAAATGAAAATTACGTAACTGATTTACCAAACGGAAATAGAGATTATATTGGAGAGTCTGGAGACTATGGATACGTTGTTGGTAGACCACTTAATTTATATAAGTTTTTTACAAACGATTATATCTTAGATAATTTAGATCAATTACCAGTAAACCCTTATACAGGAGACCCTCTTGCAGGAAAATCTGCATGGGCAACAATACAACCTGGTTTTCCAATTTGGAAAGATTTAAATGGAGATTATATTTTAAATGAAACACACGATTATCAGTTATCAAGAGAGTTTTCTCCTATTCCAGATATTCAAGGTTCTTTCAACATCAATTTAAAATACAAAGCTTGGTATTTCCAAATGTATAGTCAATTCTCATTTGGTGCAGACATTTTTAACTCAACTTTAAATAGTTATATGAATAATTACGATAGAGGTGGAACTGCTTGGGCAGAAAAAGGTTTGGCAGATTTAAGTGCACATACTTTTTGGAATCAACCAGGAGATGGAGCTGCTGGTGTACGTTTTCCAGCAATGTATCCATCTGTAGGAAGTTTAGGTGCATTTTATAGATTTAGAAGTAACCAATCTCTTTGGATAGAAAGTGGAGATTACTGGAAAATTACCAATGCATCTATTGGACATACATTTTCTGGAGAAACTTGGATGAAAAAACTAGGTTTAAATCGTTTACGTTTATATGGTTCAGTATTAAACCCATATATGTGGCAACGTTCTAAAGCTGTTGTAGACGCTTCTTTAGTTGATGCTAAAGGGTATACTTTTGGAAATGGATATCCACAAGCAAGAACTTTTTCAATAGGTATTGATGCAAAATTTTAAATTAAAAAGAATAAAAATGAAAAACATTAAAAAATATTCCGTTCTAACAATGATTGTGTGTTTGTTCGCTACTTTCAGCTGTACAAACATATTAGATCAAGAACCTGTAAATATTACGCACCCAGACGTGTTTTGGAGTAGCCAACCAAATGCAGAACAAGCATTAGCAGGAGCTTACGCTTCATTTAAAGAAGCGATTACCAAACAAGCTAATTTTATATACTGGGGAGACATACCAGCTATGACTTTCATGAGAAGTAGAAATTGGATAAGTGACTATATCCAAAATAATGGAGATTATGTTTTAGCATATAGAGAAAACTCTCGTAACTGGAAAGAATTATATAGAGCTGCTAACTGGGCTTTAACTGTTGAAAAACATGTTTCTGAAATGCCAGCTGAATTATTTTCTTCTCCAAAAGAAAAAGATAGAATAATGGGTGAAGCTGCTTTTGTTAGAGGACTTTCATATTTTTGGATTGCCCGTGTTTGGGGAGATGCACCAATAGTTAAAGAATCTATCGAATCTTCAGACCAATTAATTAATAGCGAAGGATTTGTTGTAAGAATTCCAAGATCTAATGAATTAGAAGTGTTAGATTTTGCATTAGAAGCAACTAACAAAGCAATTGGCTTATTAAGCTACCAATCTCCTGGTTCTACAAATTGGGCAATAACAGCAAATAAAGCAAGTGCAGAAGCATTAAAAGCAGACCTTACTCTTTGGTATGCTTCTAGAGATAACAACAACCCAGAAATGTTAAAAGCTTCTATTGACGCTGCAACAAATGTAATTAACAATAGTGGTGCAGAATTAATAGATTATGTAGCAGAAGGAAAAGCTGGTTTTGACAATATGTGTACTGGAGGTTCTAAAACAGGATTGTTCGAAATTAACATGGATTCAAACATGAACGAATCTTTCCGTATTTATAACTATGACAGTTATTATACTGGTTTAACTTTAAACTTTCCTATTTGGAAAGACAAAAATACAAATGTAGCTCCTGTAATAGACCCAGACTATTATGGTAAAAGAATGATGACAAATGATCCTGACAGAACAAACGATGTTCGTAAAGACATATTCTTTTATGATTATGAAAGTGACGAAAATTCTTTTCCTTTAAAATATTCACATACTTCTCAAGATAGTAATTCCGAAGATGCATATGCTTTATTTACAGAATCTAACATCTTAATTTACAGAATGGCAGATGTACATCTTATTAGAGCTGAAGCTTATGCTAAATCTGACAAAGCTGGTCTTGCTGTAAGTGATTTAAACTTAACCAGAAGTAAAGCAAATGTTCCTGGATATACTGGGGCAATGGATGAAGAAAGCTTAATTGAGGCTATTTTCGAAGAACGTTCTATAGAATTTGTTGCGGAAGGAAAATCGGCATTTGATCGTATTAGAATGAATTATTACGAAGATGTTCCTTGGGTAAATCAAAGTAGAATTGCTAAAAAAGGATACTTTTGGCCAATTGACCCATCAATAATCTCTAACAATCCTTCTATCGTTCAGACAGAATACTGGAGAGGAGCTTTATAAAAAAATGATGATGAAATATTCAACAATAAAAAACAAAGTAATGAAAAATACATGGTTAATAATAATTGCACTTATTACAATATATTCATGTGATAAGGAACTGCAAGTAATAGATGGTGGATTAAGTGAAGAGAATGTTAATGCAACAACTTTCGATTTTATAAGTTCACACAAACAATTAGATACACTTGCTATTTTAATAGAAAAAGCAGGTCTAAAAAACAAAGTAAACGAGCAAACTACGCTTTTTGCGGCAAATAATGCTTCAATTAATAGATATGTAAACTTAGTTTTAGCTAAAATGAGACAAACAGACCCAGAAGCTACATTTACAGTAGACGATATTCCTGTAGATACTTTAACAAAGTATATGGGTGCTTATATTTTTAACGCAAAAATTAAACGTGAGAATATGACGCAAGAAGGGAAAATTCTTGCTGCTTCAAACGGAGATGAAAGAAGAATTTCTTTAGAACCTGTTGATAATTATAATAATTATTTAGAATCTCGCCCAGAATATGTTTATTACACTTATAAAGGTGGTAATGCTTGGGAAGATTGGGATGACGTTAATTCCGATGACGAAAGTATTCTAGTTAGAACCTCTAATATTAGTACTATTAATGGTGTTGTACACGTGTTACAAGGTACACATGTACTATTTAATTATAAAAACAACTAAAACTTTAAACGATGAAAAATATAATAACAATTTTACTATTTATCGTAGCATTGGCTTCTTGTACACCACCTGAAGTTGGTTATATAGACGATAATATACACGCGCTTCAAGACACTATTTTTGTACCAAGAGGAACTTTTAAACTTTCTGCAGTACCTGCAATTGAAGGTTCTACTTACCCATTAGAATGGGAAATTACAGGTGTAACAGATGCAGATGGAAACCCTACAAACGATTTGTTCGAGAAGCACATAATAACCACTTGGTCTGCAGCTTATAATCCAGAAACAGATACTACTTTAGAACTTGCACAAGCAAAAATTCAACAAACAGAAGAACCTTCTATTTTAATGAGCCCTGTAAGTGGAGAAATAGCTTTTACAGGTGCTACTAAATTTGTAAAAAACGACATTTTTAAAATTAATGTAAAAGTAAAAAATGTAAAAGGTGAAAAACAATTAGATAACTTTGTGGTTGTTAAATTATTACCATTTGCAGCTGTAGAATTTCCAACAGAAATGAGATCTAGAATTCAGTTAGGTAAAGACAATGGAGCTTACGACATTGGGTATACATCTTCTATTAGAAATGGAGATGATCCAAATTCTAAAAAAGTTTTAGATGGCACGCATCCATACATATCTGTTATAAAAACTAGCGACGAACCTGCGATTGGAATAGATGTAAAAATGATTATTGCAGATAGTCATGGAACACCATTAAACACTGATAAAATAATTTTTTATCCTTCAGGTTCTAGTTATTTACAGAATTATCATGATAATTCTACCGAAACTACAACAAATGCAACAAATACAGTTTTTTCTTTACCAGCTCCACCATTTCCACAATATGCAAGAAATTATTCAGGAACTAGCTCTTACTTAATGTATTATTTAACAAAACCGACAGCTTTTACTGTAGACAAAGAAGCTTTCGAAAATGATAATGGTACAAAAGACTGGTCCCAATATACAGATGCTTCTACTGGTGAAGTAAGAAATAGAGCATATATAAGATGGGGAATTAAAATTAATGATTCTGGTACTTGGGAAATTAAAATGAAAATACCTTACACTAAAATTAAATAATATTTAGCTATAAAAATTATTTGAATTAATTTAAATTGTAGCAAAAATTAAGGTGCCTAATTTAACAATAGGCACCTTTCTTTTTTAAAATTTATGTTAAGTTTAGTATTCTTTTATTAAAATTTATAACATCTATAATTAGATAAAATTATACGAAATTTTAGAGTAATAAAAATTAAAAACTCATAGAATAATATAAATACAAAATCATCACAATTTGTAGACAAAATAGTCATTCTAAAAAAAATGAAGAAAATACAACATAAATTAGCAAAAAAAAACAACTTAAATTAAAGCTAAATTTTACCAAATTTGTAAAGTTAAATAATAAATATGCAACCTAAATAATACAAAATATGAGTTCTAGAAGAAATTTTATCAAAAAATCTGTTGTCGCTGGAGCAGGAATGACAATGGTTCCAAATTTAAGTTTTGGAAATAATAATATATATAAAAAAGAAAAACTTAAAGTAGGTCTTATTGGAACTGGTTTAAGAGGAATGAATCACTTAAACAACTTATTACATAGAGATGATGTAGAAGTTACAGCAATTTGCGACATAGATCCAAATAGAATTACTATCGCACTTGGTCGATTTGAAAAAGCAGGAAAGAAAAAACCAAAAGTATATGGGAAGGGAGATTACGATTATAGAAATCTTTTAGACTCAAAAGATGTTTCTGCAGTAATTATTGCAACTCCATGGTTATGGCACACACGTATGGCAAAAGATAGTATGAAAGCTGGTAAATATACAGGTTTAGAAGTATCAGCTGCAAATACAATGGAAGAATGTTGGGATTTGGTAAATGTACACGAAGAAACTGGTTCTCATCTAATGATCTTAGAAAATGTAAACTATAGAAGAGACGTTTTAGCTGTTTTAAACATGGTTAAACAAAATGTTTTTGGAGAAATGGTTCACTTTAGATGTGGTTACCAACACGATTTACGCTTTGTAAAATTTAACGATGGAAAATCTGCATATGGAAAAGGAGTAGAATTTGGAGAAAAAGGAATTTCGGAATCTGCATGGAGAACACAACATTCATTATTAAGAAATGCAGATGTTTATCCTACACATGGTGTTGGACCAATTGCTGCAATGATAGATATTAATAGAGGAAATAGATTTACTTCTATTTCATCAAATGCATCTAAAGGAATCGGTTTAAACGATTATATTGTTAAAAATGGAGGAAAAGACCATCCAAATGCAAAATTAAAATTTAAGCAAGGAGATGTAATTACTTCTACTATAGAAACTGCTTTGGGAGAAACTATTATAGTAACTCACGATTGTAATCTACCTAGACCTTATTCTTTAGGTTTTAGAGTGCAAGGTGCAAATGGTTTGTGGGAAGTAGATGGAAATAGAATGTATATAGAAGGAGAGTCTAAACCACACAGATGGGATGATGCTTCTGATTGGTTAAAAAAATACGATCATCCATTATGGAAAAAATATGGAGAAAAAGCAATGGGTGCTGGACATGGAGGAATGGACTTTTTTGTAATTAATTCTTTCGTAGAATCTGCCAAACAAAATATTGCGCCACCAATGGATGCTTACGATGCAGCTGCTTGGAGTGCAATTACACCATTATCTGAATTATCAATAGAAAATAATGGAGAGCCTCAAGATTTTCCTGATTTTACAAGAGGTAATTGGGTAAAAAGAAAACCTTACAAGTGGATGAAAGACACTTATTAAAAGTCAATAAAAATCTATATAAAGTACCTATTTGACTATGTTACATATGAAAATAGGTACTTTCATTTTTTAAAAACATTATTAAACCTTATTTACTCCACAATGTTTACATCTCTAAAAAAAATACAATTACTTGCCATTGTAATCCTTATAATTTCTTGTAATAAAACGAAGCAAGATTCTAAAGACCATATTAAACCAAATATCATATATATTTTGGCAGATGATTTAGGTTATGGCGAATTAGGTTCATATGGCCAAGATAAAATTGAAACTCCTAATATAGATGCACTTGCAAAAAACGGAATGTTATTTACCCAGCATTATTCAGGTGCCCCAGTTTGTGCACCTGCAAGGTACATGTTACTAACAGGACAACATGCAGGACATTCTTATATAAGAGGAAATGACGAATGGAATGAACGTGGAGAGGTTTGGAACTATAAAAAAGTGGTAAAAGATTCTACATTAGAAGGTCAAAGACCAATACCAACATCCACAATTTTATTTCCAAAACTATTACAGAAAGAAGGTTATAAAACAGGTATGATTGGTAAATGGGGTTTAGGAGCGCCACACACAGATGCATTGCCTACAAAAATGGGGTTCGATTATTTCTTCGGTTATAATTGCCAAAGACAAGCACACACCTATTATCCTGTGCATTTATATGAAAACGAAGAAAAATATCATTTAAAAAATGATACTATAGCACCAGGAAAAAAATTAGCTAAAGATGCAGATATAAACGACCCTAAAAACTATAAAGATTATACTTTAAATGAATATACACCAGATTTATTGTTCGAAAAAATGGTGAGCTTTATTTCTAATAATAAACAAAATCCTTTCTTTTTTTATTGGGCAACTCCATTGCCACATAATCCAATTCAAGCACAACAAAAATGGGTAGATCATTACATTAAAAAGTTTGGAAAAGAAAAACCTTATTTAGGAGAAAGAGGTTACTATCCTCATCAAAATCCAAGAGCTGGTTATGCTGCTATGATTTCCTATTTAGATGAAAATGTGGGGAAATTAATTCAGCACCTAAAAGACCAAGGTGTTTATGAGAATACGTTAATTATCTTTTCCTCAGACAATGGTGTAACCTACTCTGGTGGAACTGATGGCGAATTCTTTAACAGTTCTGGACAGTTTGGAGAAAATTATGGTAAAGCTAAAGGTTTCGTTTACGAAGGAGGTGTGCGAGTTCCAATGATTGCTAGTTGGCCTAACAAAATTAAACCAAATACCAAAACAGAACTTATATCTTCTCAGTACGATATTTTAGCAACCTTGTCAGACATTACAGGTTTTAAGCAACCAAAAAACGACGGAATTAGCTTCTTACCTACTCTTTTAGGAGAAAAAAATCAAAAAAAGCACGAATTTTTATATTGGGAATATCCAGAGTATGGTGGCCAAGTTGCAATAAGAATGGGAGACTGGAAAGTAATAAGACAACATTTAAAAAACAAAAAAGAACCAACTTTAGAACTTTATAATTTGGCAAAAGACCCAACTGAATCAAATAATGTAGCTAAAGAAAATCCTGAAATTTTACAGAAAGCTGCAGAAATATTTAAAAGAGAACATACAAACGCTCATTCAGATAGATTTAGAATTCCTTTAATAGAAAAAGGACTTTTAAATACTGAAAAGTAATCATTTATCCCTAAAAAATGGTCATTAAAAAAAAGAGTATCTTTTTTGTTATTTCAATTTTAATATGCTCCATTGTAACATCTTGTTACTACAAAAAAAAAGAGCAAATAAATAAACCTAATATTGTGTTTATTTTAGTAGACGATTTAGGTTGGAGCGATCTTGGCTTTATGGGAAACCCTGTTTACGATACTCCTAATTTAGATTTATTATCTAAAGAAAGTGTTGTGTTTACGAATGCGTATGCTACTGCTGCAAATTGTGCACCAAGTAGAGCAAGTATCTTAACAGGTTTAAATACTCCAAAACATGGAATTTATACAGTTGGTTCTTCAAAAAGAGGAAAAGATATAAATCGTAAATTAATTCCTATTAAAAATACAACTATTTTAAAAGAGAACTTTACAACACTTGGAGAGGCTCTTCAAGAAAATGGCTATATAAATGCTACAGTGGGAAAATGGCATTTAAGCGAAAATCCAATAACACAAGGATTTAATGTAAATATTGGAGGTACAACAGCAGGTCATCCAAAGTCGTATTTTAGTCCTTATAAAAATAAAGCACTTAAAGATGGCCCAAAAGGAGAGTATTTAACAGATAGAATTACAACAGAGGCTATAAATTTTATCGTTAAGAATAAAAAGAAACCATTTTTTTTATATCTGCCATATTACACAGTGCATACTCCATTACAGGGTAAAGAAGAGTTAGTAAAAAAGTACGATATTAAAGTGAATGAAGACAGTCGTTTTAGCGCAAAATATGGTGCTATGGTTGAGAGTATGGACGCTAATATTGGTAGAATCTTAACATCTTTAAAAGAATTGAATTTAGAGAAAAATACCTTAGTTATTTTTACTTCAGACAATGGTGGTTTGGCAGCTGTTTCTTCTCAATTTCCATTAAAAGCAGGAAAAGGTTCTTATTATGAAGGAGGAATAAGAGTTCCTTTTTTAGTTAAATGGCCAGCAAAAATTAAACAGCCTAAAATCACAGAAACTCCTGTTTCTGGTTTAGATATTTTTCCTACAGTTATGGATGCTGTAAATGTACACAAAGATTACTCTTTAGATGGAGTTTCATTATTTCCATTCTTAACTAAAAATAAAGTTGTAAAAGAAAGAGCACTATTTTGGCATTTTCCAATTTATTTGCAAGGAATTAATAAAGTAAAAGATCAAGCTAGAGATCCTTTATTTAGAACAAGACCAGGAAGTGTTATAAGAAAAGGTAAATGGAAACTTCATGAGTATTTTGAAGATGGAGCAATAGAATTGTATAACTTAGAATTAGATATTCAAGAAAAAAACGATGTTTCAAAAAAACATCCAGAAAAAGTAAAAGAACTGTACAATCTGTTAAAAGTTTGGAGAACAAATACAAATGCTCCAGTACCAAAAGAATTAAATAAAAATTATATCGAATAAAACCTAAAATAATGGACAGAAGAAAATATCTAAAAACAATAACATTAGGAAGCATAATACCCTTTATGGCACCTTCCATCTTAGCTAAAGAATCTTTTTCAGTTTGGTCTTATAAAAAAGGAGTGAATTTTAAATCTGATTGGCATAACTGGAACAATATGAAATGGATTGGTCCAGAATATTGGGGAAATCGTTTGCAAGATTGGGTGTTACAAGATAAAGCTGTAGTTTGTGATATTACTGGAAAAAACAGGAATTTACACTTGTTACCTCTTCAAAAACCAAAAGGATTAATAGGTTTTACTACAAATATTAAAATAGAAATTTTAAATAATGTTATTAAAACAAATACAAAAGCTTGTATAGGTTTTCGCTTGGGAGCAGAAGGTCCTTTTAAAGATTACAGATCTGCAGCTGTTTTTGGAAAAGGTTTAGATATTGGTCTTAATGGAAAAGGAGATTTAAAAGTAGGCAAACAAGTTATTAAAACTTCATTAAAAGAAATTCCAAGTTCTTTTCATTTAATTGTTGAAGCCATACCACAACAAACCAACTATTTACTAAAAATTTCTGCCATAAACCCAATTAATAATCAGTTTATTGTAAAAGAAGAAAAAGTAACTTTAGAGGATAAAGATTTAACAGGTAACTTCTCTTTAATTGCAGATGTTCCAGGAAAAATGACTAACGAAATAGCTTCTAAAGCCTCTGTAAAATTTTCTGATTGGTCTATAACTTCCGAAGAATTAAAGTTCGAAGAAAATCATTTTTATGGCCCCATAAACTTTGCACAATATACACTCAATAAAAATAAATTAAAATTGACTGCTCAGTTTTCTCCTATTGAAGAAATTAAAGGACACAGTGCTTTACTTCAATTTAGAATAAATGGAAACTGGGAAACTGCAACTACAGAAACCATAAAAAATCCTGGTAGAGCCGTTAATTTTATTATAGAAAACTGGCAACACAAAACAGCAATTCCATATAGAGTTTTATTAAAAATTCCTTTAAGAAATAAAGAGGAAACTTATAATTACGAAGGAACAATTGCAGCAGAGCCAATAAACAAAACAGATATTAAAGCTGCAGTTTTTAGTTGCAATGCACATTATGGTTTTCCTGATGCAGATGTTTACGAATCCGTCTCTAAATTAACACCAGATTTGGCTATGTTTTTAGGGGATCAGTTTTATGAAAACACAGGTGGATTTGGCCCACAATATCATGGAGAACCAGACAAAATATGTTTAGACTATTTAAGAAAGTGGTACATGTTTGGTTGGTCTTATCGCGAAATTTTTAGACACATTCCTTGTGCCATAATTCCAGATGACCATGATGTGTATCATGGAAATGTTTGGGGAGAATCTGGTAAAAAAGCAGATACTTCTCTTGGTTTTGGTGGTAAAGCACAAGATAGTGGTGGTTATAAAATGAGTGCAGATTGGGTAAATATGGTACAATTTACACAAACGAGTCACTTACCAGATCCATATGATGCAACTCCATTAAAACAGAATATTTCTGTATATTATTCTAATTGGAATTATGGAGGAATTAGTTTTGCTATTTTAGAAGATCGTAAATTTAAATCGGCACCAAAAAATGTGCTTCCAAAAGAAGCAGATGTTTATAATGGCTGGATTCAAAATGATAATTTTGATATTAAAAAATATAAACATTTAGATGCAGAATTATTAGGAAAAAGGCAAGAAAAATTCTTAAACGAATGGGTAAATGATTGGTCTAATGGATCTGAACTAAAAGTTGTTTTGTCTCAAACTAATTTTGCGACTGTTGCTACTATTCCACAAAAAGCAAAAACTGGAGGCGTAATTCCTTCTTTAAGAATTCCTGAAGCTGGAGAATATGTAAAAGGCGAAAAAGGCACTGTAGATATGGATTCTAATGGTTGGCCAGCTGCTAAAAGAGATTTGGCAGTTTCTATAATCCGTAAAGGTTTTGCATTCCACATTGCAGGCGACCAACATTTGGCTTCTTACATACAATATGGTTTGGACGAGCATGGAGATTCTGGACATGCATTTGCAGGACCAGCATTAAATAATTTATGGCCTCGTCGTTTTTGGCCAGATGTAGATAGCTCTAATCATACAGTAGAAAATCCTGCTTATGTTGGAAATCACTTTGATGGTTTTGGAAATAAAATGACTGTAAAAGCTATTTCAAATCCGCAAAATTCAAATAAAGAACCAAAAATTTTACACACAAGAGCAGTTGGTTTTGGGATGGTAACCTTTAATAAAGATACTAGAGATATTAAAACGGAGTGTTGGCCACGTTTTGTAGATCCCACAAAGGAAAACACGCAATATCCTGGATGGCCAATTACGATTAATCAACAAGATAATTATGGTAGAAAAGCAATCGCTTATTTACCAAAAATTAAAGTAAAAAAATTAGAAAAACCGGTTGTTGAAATTATCAATCAAAAAACAAATGAAACTGAATATTCCATTCGTTTAAACACCTCTTCATTTACTCCGAAAGTTTTTGACAAAAACACACTTTATACAATTAAAGTTGGTGAACCAGATACCAATTCTTGGCAAACTAAAAAAGATGTTTCAGTAAATGATAGGTCATTAAAGTTTAAGTTTTAAAAAAAAACACTGTTTTTTGAAACAAAAAAAAAGAGTTCTTTAAAAGAACTCTTTTTTAATGGCTTAATTTTATTACTGATCCATTTCCATATTATGATCATATTTACAACAACCAGGCAAACCATCATAAGCATCTAAATCTCCTTTTGCTTTTTCTGTATCGTAACCAGAAGCAGCAATTGCTTTATGAATATCCATTTCACTTGTTTTGCTCTCGTCGAAAGAAACATCAATTTTCTTTTTATCTACATCCCAAGCTGCAGTTGCAACTCCTTCAATATTTTTTGTCGCTTTTTCAATAGTACTTTTACACATACCACAATTTCCTCTTACACCAAAAGAAATATCTGTTGTTGCCATTTCTTTAGAAACTTCAGTATTATTAGTATTTGTCTCTTTTTTACCTTCATTTTTACAGCTTGTAAATACTGTTGCTGTAATAATTACTAAACTTAAAATTACTTTTTTCATTTGTTTAAAATTTAATTATTAATTGATTTTTATTATTCTACTACTTGTTTTACTTCTCCACAGGTTAACATTTTTTCTCCATAATAAGGGTTAATCACTTTTTCCTCTTTACTTAACCAATAGGCACCTTTATTGCTATTTGCCATTGGACAAAATTCAACATATACTTTTTCATTGATTCCGAATATTTGAACTGCGCTAATTAAGTTTAATGAAAGATGTTTAAAATGATTTCTTTGTTCATCTATTTTTGATGTTTTAGAAATTAAATTGGCAACTTCTTTTATTTCTTTTTCTAAAGACATCCATTTTTTATGAGTTTCATTTTCTTTTAGCAATTTCATATCTACTTTAGATATGTTTTCTAACATTTTTTTTGATGCTGATATTGTTTTTTTTGTATCATCTTCAACCAAAGCATCTTTTAAGTCGATGTAATTATTATAAACTGATTTTAATTGATTTTGAAAATCTTTAGATACTTTTATTCTTTCATTTTTGTTAAAGTTGTTTGTTGTTGATGAAGTGTTTTCTTCCATTTCAGGATGATTTTCGTGACCAGTAATAACTTTTCCACCTTTTTTATTCATCATTGATTTTTTACCTTGTAATTGAGCAGTAGCATCTACAGTAAAAGTTCCATTTGTTACTATTTCATCGCCATTTTGTAAGCCTTCAAAAACTTCGTAAAATTCTCCAATTCTATTACCTAGAGTAATTTCACGCATTTCAAAAACAGATTCATTCGCATTTGTTTTTATATAAACTACAGAGCGTTTTCCTGTCCATAAAACTGCTGATGATGGAACCGTAATTATATCTTTATTATTAGAATTGTTTTCTTTCAATTTTCCTTCGACAAACATTCCTGGCTTCAATTCATTATCTCTATTATTAAGCACAACTCTTAATTTAACCGTTCTTGTTTTTGTATCTAAAACAGGGTCTATAAAGTCTACTTTTGTCTTTATTTCTTTGTTGTTATTCGTGGTTATAGAAATTTCTTGCCCTTTTTTGAATAGATGAATTTGATGCTCATAAACATCAAAATTTGCCCAAACAACAGAAAGATTCGAAACTTTAAACAATGCTTCTCCTAAAGCAACATGATCTCCTTCTGCCACCATTTTTTCGGTAATTGTTCCTGTTTGTGAAGCATAAATTGGAAAATTCTGAATCGGTTTTCCTGATTTTTCTATCAAATTTATTTGTGCATCTGTTACCTTTTTAATTTTTAGCTTTTTACGAACCGCTTTATATAATTCTGGTTGCGATTCTTTTATAGAAGATGCAGTAATTAATTCTTGTTGCGATGCAAATAATTCTGGCGAATAAATCCTTGCTACTAATTGCCCATTTCTAATCTTTTCGCCAGTTGAAGCAACGAACAAACGCTCTATTCTTCCAGCATAATGCGTAACTTGAACTGTATTTAAGTTCTCGCTTTCTGCAATTTTTCCAGATAATTTAATTGCATTTTTTTCAATTTTACCTTTGCCAACAATAGAAGTTTGAATATTGGCCAAAGCCATCGCATTTTCTGTCAGCTTAAATTGGTCTGCCATTAAACCTTCGGAATTATTTTCTGCGGGAATTAAATCCATTCCACAAATAGGACAATCTCCAGGCTCTGTTTTCATAATTTGTGGATGCATAGAACAGGTCCACATTTCATTTTTTTCGGATGTTTCAGAATGATTATGAGTTGATTTATCAGAAGAGTTTCCGAAGAAAAAATAGCCTAATAATAAACCAAAAGCAAGAATTCCTAAATAGATTACTATATTTTTATTTTTCATTTTCTAATCGTTTTATCATCGCTTTCATTTCTTCAATTTCTTTTTTCTGTGCTTTAATAATATCGTTTGCTAATTTTTTTACTTCGGGATCTTTAATGTCTGCACGTTCACTCGTTAATATTGCAATTGAATGATGAGGAATCATTGCTTTCATCCAAAGAACATCATCAACTGTAGATTTTTGTTCACGCACCAAACCTAAAGCACCTAAAAAAAGTACAATACTTCCAAAGACAATAGCAATATTCTTCTTTTTATTTTGATACATATTGCGCATAAAAAACCACATAATTAAAGCCATAGTAGATATCCCTAAACAAGACATATAAAAACGAGTTAAGCTAAAATAAACGTGGTCAAATTCATATGTATTTAAGTACATTGTGATGTACATTGCTACAAAAGAGCAACCTAACATTAAAAAGAATTTTGTATAATTACTCATTCCGTTTTCTTTGTTTGTATGTTGATTTGAATTTTTCATATTTTTTGATTTTTAAAAGATTAACATTAAAACTGCCATAACAATCATAATTGCATTTTCTATAAAAGTAGCTTCTGTCATTGGTAATTTTAAAGCTGTACCAAGACAAGCACATCTTATTGCTTTTTTATTTAAAAGTGTTTTTGTAACGCCAACTGTTGTAACTCCTAAAACAATAAGTGTAATTATTAGAGCGATATTTATTTCAAAACGAAGCAAAAACATCAATCCTAAAGCAGTTTCTATAAAAGGATAAATTTTTCCATAAACAGGAATTCTCTTCGCCAAAGGATCGTACATTCTAAAAGAATCTGGAAATCCTTTTAGATCTAACATTTTAAAAAAGCTAAAGACAATGTAGAATAAACCCATAAAATCGAGCATAAATGCACTCCAATTCCAGTTTTTATAATTCAATAAGATACCTGCTGTTGTAATGTAAAAAATGATTAAAAACAATGGTTTTAATTGCTGAAATTTCGATTCTTCCATTCCATCAAAAGCAACATCTGGTATTTCTTTCTTTTCTTGTTTCTTTTCTGAAAGTGTATATTTTTCAGGTAAAGCATCTTTTAAAACTTTCGTTTCTATATGTTTTTCCATAGTAATTTCTGCTTCTTCTTTCTCGAGATTTACAGAAACATTGGTAACACTTTCTATTTCGCTTAAATATTTTTCTACAGAAGCTTTGCAGTTTCCACAAGTCATTCCTGTAATTTTATATGTGTGTTTCATTTTTATTGAATTAAATAATTAATAATCGTGGTTTGTAAATAGTAGTTTTTTATCGATTTAATTTGATTCATTTCAAACTTCAATTGCAATTCTTGAATATCTAAAACGTCATTAAAATCGATGGTTCCTGTCTCGTAACTTTTTATTAAAACTTCTTCAGCATTCTTCGCTTGCTTTAGATTTTTAGTTTGCGTTCTATAACTTATTCTTGAAGAAATCCGGTTATTTATTGCTTGGTCTAAAATCGTTTCTAATCTGTTTTTACGTTCTTGTTTTTGCGCTAAAATCTCTTGTTGTTGCAATTGATTTTGTCTGGTTTTCGATTTGTAACTATTATTGAAAATAGGAATAGAAATAGAAACCATTGGCATTAAAATGTCTTTACCATTGTCTGTAAAACTCATATTAGGTCGTTCTGCAACATTTACATAATCGAAACCAAAACCAATCATTGGGTTATTTTCTTTCTGATTCAATAATTCTGATTTTTCCACAGATTGATAAATTTTATCATACTTCAATAATTCTGGATGTACTGCTAAATTTTCTACATTTATTTCGAAATTTTCTGAAGGAATATTCAACTCATTTATCACATTTACTGTAACAGTTTTATCACGATTCAATAACTTATTAAACGTAGTTTGTTCTGTTAAAAACTGCTGATTTAAAACCGATAATAATTCCGCCATTTCATTCTGTCTCATTTGCAATCGTAAAACATCTACAGCAGATGCTTTGCCAACTTCAACAGATGTTAGTGCTAATTTTTCATAGGTTTTAAGTAGTTTTATATTCTGCTCTAAAACTTTTTGTTTCGCTTTATTCTCATATAAATTATAATAAGATTGCGAAACAGAAGTGATTAGTTTTCGTTTTGCAATTACAATATCTTCATATTTAGCATCTGCCATTGAAGAAACATAATTTTCTCTTGAAGAAATGGTGCCAAACCAAGGCAACATTTGTTTTACTGAAATTTTAAAACGTTGTGCTCCTGTTCTTGTTTCTGGTTCACTTACAAAATATCCTGCACCAAATTCCGTATTCGGAATTGTGTTTACTTCGTTCATTTTTTCGGAAGCAATATTATATTGTAATTCAAATTTTTGAATTGTAGGATTGTTTTCCATTGCTTGCTCTATATAGCTTTGCAGTTCTTGTGCGTTTCCTTTTAGAAAAAAGAATAAAGAGCAAAGAATAAAGACTTTCCTGAATATTTCACCTATATTTTTCATATTAATTAACAATTTGTCTTGGTTCTTGACTCTCTTTTTTATTCTGTATTCTTTTCAATTTCAACTCTTCTCTCCAACTATATAAAACTGGCACAATAAAGTAGGAAGTAATGTCAATAACCATTCCTCCAAAAATTGGAATTGCCATTGGAATCATAATATCGCTTCCTTTTCCTGTGGAAGTTAAAACTGGTAAAAGCGCCAAAATGGTAGTAACAGTTGTCATTAAACAAGGACGAATTCGTTTTTCTCCAGCTTGTAGAGCGTAAAACCTAATACTTTTTTTGTCAGCAGGTTTTTCTCGGTTAAAAGTTTGTGTTAAATACGTTGCCATTACAACACCATCATCAGTTGCAATACCAAATAATGCAATAAAACCAACCCAAACTGCCACACTTAAATTAATGGTTTTCATGTTGAATAAATCCCTCATGTTTTCTCCAAAAAAGCTAAAATTGAAAAACCAATCTTGTCCATACAACCAAATCATAATAAATCCACCAGCAAAAGCCACTGTAATTCCTGTAAAAACCATCAACGAAGTAGAAACCGATTTAAATTGAAAATATAAAATCAAGAAAATAATTGCCAATGCTAATGGCACAACCACAGACAATGTTTTTTCTGCTCGTAATTGATTTTCATACGTTCCTGTAAATTTATAACTGATCCCTTTTGGAACCATTAATTCACCAGCATCTATTTTATTTTGAAATAATTTTTGCGCATTTTCTACAACATCAACTTCTGCAAAACCATCTAATTTATCAAACAAAACATAGCCAACTAAAAAAGTATCTTCACTTTTAATTACTTGTGGACCTTGTTCATATCTAATGGTTGCTAATTCACCCAAAGGAACAGGATTCCCTGTTGAAACAGGAATATAAATGTCTTTTATCGATTCAGGATTGTTACGCAATTCTCTTGGGTAACGCACTCGAATTCCATAACGTTCTCTTCCTTCCACAGTTTGTGTTAATTGCATTCCACCAACTGCAACTTTTAAAACACTTTGTACATCTTCAATAGAAATTCCATAACGAGCTATTTTTTCTCTATCAATATCTATTAATAAATAAGGTTTCCCAACGATTCTATCAGCAAAAACAGCTTCAACTTTAACACCTTCTGCTTGTTTTAAAAGACTTTCTAATTGTAAACTAAAAGCTTCAATTTGTTTTAAATCTTGCCCTTTTACTTTTATTCCCATTGGTGCACGCATTCCTGTTTGTAACATGACCAATCTTGTTTCAATCGGTTGTAATTTTGGAGCAGAAGTAACGCCTGGTAATTTGGTAACTTTTACAATTTCATTCCAAATATCATCTGGAGAATTAATTTCTGGTCGCCAATTTCTATAGAATTCGCCATTTTCATCTTCAATTAATTGAGATCTTTCGACTGCGCTCAAGGTGACATCTTCAGTATTATTCGGATTTGCTACAAAACCACCGTTTTTCAATTCAAAAACACCTTCATTATTTACTTTATAACGCTGTCTTTTTCCTTCTGAATTACGCATATATTCAGATTTATACTGAATAATATTTTCGTACATAGATAAAGGTGCAGGATCTAAAGCAGATTCTGTTCTACCTGCTTTTCCAACCACAGTTTCAATTTCTGGAATGGTTGCAACTGCCATGTCCAATTGTTGTAAAACACGTTTATTTTCTTCCACACCAGAATGTGGTAATGAAGTTGGCATTAATAAGAAAGAACCTTCATTTAAAGATGGCATAAATTCTTTACCTGTATTGTTTAAAATAAAACCTCCAGAAATAAGAACAGCTGTAGGAATTATTAAAAACAAGATTTTATTCGCTAAAGCCCATTTTAAAATTTGGGAATAATACCTTCTAAAAACTGAAAATATTCCTAAAATTCCAAAGCAAATAATAGCCACAAAAATCAAATTGATAAAAATACTTCTGTTAAAACCTAATGGTCGCCAATATTCAGCCAATAAAAAGATAATAGCAGTACAAGAAATAATGATATTTATAAGATTGCTGTTTTTCTTATTCAACTTTCCTAAAACAAGTAATAATCCATTAATTCCAAAAGCAATTAAAATACTTCCTAACCAAAATCCGCTAAATATAATTACAATTCCAGCAACTATTAAAGCGATATTTATAACGTATTTAAATGAATTCTTTAAAGTTGTTTTTCTGAATAAATAGGCCGCAAAAGGCGGAATTAAAAACAAAGCAATTACCAAAGATGCAGATAATGCCATTGTTTTGGTAAAAGCCAAAGGTCTAAATAGTTTTCCTTCTGCACCAATCATTGTAAAAACTGGCACAAAACTGATAATCGTCGTTAAAACTGCTGTTAAAATTGCACCTGAAACTTCTGCTGTTGCATTGTAAACTATCTCATCTGTGGTGAATTTTGTTCCATCTTCACTAGTTTGTAGTTTTTCATCATCTAAATGACGAATCATATTTTCGGCGAGAATTACGCCAACATCAACCATGGTTCCAATCGCAATTGCAATTCCTGAAAGTGCTACAATATTTGCATCTACATTAAATAGTTTCATTGTAACAAAAACCATTAAAACTGCAACTGGTAATAAACCAGAGATTAAAATGGAAGCTCGAAGATTAAAAACCATTACAATAATTACTAAAATGGTAATCAGAATTTCTAATGTTAACGCTTCATTTAAGGTGTCTAATGTTTCGTGAATGAGTTCTGTTCTATCATAAAAAGGAACAATTGTTAATTGAGATATTCTTCCATCTGCTAAAACTTTCGTTGGTAAACCTCCTTTTAATTCTTCAATTTGAGTTTTTACATTCGTAATTACTTCCATAGGATTTGCGCCATACCTTGCAACTACAACTCCACCAACAACTTCTGCACCTTCTTTATCTAAAATCCCCCTTCTTGTTGCAGGACCTAAAGTAACTTTACCAATGTCTTTTATTTTGATGGCTGTAAAATCTTCGGAAGTAACCACAGCGTTTTCAATATCTTCAATAGATTTTATATAACCTAAACCTCTTACTAAATATTCAGCTTGGTTGATTTCTAAAGTCTGTGCTCCAATATCTTGATTGCTACTTTTAACCGCTTTTACAACTTGATTTAAACCAATTTTGTATTGTCGCATTAATTCTGGATTCACATCTACTTGATATTCTTGAACATAGCCACCAATTGAAGCAACTTCAGAAACGCCACTTGCTGATGATAATCCGTATTTTACATAGTAATCTTGAATACTTCGTAATTCTTGTAAATCCCAACCACCAGTAACATTTCCCTTTTCATCACGACCTTCAAGCGTGTACCAAAAAATTTGCCCCAAACCTGTTGCATCTGGCCCTAAAGCAGGGTTTACACCTTCTGGTAATAAATTGCTTGGTAGTGAATTTAGTTTTTCTAAAATTCGACTTCTGCTCCAATAAAACTCAATATCTTCTTCAAAAATGATGTAAATACTAGAAAAACCAAACATAGATGAACTTCTGATTGTTTTAACTCCAGGAATTCCCAATAACGAAGTTGTTAAAGGATAGGTAATTTGGTCTTCGATATCTTGTGGTGAGCGACCATCCCATTTTGTAAATACAATTTGCTGATTTTCGCCAATATCTGGAATGGCATCTACAGCAACAGGATTGCTTGGTAAAAATGGAATATTCCAATTAAAAGGAGCATTTACAGTTCCCCAACCCACAAAAAGTAAGAGTAATAAAACTGAGACGAGTTTATTTTCTATTAGAAATTTGATGCTTTTATTTAGCATTAGTTTTGATAATTAAACAGTTAGACATTGGTGTTAGAAAAACACCGAATTCAACAAATTATCCTTATAACATTGCAGTTATAGGATATTACAGTCTATTGTTTAAAAATCAAATTAAATAAGTCTCGTCAACTTTGTAAAGTTCTTCTATGACGAGTGGTGGTTTGTAATCTTCAAAAGAAGATCCATTATTTTCTAAACCTTCAAAAAGATTTATGTAAGTATAAATAAATGAAGCGATAAATAATTCTTGATTAAAAGTAATATTATCAACTTGTAATTGTATTTCATCTTGACCATCAACTAACAATTGTTCATCAGTACAACAATCTTTCTTTACGGTTGAACAATCTGAAACAGTAGTTTCTTGACTTTCCATTCCACAAGTGGAAGCTTGGCTAAAAACAGAAGTATCTACAAGAGTATCCCCACAAAAATGTTTTGTGATAGCAAATGACGTTGTAGAAAATAAAACTACAAACGACATTAAAACAGCTAATATTTTATGAGAAAACTTTGTCATTATAGTACAAAGTTAGTCAAAAATAAGAAAACGGCCTTTCTAATATGTTAAAATTTACATATGCACTTTATTAATATCCATTCATTTACTTTTTTACCAGACTCGAATAAATGGCAACTCTAATTTTTTCTTCGTTTATCCAACCACTAAAAGAATTGTAATTTTTAGTGATTTCGTTATTTGCCTTTACTTCTTCTAATGTTTTTCCATTATCAATTTCCAATTGAATTTTCTCTCTTAAATCTACCAACATATTTTTATAAGAAATTAACTCTTCTCTATTGGAAAGATTTCCATGACCAGGAATTATTTTGGTATTATTATCTGCCAACAAAATTACTTTCTCTGCAGCTGCAATTACTCCATTTACATTTCCACCTGAGTTTAAATCGATATAAGGAAACTTTCCTTGAAAATAAGTATCTCCCATATGAACTACGTTATTTGCAGTAAAATAGATAATTGCATCTCCATCTGTATGTGCATTATGTACGTGAGAAACTAAAATATCATCATTATTTATGTGCAACATTAAATCTTTTGAAAACGTAATTACAGGCAATGCCTCTTTTGGTGATGCTTTTTTTACTCTTCCTCTCACTTCAGAATCTGTATTCATTCTTTTTCTTACATTATCGTGTGCAACAATAATTGCTCCTTCCTTTTGCATGTTTTCGTTTCCTCCTGTATGATCTCCATGCCAATGAGAATTGACTAAATATTTTACTGGTTTTGTTGTAATTTTCTTGATAGCATTCAATATTTTAGGGGTTAAAGGCGCAAATTGGTCATCGATCATAAAAACAGCATCTTCTCCCACAAAAAGACCAATGTTCCCTCCTTGTCCTTTTAGTATATAAATATTATCTGTAAGTTTCTCTGTAGTTATTTTTACTTCCTTATTCTGAGAGTTTATAGAAAATGTAACTGTAAAGAGCAGCAATATAAAAGTTGATATTTTCATAATATGATTTTAATTCGTTTTTAGTTTGATAAGATACGAAGTTTTTTAAATAGATAATTTAAAGGTTCCTTACATTTTTAATGAAAATAAACCATAAAATTAGTAGCTAACTGTTTCAGTATGAAAAGCATCTGAAAAATGATTTTTTTTTATTATTTTTTACTAAAAAAAACCTTGCAGAACTAAAAAATGATTTTATATTTGCATCTCTTTACCACGCGAAAGTAGCTCAGTTGGTAGAGCGTCAGCCTTCCAAGCTGAATGTCGCCAGTTCGAACCTGGTCTTTCGCTCAAAAGACTTCATTCAAATATGAGGTCTTTTTTTATTTTACAATGATTTTAATTTATCTCCAAAAATCAATAGAAACACAATAGGCACTGCTAATAAAATAACCATTAATTTATTTGTTGAAATTAATGAAGGGTAGAGTATCAAAGTAGTTGCAAAACCACCCATTGCTCCACCTAAATGTGCTGCATGACCAACATTTCCTAATTGCTTTTTCATTCCATAAATGGAATATAATAAATATCCGATCCCAAAAATGTATCCTGGAATTGGAAGAGGAATAAAAAATAAATATAAACTCATATCCGGATATAATAATATAGACGAATATATAATTCCTGATACTGCTCCAGATGCACCAACTGCACTATAATAAGGCTCTTTTTTATGATACATTAAAGAGTACAAACTTCCTGCAAGTAAACTTCCGAAGTAAATAATTAAAAAATAAGGAGTTCCTAACATTCCAGAAACAATTCTTCCAAATAAATACAATGCATACATGTTAAACCCTAAATGCATCCAGTCTACATGCAGAAAACCAGATGTAAACATTCTTATTTTTTCTCCAGATATAATTTTACTAACTTGAAATTTATACTTGTCTAAAAAAGAATAATCACTAAATCCTTTCATCGAAACCAAAACATTGGCTATAATAATAAATAAAACAGCGCTATTTATATTTTCTATCATACAACAAACATAATAAAAACCATTAGCAATATCTCTTTTCGTTTTAAATTTATATGCGATATTTGCAATATTAAAACCATATTATGCAATTTCTTATTTTTGCGCTTACCTACCCTATTATTTGGATACTCTCGAGATTGCCAATGAGATTATTATATATAAAATCTGATGTTTTTTATTTTTTAATTTATCATGTTTTTGGCTATAGAAAAACGGTTGTTTTAGAAAATTTAAAAATGGCTTTTCCAGAAAAATCGGAAGAAGAGCTTTTTAAAATTCGAAAAAAATTCTTTAAACATTTAATGGATTTAATGATGGAAAGTGTAAAAGCTTTTTCTATTTCCGAAAAAGAAATTTTAAAAAGATATAAATACAAAAACCCAGAGTTGGTAAACTCATTTGCAAAACAAGGTAGAGATATTGCTTTAGTTGGTGCACATCAAGCGAATTGGGAATGGTCTACAAGTTTAGCAAAAGTTATAGACATCGATGTTTATGGAGCTTACACAAAACTAAATAATAAATATTTTGAGAAATATGTTAGATCTTCTAGAGAGAAATTTGGTGTTAGAGGTTACAAAACATCTGAAATGGTAAAAGGGATGCAAAAAAGATTTTCTGAAAACAAAAGAGGTGCTTATATTTTATTGAGCGACCAATCTCCACAACCTCACAAAACCTATTATTGGAGAGAATTTTTCAATATTAAAGTTCCTGTGCATACTGGTGCAGAAATGCTTTCTAAAAAATTTAATTTAGTAGTAATAAACTATGTTACCAAAAAGATGAAAAGAGGTTATTACGAAACTGAATTTCAACTAATTACAGAAAACCCAAAAGAGTTTGATAATTATAAAATTACAGATTTATATACAGAACTTACAGAAAAAAATATTTTAGATCAGCCTGAATTTTATTTATGGTCACACAAAAGATTTAAGCATAGAGATAAAGTACCAAAAGAGTTTTTATAAAAAAAACTTCTAATTTTTATAAAACCAATCGTTTACTAATTGATGTTCGATTGAAGCTACAGTTTTGTGTGCATAATCGTTTTTAATTGGATGGTATTCGTAATCTTGAGACCAGTTTTCGATGTTTTTAGATAATTCCTCTAAGGAGTTACATATAAACTCAACTTCTTTATTTGTAATTGTAGGATGTACAGATAAGCGAACCCAACCTGGTTTATCTGTATTACAACCATGCAAAATTTGGTCTTTTATTCTGTTTGAAGTTTCTTGATCTACATTTAATAAAAAATGCCCATATGTTCCTGCACAAGAACAACCACCTCTGGTTTGAATCCCAAAACGATCGTTTAATAATTTTACCACTAAATTAAAGTGATACTTTTCAAAATAAAAAGAAAATATACTTAATCTTTCTTTATTATTTGGTGCTAAAATTTTAACTCCTTCAAGATTTTCTAAAGTTTTAAAAATAACTTTATTAATTTCATTTTCTCTATTTTTAATATTATCGGTACCCATTTCTTCTTTCAATTGAATTGCCAAAGCGATTCTAATTGTTTGTAAAAAAGCAGGAGTTCCACCATCTTCTCTGGTTTCTACATCGTCGAAATAATCGTGTTGACCCCAAGGATTTGTGTAGCTTACGGTTCCTCCTCCTGGATTATCTGGAATTGTATTTTTGTATAATTTTTTATTAAAAACTAAAACTCCAGAAGTTCCTGGTCCTCCCAAAAATTTATGTGGAGAAAAGAAAATTGCATCTAAATACTCATCCTCTTCTTCTGGATGCATATTAATATCTACATAAGGAGCACAACAAGCAAAATCTACAAAACACAAACCATTATAACTGTGAATTAGTTTTGCAACTTTATGATATGCAGTTTTAATTCCTGTAACATTAGAGCAAGAAGTAATTGAAGCTATTTTAATTTTACGATGTTCGTGTTTTTTAATACATTTTTCGAAGCTTTCTATACACACCAAACCTTCGTTATTACATGGCACAACTTCTACATCTGCAATGGTTTCTAACCAAGAAGTTTGGTTAGAATGGTGTTCCATATGGCTAACAAAAACAATAGGTTTTAAGTCTTCTGGAATCGTTGTATACTCTTTTAAATTCTCGGAAACTTTTAATCCTAAAATACGTTGAAACTTATTTACAACTCCTGTCATACCAGAACCAGATGTTATTAAAACATCATTCTCATTGGCATTTACATGTTTTTTTATAATTTTTCTTGCTTCGTGATACGCCAACGTCATTGCTGCACCAGTAGTAGATGTTTCTGTATGTGTATTCGCTACAAAAGGTCCGAATTTATGAAGCATTTTTTCTTCCAATGGTAAATACAATCTTCCACTGGCTGTCCAATCTGTATAAATTAAATCTTGTTCTCCATATGGAGATGTAAATTTTTGATCTATACCTACTATGTTTTTTCTAAACTGACTAAAATACTTTTCTAAATCCATTACTTTGTTTTTAAATATTGAATTTTGCACCAAACACAATTGTTTTTTGAAAAAATGTAAAACTTTGTGAAGCTTTGTCTTCTGCGTTTTCTGTGGTTCTTATATTTGGCATTTTTATATACCCATACTTTAAATCTGACTGAACAAAAAAGTATTTAAAAAACGTAAGGTTTAACCCTGCTCCTGCAGAAACTCCCCAACCAGAAACATGAAACTCATCCCATCTTTTTTGATTAAATAGTTTCGAATTTGTTCTTGGAAACAAAACACCAGCTCCAAAACCTTCTGTGATGTTTAACTGAAAATTTTTACTATTCATTCCAATAAAATGTCCAATTTCGTCGAATCTTTTAAGCTCTACATTTACATAATTTAAACCATCTGTATGTTCGAACTGTAAAAAATCGTGCGTTAGTTGAATATCATCATTATTGTAAACTCCATCAAAAGCATTTCCTGCATTTATTTCTCCGTTAATTTTTACTGTTTGAAAAGATCTAACTACATATTTCATATGATCTACTCCCACAGAAACTGTGTAATTATCACTTAAAAAATAACCAACTCTAACATTTGTTTGTGGTAAAGTTATTTTTGTTGGATGAAAATAATCGAACGTAAAATCTGTTGGTCTGTCTTTCGCTCTTACGTCTTGTAATGTAAAGTCGTAATTATTCCCTTGAAAACGAATGTCCGAATTCGAGAAAGTCGCTCTGTTCCAACCCCAATACAAAAATAATTTTCCTTTATTTGAGGTTTTCTTTACTTTTTCCTCTTGAGAAAAAAGAGTGACAGATATTAGTAAAAAAAATACTACTACTAGTTTTGTTTTCAATATTTCTAAGCTATAATTTCTTTAATTTCATTGATAAAACGAACTGCTAAATCGTCTGCTGCTTGTTGCGATTTTGCTTCTGTATAAATTCTTATAATTGGCTCTGTATTCGATTTTCTTAAATGAATCCATTCATCTGCGAAATCAATTTTTACACCATCTATTGTGTTTACATCTTCATTAGCATATTTAGAAGCCATGGTTTCTAAGATATTATCCACGTCTATTTCTGGCGTTAATTGAATCTTATTTTTACTCATAAAATAACTAGGATATGAATCTCTTAATTCTTTACAAGACATTTTATTATTTGCTAAATGCGATAAAAATAAAGCAACACCCACCAAAGAATCACGACCATAATGAGAAGCTGGATAAATAATTCCTCCATTTCCTTCTCCACCAATTACAGTGTTGGTTTCTTTCATTTTAATAACAACATTTACTTCACCAACTGCAGATGCAGTATAAGTTCCACCATGTTTTTGAGTAACATCTCTTAATGCTCTTGAAGACGATAAATTAGAAACCGTGTTTCCACCCCCTAATTTTCCTAAAACATAATCTGCACAAGCAACTAATGTATATTCTTCGCCAAACATAGAACCATCTTCGGAAACAATTGCCAAACGATCTACATCTGGGTCGACTACAATTCCGAAATCTGCTTTTTCTTTTACAACTAAATTAGATATGTCTGTTAAGTGTTCTTTTAAAGGTTCTGGATTGTGTGGAAATTGTCCATTTGGTGTACAATATAATTCAATACATTCTACATTTAATTCTTTTAATAAAGCAGGAATAAAAATTCCTCCTGTGGAATTTACGCCATCTACAACAACTTTAAAGTTTGCATTTTTAATAGCTTCTACATCTACCAATTCTAAATCTAAAACTGCTTGAACGTGTTTTTGTAAATAAGAACTGTCTTTAGAATAGTTTCCTAAATCGTCTACTTCTGCAAAAGAAAAATCTTCGCTTTCTGCTAATTCAAGAATTTTTTCTCCTTCTGCTCCATTTAAAAATTCTCCTTTCTCGTTTAATAATTTTAAAGCATTCCACTGTTTTGGATTGTGAGATGCTGTTAGAATAATTCCTCCATTTGCATTTTCCATTGGTACAGCAACTTCTACTGTTGGTGTGGTTGATAGTCCTAAATCTACAACATCTATTCCTAAACCAACCAAAGTATTGGCAACCAAACTCGAAATCATTTTTCCAGAAATACGTGCATCTCTTCCAATAACAACTTTAATATCTTTCTTATTATTGTTTCTTGCTTTTATAAATGCGCCATATGCTGATGCAAATTTTACTGCGTCTATTGGTGTTAAGTTATCAGCAGTTTTTCCACCAATAGTTCCTCTAATTCCTGAAATTGATTTGATTAATGTCATTCTTTTTGGTTGTGTTTTTTGAATAATACAAAGATAATCCTATTAAATGATACTGTAAAATAATTTAACAAGTAGTAAACTTATAAGATGGAAATTTGTTGGCAGAAATGTGCGTTAGGGATTGCAGCAATTGTTTGAGCTCTTTTTTCTATTTCAGAAAAAAAGCGAGTGCGAAAAGCCCGACCTTTAGGGAACGCCCAAAAATAAGTTGGTAGTTTTCAGTTGCAGTTTTATAGTTCTGTATGTTTAATAAGAAATAAGCGTATAAAAAAAAAGCCGATGCAAATTGCATCGGCTTTTAGATATTATAAATTTCTACTGTTTTAAAAATAAGAATTACTTCTTCTTTTTCGATCCAGCTTCCATTTTTTCTTTAAGTGCTGCTAAACCACCAATGTCTCCAAGAGTTGTTTTTTCTGCATCTGCAGATTTTTTAGCGGCAGTCTTAATATTTCTCTTTTCTTCTTCTCTAAAGATTGAAGTATGAGAAACGACTACTCTTCTGTATTCTTTAGAAAATTCCATTACAATAAAGTCTATTGTATCTCCTTTTCCTAATTTAGAACCGTCTTCTTTTTCTAAGAAACGTGTTGGTGCAAAACCTTCAACGCCATCTGCAAAAGTTACAACTGCTCCTTTATCGTTCTTTTCTTTAATAGTACCTTCGTGTGTAGAACCGATTGTGTACGTAGCTTCGTGAGCATCCCAAGGGTTATCTTGTGTTTGCTTATGACCTAAGTTTAACTTTCTGTTCTCTACATCTAATTCTAATACTTGAACTTCTAACTTGTCTCCAACAGTTACGAAATCTGATGGATGCTTGATTTTCTTAGTCCAAGATAAATCAGAAATATATACTAAACCGTCAATACCTTCTTCTAATTCTACAAACACACCAAAATTCGTGTAATTTCTTACAGTTCCAGTATGTGTAGAACCTACAGGATATTTAGTTGTAATATCTGTCCAAGGATCTGGGTGTAATTGTTTGATACCTAAAGACATTTTACGGTCTTCTCTATCTAAAGTTAAAACTTGCGCTTCTACTTTATCTCCAACTTTTACGAAATCTTGTGCAGAACGTAAATGAGTTGACCAAGACATTTCAGAAACGTGAATTAACCCTTCTACTCCTTGTTCTACTTCTACGAATGCTCCATAATCTGCTAAAACAACAACTTCTCCTGTTACTTTATCACCCACTTTTAAAGTATCGTCTAAAGCTTCCCAAGGATGAGCTGATAATTGTTTTAAACCTAATTGGATTCTAGATTTGTTATCGTCAAAGTCTAAAATTACAACGTTTAATTTTTGGTCTAATTCAACAACCTCATTTGGATGATTAATTCTAGACCAAGATAAATCTGTAATATGTACTAAACCATCTACACCACCTAAATCTACAAATACACCATAAGAAGTAATATTTTTAACAATACCTTCTAATACTTGTCCTTTTTCTAATTGGCCAATGATTTCTTTTTTCTGTAATTCGATATCTGCTTCAATTAAAGCTTTATGAGAAACTACAACGTTTTTAAATTCGTGGTTGATTTTTACAACTTTGAATTCCATTGTTTTTTCTACATACTGATCGTAATCTCTAATTGGCTTAACGTCAATTTGAGATCCTGGTAAAAATGCTTCGATTCCGAAAACATCTACAATCATACCACCTCTAGTTCTACATTTAACGAAACCGTTAACTACTTCACCAGTTTCATGAGCATTATTAACTCTTTCCCAAGCTTTAATTACTCTTGCTTTTTTGTGAGATAATACTAATTGACCAGAAGAATCTTCTCTTTTGTCAACTAATACTTCTACAGTATCACCAACTTTTAAACCTTGGTTGTAACGAAATTCGTTTAAAGAAATAACTCCTTCAGACTTAGAATTGATGTCTATAATAGCATCTCTTTCTGTAATTCTAATTACAGTTCCTTCGATTACATCACGTTCGTTTACGAAACCTACAGTTCCTACTAACGCTTCTTCGAAAGCTTTTAGTTTTTCTTCATCTACAGCTTCTATACCTTGTTCGTATTTGTGCCAGTTAAAGTCCGCTAAAAATTGTTTTGGATCTTGTTTTACTTCTTCTACAGCTGGAGTTGCTGCTTCTGTTTGTTGTACTTCAGTAGCTTCTACTTGCTCTTCAGTGTTTTTTGTTTCTTCAGACATTTCTGAGAATAAAATTTGTATCTTGTTGTTTTTCAGATTACTAACGATAAAAACTTCAAGAGATGTTTTTATAAATTTTTGTTTTATAGGCCTTTTATAAATCTGTTCTCGTAAAAAGGAGTGCAAATTTACAAAATACATTTGATTTTTAAGTACTTACAGTTAAAATAATTTATATTAATTGTTTTTATATTTGTGTTGAAAATCAAAACTTTATGAAATTTCTTTTAAAAACTTCTCTTTTTCTATTATTGTTGTTGAATTTTTCCTGCAAGAAAGATTCTAATGCTGTTATAAAACATCATAAATCTCACGAAGAAAGTAGGCAAAATGTTCCTTTTTCTGATGCTGTTCAGGTAGATAATCTCTATTTCTTAACTGGACAAATTGGTAAAAACCATAAAACTGGTAAAATTGTTGAAGGGGGAATTGAAGCTGAAACAAAACAAACCATCAAAAATATTGAAGCAGTTTTAAAGCAACATAATTTAACATTGAAAGATGTTGTAAAATGTACCGTAATTTTAGCCAATATTAAAGATTTCTCTAAAATGAATACAATTTATCGTACTTTCTTTACCGATAATTTGCCTGCAAGAACTACCTTTGCAGCCGATTTAGTTGGTGGCTCAAATATCGAAATTGAAGTAATTGCTGCAAAGAAGTAAGATGGACAAAAAGACGCAAGATTTAGTAGACAAAGGAATAATGCTTCCATTAATGGAAGAGTTTTACACAATACAAGGTGAAGGTTCCCATACAGGAACTGCCGCTTATTTTATTAGAGTTGGTGGTTGTGATGTAGGTTGCCATTGGTGTGATGTAAAGGAAAGTTGGAATGCAGATTTGCATCCGCCAACTTTAGCAGATACGATTGTCGAAAACGTTAAAAAATACGCGAACACTGTTGTTATTACTGGTGGTGAACCGTTAATGTGGTCAATGGATTATATTACTAAATTGTTGCAAGAAAATCATATAAAAACGCATATCGAAACTTCTGGAGCTTATTCTTTTTCTGGAAAATGGGATTGGTTTTGTCTTTCACCAAAGAAAACAAAATTGCCTTTAACTGAAAATTACAGAGAGGCAGATGAGTTAAAAATGATAATTCACAACAAATCAGATTTTGATTTCGCTGAACAAGAAGCTGCAAAAGTGGGTAAGAAATGTCAGCTTTTTTTACAACCAGAATGGAGTAAAAAAGAAAAAATGACTGAAGAAATTGTAGATTATGTAATGA